>NZ_OY776220.1:987500-1052500 GCF_963675415.1 uncultured Trichococcus sp.
CGATCAGAAAAACTATGCGGTATTAGCACCCGTTTCCGGATGTTATCCCCCTCTTATGGGCAGGTTACCCACGTGTTACTCACCCGTTCGCCACTATCTTCTCAGTGGAAGCAAGCTTCCATAGAAAAGACCGTTCGACTTGCATGTATTAGGCACGCCGCCAGCGTTCGTCCTGAGCCAGGATCAAACTCTCATGTAAATGTGGACTCTTGTACAGAAATCCTACATGTTAAGCTGATAGCTCTAATTTCTTGCTGACTTTATGTTTGCGATACTACGTATCGCCTTCGTTTGCCTCGACCGAAATCGAAGCTCCCTGCACATTTGGTTCGTTCATTCTTTGTTCAGTTTTCAAAGGTCAATCGCGCATCACGTATTACGTGATTGCTTATTCATAATATCACGGCTCCGGCTCTCCGTCAAGCCTTTTCTGAAAGTTTTTCAGAAGTGTTATCGGCTTGCAGATGCGTGGATCAGCAACTTTTATATAATATCACGCTCTAAATCGTCTGTCAACAATTTTTTCAAATCATTTCAAAGCCGATTCTGGCGGACAACTTCTATATACTATCATCGCAGCCGAATGCTGTCAACGGTTTTTTCAACTTATTTCTGAATGATTACCGGCTGTTCAAAAATAAAGACTTTGAACAGTCTCTTCTGCTGGCATTAATTCTCATTCCATTATATAGTAGACTTGAATATCGGGCAGCCCGTTTAAGGGCAGGAAGCGAGGGTAATGATTGGATAAAAAAATCATTTTTTTGGATATTGATGGTACTTTGGTGGCGGATGACGGTTGGGTTCCCGCATCCGCTGCGGACGCATGCAGACAGGCCCGACTGAATGGACATGAAATTTATTTATGCACCGGCAGGTCAAAACCGGAAATCTATGATTTCATCATGGAAATCGGCTTTGACGGCATCATCGGAGCTGGCGGCGGCTTCGTTGAGCTGAATGACGGAATGTTGTACCATAAGACGGTCCCAGCCAGCGAAGTCAGGCGAATGGTGGATTTCTTTGATCAGCATGGCGTTGACTTTTACTTGGAATCGAATGGCGGCCTGTTCGCCAGCAAGAATTTCCTGCCGCATGTGGAACGCTGCATTTACGGCGATATTGACAACGATCCGGATGCCCGCAGACGCAAAGAAGAGCAGCCTCACCCCTTCATTGAGGGATTAATCTACGGGGAAGAGGATTTGTATAAATCTGACGTCAATAAGGCTTGTTTCCTTCAGAGCGACAAACTTTCTTTTGCACAGATCAAAGCGGAATTCGAAAATGCCTTTGAAACGATTCAATGTACTGTACCACAGTTTGGGGATGAAAGCGGCGAATTGATGGTACCGGGCATACACAAAGCGACTGCAATCGAAGCGTTGTTGACACACTTAGATCTACCCAAAGAGCGGACGATCGCGATCGGAGACGGCTTGAACGATCTGGAGATGTTTGACTATTGCAAAATCGGCATCGCTATGGGGAATGCCAAAGAAGAATTGAAGGCTGTTGCGGATCACGTTACGAGTTCGGTGGATGAAGATGGCCTACACCAGGCATTCCGTACTTTCGGGCTCATCTGACGGCAGCAGCAAAAAATCTTATCCATTTCATAAAATAATCTTCATAGTTTCTTCATATTTGAGATTTATCATGACTGTAGGCCAATCACAAACAATCTTTTTCAATTTCTTTACTCCTCCAAAGTAAAGAGCAACTCCTTTAGGGCTGCCTGATAACTTCAGGCAGCTTTTTTTTGCTATTTCTTAATTTTTTAGGCATTCCATGATACTATAGGTATTAATATCGCATCGGGCGCAAGCTATCAATCACTTGAAAACAACTACTTTATATAGATGAAAAAAAATCATATCGTAAATGGGGATGTGCACATGGAACCTATCCGCAATAAAATATTGGACTGCAAAAGGATCGTCATCAAAATCGGCACAAGTTCTTTGATGCTGGCGGACGGATCCGTAAACTACCAGACAATCGACAGGCTCGCCTATGTCTTGACCGTTCTGCGCAATCAGGGAAAGGAAATCGTCTTGGTGTCTTCCGGCGCGATCGGCGTCGGGCTCAACCACCTGAACCTGCCGCATCGGCCGAGATCCATACCCGAACAACAGGCAGTCGCTTCCGTCGGCCAGGCCGAATTGATGAACCTCTACACCCGCTTTTTCTCGCACTATAACCAGATTGTGGGGCAAATACTCATGACTCTGGATATCGTGCAGTTCCCGGAAAGCCGCAGGAATGCCGTAAATGCCTTCGAGCAGTTGTTGAAAATGGGCATCATCCCGATCGTAAACGAAAATGATGCTGTCTCCGTTGAGGAATTGGATCACCTGACAAAATTCGGGGATAACGATCGCCTTTCTGCGACGGTAGCGGAGATCATCTCTGCCGACCTGCTGATCATGCTGTCCGATGTCCCAGGTTTTTATGATAAAAATCCGATGGCGCATCCGGATGCCGTCCTCTTCCACACCATTCATGCCATCACAGCAAAGGAAATGGCTTTGGCTGGCGGGAACGGCTCGAAATTCGGGACCGGGGGAATGGCAACCAAATTGAAAGCTGCCAAACAAATCCTTAAGAACAAGCAACAGATGGTATTGACGCAAGCCACAGACCCGACCGTATTGTTCGATATACTGGCCGGCAAAGAAATTGGGACCTATTTTGTGAGGGAAGACAAATAGAGGAGGAAATTCGATGAACAGTTTATTGCAAGAAATGGGCATTGCCGCGAAAGCCGCAGCCAACAGTCTGAGGAAAGCATCGACCAAGCAGAAGAACGAGGGACTCCTTGCAATGGAAGCCGCCCTTTACGCGCATCAGGATGCTATTCTGGCCGCCAACGCGCAGGACATCGCCGCAGCCGAGGCCAATGGCTTGCCGACGCCGATGATCGAACGCTTGACTTTGAATCCGCAACGGATCAAAGGGATGGCGGACAGTTTCAAGGAAATCGCCCAACTGGCCGATCCGGTCGGCTATGTCGAGGAAATGACGAAATCAGCCGACGGATTGATGATCGGCAAGCAGCGTGTTCCGCTTGGCGTCATCGGAATCATCTACGAATCTCGTCCAAACGTCACAGCAGACGCGAGCGCCCTGTGCTTCAAATCCGGGAATGCTGTCATCCTGCGCGGCGGAAAAGAGGCGTTGGAATCCAACAAAGCCATCATGACCGCATTGCAGGCCGGCCTCGTGGACGCCGGTTTCGCCAAGGATACGCTTCAGCTGATTCCTGATCCATCCCGCGAACTGGCCAGCGAATTCATGAAACTGAATGACTATCTGGATTGCCTGATCCCTCGGGGTGGAGCCGGTCTGATCCAGAACGTATTGAAAAATGCGACCGTGCCTGTCATCGAAACCGGCGTCGGAAATTGCCATCTGTACGTCGATAAGGCTGCCGAACTGGAAATGGCAACGCGCATTCTGGTGAATGCGAAATGTTCCCGCCCTTCCGTCTGCAACGCCATCGAGACGCTTGTTGTCCATGAAGCAGTCGCGGATGCCTTTCTGCCTGTTTTCGCGGAAGCCTTAGCGCCTTATAAAGTGGAATTGCGCGGCGATGCGAAGACATGCAGCATCCTGCCTGAAGCTGTTCCAGCTACAGAGGAAGACTTCGCTACCGAATTTCTGGACTTCATCTTAGCTGTGAAGGTGGTCTCTTCTTATGATGAAGCCATCGCGCATATCCAAAAATACAGCACCGGCCATTCCGAAGTGATCGTCACCGATCATTACCAAACGGCACAGAACTTCCTGAACGATATCGATGCGGCGGCAGTCTACATCAATGCCTCTTCGCGCTTCACGGACGGCGGTTGTTTCGGCTTCGGCGGAGAAATCGGCATCAGCACGCAAAAGCTCCATGCTCGCGGACCGATGGGATTGAAGGAATTGACTTCCTACAAATACATCATCTACGGCGAAGGCCAAATCAGATCCTAAAAGGGATCCTCATCAAAAATATTGAGAGCCGGGACACCGTTCCCGGCTTTTTCTGTCCATCAGCAGCAAACACCGTCTACCGGTGAAAGGAATGATTATAACAATGAAAAAGAAGATTGCAGTCATCGGTGGCGGCATCGTCGGCGCCACCGCAAGTTACTACTTGGCAAAAGCAGGCCACAGCGTCAGCGTGTTCGACAGCGGAACAGGCCAAGCAACAGCCGCTGCGGCAGGGATCATCTGCCCTTGGCTGTCCAGACGCCGCAACAAAAAATGGTACCGTCTCGTCTCCGAAGGCGCGGCTTTTTATGACAAACTGCTGGCCGACTTGGCTTCCGACGGTTTAAAGACGGATGCCTACGCACGCTGCGGCGCCCTGGTCCTGGGACAATCCACCAACTATATCCAAGAGGTCCACGACCGCGCGCTGGAACGCCGTGAGCAGGCGCCTCTGATCGGAAAGGTCTCTATACTGAAAGGCAGTGAACTTGAAAAAGCCTTCCCGCCTCTCAGCAACGTCGAACAAGCCCTTTACGTAGGCGGTGGCGCCCGCGTGGACGGCCGGGAATTGACGAAGGCATTGCTGCAGACAGCAACCCGCTTCGGAGGCAGCATCCACAAAGAGACCGTCTCCCTCGCCAAGGATAGCGAGGGTTCCTTGTCCATCCTGACGCCGGACGGAACTCCGCAAAAATTCGATGCAATCATCCTGGCGGCCGGCGCTTGGCTGCCCCAGCTACTCCAGCCGCTCGGGTATACGGTCGACGTCCGCGGTCAGAAGGGGCAGCTGGTCGTCCTCCAAACCGAAGACAACGATCGGCAAAACTACCCGGTCATCATGCCCCAAGGCGAAATCGACTTGCTTCCGTTCGGCCACGGGAAAACAGTCATCGGCGCAAGCCACGAGAACGACAAAGGCTATGACCTGCAGCCTGATGCTTCCGTTACGGATCCGATGCTGGAACAAGCCCTCACTTGGCTCCCCAATCTGAAAGAAGCGGCAACCGCGGATATCCGCATCGGCACAAGGGCCTACACTTCCGACTTCAGCCCCTTTTTCGGCAGTGTCCCGGGTCTGCAAAACTGCTTCGCGGCAAGCGGGCTTGGCTCATCCGGATTGACTTCCGGTCCGCTGATCGGCTATTTGTTGGCCGAATTGGCGCAAGGGAAAGAAAGCACCTTGCCACCCGAAGATTATCCGGTCGCTGCTTACATCAAACCGGTCGATCGCTAGAAAACATAGAAATATTATCCGCTGAAGCTTGTATTTTTTGCTATCTCAATGCACTTGGAATATAATTATGTTAAACGGAGGTGAAAAATATGTGGAAAGAATTTAAAACATTCATCATGCGCGGGAACGTTCTTGATCTTGCCGTCGGGGTTGTCATCGGGGGTGCATTTACAGCAATCGTCAATTCATTAGTCAAAGATATCATCACACCGATCATCGTAGCCTTGACCGGCAATGCAGATTTGACCGGGCTTTCCTTCAAAATCGGACAAGCAGACTTCACTTACGGTAATTTCCTGCAAGCCGTGATGAACTTCCTGCTGATCGCACTTGTCCTTTTCCTGATGATCAAGGTCATCAACAAAATGAAACGCAAAATGCCTGAGGAAGAACCAGTGGAAGTTGAAGCCGAAGTACCGGTTGTTGAACTTTACCTGAAAGAAATCCGTGATTTGATGGTGAATCAGAACAAAAAAGCCGAATAGTGCTCAACAAAACCTGGGGCTGTCTCGAAAAATGAGGCGGCCTCTTATTTGCGGCTTATCGGTGGAATTCCCCGCCAAAGTGGCTTTGGAGGGGAATCTCGTGTTGCCCTTGGCCGTTTTACCCCGCCAAATAGGTTTTGGCGGGGTATCTCTGAGCATAAATTCAATTCCACTGAAAAGTATACAAAAACGAACCCTATAGAGGGACACTTTTTTAGTGTCCATTCTATAGGGTTCGTTTTCTTTTCCTTAAAAAGCGTCGTCCTCATCATCATCATCGTCTGCAATCATAGATACATGCCAATCACTGATGCTGCTCTTTCCTTGAGCGATCACAGCTTCGGCAGCTTGCTCCACCGGCGTCCCGATCAATTGATGGTTGATCCCTTCCAACAGCATCGGAAGGTTTACCCCGCCAATGATGTAAACAGAATCTTGCAGTTCTTTCTCCAAACCATTTGTCACAAGAACCGATTGATTGTACGGGCTGGCGCTTACTAGGTCAACAAATACGAGAACCCCTTCACCTTGGTTTACTTCATGGATAGCTTCTTTAATTGTTGCGCCTAATGCCTGCACGTCGTCCCCCAGGTTCAAGTTCGCCGTTGAGATATTATTGGTCGGCCCAAAAATTACTTCCGCTGAATTTTTAAGCCCATCGCTTAATGTACCATGTGTTGCAATGACAATCCCTAACATTGATAATCCTCCTTCGTTACGGAAAAGGCCCCTTGCCTATCTGCACAATTCCATAACTTTCGCTATATTTTCCATATTTAAATTCTTTCGATCCAAATCCGCTTTATCCAGATAAAATTGCATTTTTTGTTCTTTTTCTGAGGTTTTTGCACTGAAGATATAATTGATCCTTTCGTCCGACGACTGATGATCAATACTTAATTCCGACAATTTCGCCTTAGAAACATCATTCCCGATAACATGCAGCGGCGCATCTGCGCCTACACAATCCAGATAGAATATCTTCGCTTTCTTATTTTGCGGCATAAGCATTGCTTCCAGACCACTTTCCCCAAAACTGCCTTCATCCACAAAAGCGAAAGCTGTTTTCTCTCCCTTCGCCTCACTGATCATGGCCAACATAGCGAGGACTGACGAAGTATTTCGAATCAACGTCTTTCGGCTTGCTGATCCCTTCGTAACCTTGCCCAGCAAGTAGAAATAGACACCGTAAGCAAGAGCGATAAACAAGGTGCGAACAGAAATCAAGTCAACCGCTCCCGATGCGTATCGCATGTAAAGGAGCGTTCCGGCAATACCCGCCAGAATCAGCAAGACGGAACTGGCTATAATGAAACTGGTTGTTCGTTTTTCTTGTTCTTTTTGATCAAACAAAACATAAGAACCAAAATGCTGGATTGGCGTATCATAGTACGTGCAAATGATCTGATCCGCTTTTTCGATATCGCCAACGTAAACGTTCCTTGAAGCATATTTTTCGTGACGATTGTACTCGATTACCTGCACATCTTCTCGCATCTCAGAAATATCCGCCACCAATGCCGAGAGAAACCGCCGTTTGCTCTTATCCGTGCGACGCACACGATAAAAGGACTGATATCGAAATAGCCAATCTTTAAATTTTTCATTTTGCTGCATAGTATTTGCCACCTGTCATTTTGGTCACTATTTTCCCGATTGAGAAAAGCAGCTATTTTGCAATAACTGCTTTCCCACCAGGAATTATTTTATAAGCCGAATTGCTTTAATACATCCGCTAAGCTGGAACTTGCAGAAGATGGTGTCGCTTGGAAATAGATGTTTTCAACGCCATATTGCTCATTCATCTCTTTCAATTTCAGTGCATCTGCTTTGTTCAGATAAACTGATTTAGTGACCAAAATATCATCATCGCCTTTTTTGGCGATTCCGCCGATGTTCAAATCCTTGATCGGGACACCATGTTTGACCAGATTATAAATTCCGGTAACTGTTTTCGTGATCAAAATAGCGCTATACTCTTTGAATTTGAACTCATCCCAATAGAATTTGCACTTTTCTTCCGTCATGACAATTGTTTTTTGCCCGGTACGGCTGCCCGCACTCTTGTACAGATCTTTCATGAATTTATCTTTGGCAACAACATCATCAACTACAAAGATTGAATTGACGCCATCTCGTTGAGACAATGTCAACATAACTTGACCATGAATCAATCTCTCATCTACACGCGCTAAATTTACTACTCCCATTTTTCACACTTTCCTTTCTTAATGACCTTTTTACAGAAGACCTATGCCAGCCAGAACAATCAGAATCAGCGTCAACCCTACCAGCGCACGCGTTACTTTCAGACCTTTTTTGATGTAGTAGAAGTATACACCCAGAACAACAGCCAGCGGCAACATACCAGGCATGATCTTATCAAGCATTTCCTGAAGGACAAATGGTCGTCCGGAGATTGCAAATTCTAAGCTTGATGAAACTTTAACATAATTTCCGGCTAAAATCCCCATCATAAACATCCCTAGGATAGACAACATTTCGATAACAGTCTGAATCCCAGCGCTGTGCATCACACCCGTTGCATTTTTACCTGTCTTGAATGCGCTTCGTGCAAAGAATACACCCAACAATACTTGGTAAAGAGCAAAGGCGATGAATGGGAACAAGGCACCGATCGGGCTACCCATTTGTGCCCAAGGAACAGCAATAGCGATGAAAATGTACTGTACCGTTCCTGAGTCGATCGAATCACCGATCCCTGCCAAAGCTCCCATTAAACCTGCTTTCGTATTGTACATCAGGTCGTCAGTCATGGTAACTTCTTCACCGTTCACAACCTCATTGGCACGTTCTTGCTCCATCGAAGACATCAGCCCTGTGATGACGCCGCCACCCCAAGACAGTTGCGTATTGAAGAACAGCAATTGGCGTTTGTAGGCAGCTCTTAATTGATCTTCATCTTTGTACAGTTTGCGCAGAATCGGCATCATCGCATAAAGGAGCGAAGGAGCTAAGTAACGTTCGAATGAGTGAGGGATTTCGTTTGCAAAGTGCCAGCGTAAATAGGTTTTCGTAACATCTTTAGCAGTTATTTCTTCAGGTGCTAACATGTTTTTTTCTTTAGCATCTAGATTAGCGTTTATCATTTTTTCATCTTCCTTTCAATTTGCATACTTTTTAGAAATCGTCATCATCGTCATCATCAAACGCTGCACTGCCAGCGGAAGCAGGAGCTGCTTTTGCACCCTGTCCTTTAGCCAGTACGAAAATGGCTGCAATTAAAGCGCCGATGATCGCATACGTCACCATTGTGATTGACAAGGACGCCAACACGACACTCATCAAGTATGCTAACAGGAAGAAAACCATGTAGTCTTTACGGCCGATAACATAAATCGTTGTTGCAATACCGATAGCTGCTAGACCGCCACCGACAACTGTAAGAATATGGAACACAACTGTACCTTCAAGTGCGGTTATGACATCCGCAATAACGGGCGCTCCGTAGAACAAGGCAATGAACACTAACGGTACAAATAACAAGAAAGAAGCGATTGTCGGATAAAGGATAATCGATCTTACGATTCCGCCGTCATTCAAGTCTTCTACGGCTTTATCGGTGTATTTACCCAAAAACGTATTGATGAAAAATCTGAATTGGTACAGATAAGCACCCAATAAACCTACCGGCACAGCTACAGCTATCGCTGCTTCAGGCTGCAGGTTACCCATCAAAGCAACCGGCACCGCGATCGCTGCTGCGATTGATGGTTCAGAAGGCATTGTTCCCCCTGGAGAGAAAACCCCCATGTAAATCAGCTGAATCGCTGCTGTGATAATCATTGCTTGTTGAACGTCCCCCATTACAATACCTGCGACCAAACCTGTCATCAAAGGGGAAAAACGTAACGTCAATGTCGCTCCACCTAAAAATGCACGTGACATGACTGCCCCTACCCAAAGTGCAATGATCAAACTTTGCATTGCAGTAATATTTTCCATTGTCTATACCTCCGTATTTATGTATTTTTCTAAATCTATTATTGCTTTTTTCAAGACTGCTTCATTGATCGTCATCGGCAACAAATGCACTTTTTGCTTTTTGTTGACCAGTTCGACTATTTTGTTGAGTTCCTCTTCCTGCAAAGGATACTCGCCCATTTCAGTTAATGATTTCGGTAAACTTAAAGCTTCATACATCGGAATCAACTCGTCGATCACTTGCCATTTGCCTTCCAGAGCCAATTGATAGAAAATACCATAGGCCACTTTTTCACCATGCAAGTAGTTGTGGACTCCCGGCAGGTACGCTGAAATCGCATCATGAATGGCATGGGCGGCAGTATTCCGGGCGTATTTATCTCCGAATCCCCCAACCAATCCGGCAACACCGAATATGACTTCCGATACCTTGATAAATTCCGCAGATGCATTCCCATTGCGCATATCTTCGATAGCCTTTAGACCCTCTTCAGCGAGGACATCCTTGCAGATTCTTGCCGAATGCCGCGCAAGCATCAGGAAATTATTCGCTTGAAACTGCGGCTGCTCCAAGATCATATCGGATTCATACCACTTGGCTAGAGTATCCGCGATTCCTGCAATAAAGAATTTAATCGGCGCATCGATGACCAACGTTGGATCAGTAATCAGAAACGCTGCCTGTCTTTTATAATGCTCGGTTTTGCCTTCAGCGAGGCCGTTATCTTTATACATTACGGATAAGGGAGCCCAAGGTGCACAATTGCTGGCCAACGTCGGAACAACACCAAACGGTTTTTTCGTCAATGAGCCGACGTAGTACACCAGATCACACAATTTCCCTCCGCCGACGCCGACGATAAAGTCAAAGTTGCCAGCTTCGACTAGTTTGGCCAATCGGTTTGCTTCATTGTAGCTGCACTCACCGTTATATTTTTCGTATTGGATTGTGAATTCCTCATCCAGAAATTCCAGATAGGGCCTTGCTTTCTCCCATGAAATCGTGCCATGAACAAGCAACACGCGTTTCGCACCGTATTCGTTCAGTATGTCAGGGATCACTTCCATGGCGCCTTGCCCATACTTATAAAATTGCGGGCCAACTTTTACATTTACAACTGTATCCAACTTTATACACCTCCCTCATGCTGTAATATAAGGACTTACTGGTTGCACTACCCGTCGCGGCATCCTCCCTTCCACTATCGCTTCACAGTCAGAAACACATTTGTCTCCCATCCCTTCCAGGCACTCCATTGTGTACGCGGACGTGTGCGGGGTCACAATGATATTCGGATACTCCAGGAAAGGATGGTCACTGCGTCCTGGTTCAACTTCCAGTACATCTGTCGCATATCCGCGCAGTTTCCCGGTTTGGATCGCTTCAATGATTGCCGCTTCGTCCACCAGTGCCCCACGAGCTGAGTTGGATATGTAGACACCGTCCTTCATTTTCGCAATGGTTTCTTTGGAAATCAGATGGTAGTTCGTTTCATTCAGGCTTGCGCAGAGGCAAATGACCTCGGCCCGCTCCAGAAGTTCGTCCAATTCGACTTTCTTGCCGCCGAAAATCTCGATTTCCAACGCGGTCTTGTTCGGATCGACCCCCAACACTTCACACCTGAACCCATAATGCAGAATTTCGACGGCTCGGCTGCCGATATTGCCGACACCAATGACGCCTACCGTTTTTCCGCATAAACCGTTTCCAATAAACCGCGCTCGATTTTCCCAGCCATCATTTTTGACTTCCTGGGCCGACTCAGTTGTGCGCCGCATCAGTGCAAGTAAATTGGTGACATTATTTTCTGCAACTGCGTCGCGCTCAATCAGAGGTGGGACAATCGCGACAATCGTACCATGCGCTTTGGCAGCTTCCAGGTCTATATTGTTGTACCCGATTCCATGACGTGTGATCAGCTTCAGTTCATCCTTATGCTCAAAAAACTCGCTAGTGAAAAATGGTGTTACACTCGCGATAATAATATTATACCCTATTAAGGATTCAGCTAGTTGTTTTCCTTCAATAGAACTATCAAAATCGAAACGATCGACCTGTCCGATTTTTTCCAGTCTGGCCACATGCATGTCGAACATCTTTCCAAAACTGCTTGAATTGACGATGGCTATCTTATTTTCTTGAGTCATTTTTCTTTACCCCTCCACTTGTAAAACGTTATGTCCGCCAAAACCCTTTTGTAATCGTTTTCTTAATTTATATTCTGATTATAATAAATATTTTTTACTTTGTAAAGCTAAAATAAAAAATATTTATTACTAATCGCGAATATGCTATACTATCCCCAAGGAGGTGTTCATATATGTCAAAAAATTATATCCAAATGATTCTGAAGCCGCACTACGAAACTTTTTCAGCCACTGAATTAAAGATTGCCGATTATTTCGTGAGCTTGGGTATGGACCTAGTGAACAAAACATTGTCCAATCTTGCCGAAGAAACGGATTTTTCAGAATCGACGATTTTTAAATTCGTGAAAAGAATAGGCTTCAAAGGCTTCCAGGATTTCAAAATCAGTGTCGCATCAAACTATCGTATGTCGGAAGAACGCACGCACCAGTTAGCCGTATTTACCGATATTACCGCTTCGGATACTCCGAGCGATATTTCTAAAAAGGTTATTCAGTCCTCACAAATTATGTTGCAAAGCTTAATGAGTAAATTATCAGGGGAAGCACTGCAACAAGCTCTAGATATTATCGTGGATTCGAAAGCGCTTCATTTTTTTGGCCTGGGCGCCTCCGCGGTCATCGCGCTCGATGCCTACCACAAGTTCTTAAGAACCGCCATCCCCGTAAACTATGTTTCGGATTATCATATGCAGCTGATGCACACTTCCAAATTAACGGAAGATGATTGCGTCTTCCTTTTCTCGCACTCAGGAAAAACGGCGGAAACAATCAAGTTAGCGGAAGTAGCGGCTCATAATAAAGCCAAGATCATTTGTCTGACAGGGAATCCGCCGGGTGTCTTGAATCGGCTGAGTGATGTCAGCATCGTAGTCGAAACGGAAGAATCCATTTTTCAGTCCGAGGCGCTTTCAGCCAGATTGCTTTATCTCACAGTAGTGGATATCATCTACTTATCGTATCTCTACCATGATGAGCATACAAATATAGAATCAATCGACACCATACGCGAAATTCTTTCGACAACAAAAATAGAGGTGGATAGATAATGCCCATTAAAGCAATCGTCTGCGATATGGACGGCACGCTATTGACTGCTGACCATGACATCAGTCCCAAAACTCAGGAACTCCTCCTATCGCTCCAGCAAAAAGGCATCAAACTGGTATTGGCCAGCGGAAGAAGTTACTTGCGCTTGATGCCGGATGCCCTGAAACTGAAGATGGATTCCCATCAAGGTTATTTGATTGATGTGAACGGCAGCTCCATTTATGACTTCAACTCTCAAACCAGGGAACGATTGGGTATAATGGATTCCCAAGATATCCAAAAAGTCACATCCGTATTCCGTACATTCAATGTTGAGATTCAATTTTCTCAGGATGCCGGCCTGTACACCTATTTGCCGGATTCGCTGTATGCCTTGAAGAAGAAGATCCGCGGCGAAATGAGACTGCCCGACGATTATCCTTGGGCCAGCGGCATGTACAGCTGGTTATGCGATATGCGTGACGGCTATCCGGAACAAAAACTGATTCTTGATCTGCAGGAAGCGCCAGCTGCCTGCAACAAAATTTCGATCAGCCAAGACCCGCATTTTATGGAGGCCGTGACGCAGTCATTGCCCCATTTGGGCCTGCATGATGACTACGAGCTGGTCTTTTCTGATGAACGGAAACTTGAAATCACCAAAAAAGGCATCAACAAAGGCAAAGCCTTGGATACCTTACTGGAAAAACTTGGCATTTCCAACGAAGAAGTGGCCGTTTTTGGCGACAGCGAGAATGATATATCCATGCTTTCCGGCAGACCCTATTCCTTCGCAATGGCTAACGCACTGCCGAAAGCCAAGGGCGCGGCAGCCTACACAACGCCTTCCAATGATGACGAAGGTGTCTATCATGGCTTGAATCAATTGATAACAGAAGGACTGCTTTAAACGAGGGAAGAAGAGGCTGTCTCTCATGAGGCAGCTTCTTCTTTGCAGTTTCGTGGTTTGATTGTATGGTCTGGTGTTCGAGTTTGGCGAGTTTCGTGGCGGAGTTTCCCCGCCAAATGGGTTTTGGCGGGCTATCTCTTGTTGTCCGTGGACATTTTTCCCCGCCAAACGGGTTTTGGCGGGCTATCTCTTGCTGTCCGCGGGCATTTTTCCCCGCCAAACGGGTTTTGGCGGGCTATCTCTGAGCATAAATTCAATTCCCATACAAAAAAAGGGCTGTATCAAAACCAGAAAATCCTACTCTGGTTTTGATACAGCTCTCATTATTTACTATCAAAAATAGATTCTCCACAATCCAAGCGCCAGCACGCCCGCCAACAGCAGCGCATGCCCTTTGATCTGCATAAACACAACAGCGATGAATTCGCGCAGAAAAGCGTACGGCAGAAAATAAAGCGGCGTCCAGGCGCCCAAGCCGTCCGTTTCCAACCCCACCCGATGCGCATAGAGGCTGCTGCGGACAACATGGAAGTTGTTCGTGATGAAGAGGCATTTATAGCCTTCTTTGTACGCGTCCATCATCCCTTTGGAATAGAGAAAATTTTGGTACGTATTTACGGATGCGTCCTCCTCAAGAATCACTTCTTCCGGAATGCCTTTCTCCATCAGATAGCGTTTCATGGCATACGCTTCGGAAAAAGGTTCGTCTATCCCTTGCCCGCCACTCACAATCAGACGGCAGGGCCGCTTCTGCGTGTGCTCTGTCTGATGCCGGAAAAACCGGATCGCTCTGTCCAACCGTCTCTGCAACAGCGGACTGATGCCTCCGCCCGGCAGCAATCCCGCTCCCAGGACAATGACGAAATCTTTATCGAGGGCAACCGGAACGAGTCCGTAGAAAGCTGTCGCGATAAAAAACAAGATCAGCACCATACCGAAATAGATGATGAAGTAGCCCATCAAGCGCATGAAGCGCCAGATCAGGTAATGGTGGAACACGAAATAATTCAGCAGGAACAGCAGATCCATCAACAAAATGAAGGTGCCCACCGCAACCAGCAGACCATACCGCTTGGCCCACCCCTCTTTCTTGAGCAACAGCAACCCATTGAAGACCAGCGCCAGGCCAAAAAACAGGAAAGCAAACGGCGAAATCAAGCCAAACAAGACGCGAAAGAGCATCACCGCGTAACGGATCCACGCCACTTGGGGCGATTCATTGCCCTGCAGCATTCCCACGAAAAGGAACAGCAACGCCGCAACCAGCAAGTAACTTTGGAATTGCCTGTTTTTTTCCATCCTTCGGAGCGTGATAACCCCGCCTAACGAGAATACGCTCAATAAATAGAACAGCAACGGTCATCCCTCCTGTTTAGAAGCCGTGGAAAGCTTGGTACACTTCCTGTTTCTTCATATCCCTGATTTTTGCAGTCTCTTTGATGGCATCTTTGGAAGAAAGCCCCTGTTCCGTCATCAGTTTTTCCACCAATTCGGCGACACTGAGGTCATTAAATGTCTGTTCAACAGGCATTTCCGGATCATCATTGCCGGCTATCATCAGGCAGATTTCCCCTCTGATCTCCGTTTCTTCGGCCCAAATGGCCAACTCTTCCGCCGAACCGCGGATGAACTCCTCGAAGCGTTTCGTCAATTCGCGGCAGATGACGACTTGGCGCTCCGCCCCCATCACAGTTGTGATGTTTTTGAGCAATTCCTTCAGCCGGTAAGGCGATTCATAGAAAATCATCGTCTCTTCCCTGTTCTTCAGCGACTCCAACTGCGCCACTTGGTCTTTCTTCTTGCGCTCCAGGAAGCCGAAAAAGAAAAATGGCTGCGGCGCCAATCCAGAGGCAATCAACGCGGTCACACCCGCATTGGCGCCCGGCAATGGCACAACCGGCACATTTGCGTTGATGCAGGCGCGCACCAAATCATGTCCCGGATCGCTGATGGAAGGCATCCCCGCATCGCTCACCTGGGCGATTGATTGGCCACCCAGGAGCTTATCCACCAATTGCGGAATGCGCTCCTGCGTATTGTGCTCGTGAAAGCTGATCTGAGGCGTGTCCACTTCGAAATGCGTCAGCAATTTCCGCGTATTGCGCGTGTCCTCCGCCGCGATCAGGTCCACTTCGCGCAGTATCTTTATGGCACGGAAGGTCATATCCTCCAGATTGCCGATCGGTGTCGGCACTAAATAAAGCGTTCCGCTTTCGTGTTGTTCATAACTTTTTTGCAGTTGCATCTTTGTTCTCCTCTGATTTCGATTCATTTGGTGGTTCTGGCGACCCGCTAAATACCGTCCGGTCCAGAGCTGGGCAGATGGGCTCCGCGAACCTTCAAAAAATGCTCCTTCTGCTTGCGGCTCAGCTTCTTGAATGCCGCCTCCGCTTTGGTCGCTTCCGCCCTGGAACTGAATACTTCATTGTAGATCATTTGGACAGGGCGGCGTGCCTTGGTATATTTGCTGCCGATGCCTTTGTTGTGCTCCTGTTCGCGCCGAAGCGTGTCCGTCGTGTAGCCCGCATAAAAAGAATCATCTCCGCACTGCAGCACATAAAAGTAGTGCTCACTGCTCGCCATAGAGGACATCCTTTACCTTCTGGCTGTATTCCCCTTCTTCATTGTACACAACGAGCGGCGGCAGCACACGGAAACCGTCTTCCTTGCCGTCTTTGATGCCTTCAATCAGGATCATGTTCGCTTCCTTGTTCTGTTTCGGGTAGATGAACTGCAGTTTTTTGGGCGCAATCCGATTGCTCCGCATCGTTTCCAGGATCTCCATCAAACGATCCGGCCGGTGGACAAAATAAGCCTTGCCTTTCATCTTCAGCAGATGGCTCGTCTGTTTCATCAATTGGTCAAGCGTCAAGTGGATTTCGTGGCGTGCAATCGCAAAAGCATCCAATTCATTCGTGAAACTGGATTCGCTCAGCTTGAAATAGGGCGGATTGCAGGTGATGACGTCGACGGAATCCGGTTTGATGAAGCGGGTCACGTCGTTCACATCCGCATGCAAGAAGGAGACCTTCTCCTCCAACTGGTTCAGCTGGACTGTCCTGCGGGCCATGTCCACCAAACGGTCCTGCAGTTCCACCCCGACGATCGGGTTCTTGGTTTTTCCTGTCAGCAGGAACGAGACTGCCCCGTTCCCGGCACAGAGATCAACAATCTTCGCCGGCTTCACGCGCGGCAATTCCGCGAAATCCGCCAACAGCACAGCATCCAGTGAAAAAGAGAACACGGCTGAACTTTGGATAATCTGGATGTTTTCCCTTTTCAGCACATCCAACCGTTCGCCTTCCTTTAATACATTTTCCATTCATATACCCCTTTATCTATACATATCATCAAGCCTGCAGCAGCCGAAACAAAATCCGACCAATACGCCAGCTACGCTTATCCTCAAAACAGAGGCCAGGACTTCTGTCCCCGCCTCTGCCATTCATACATCCATCATTTGTTGACAGTACCCGCAGTTGCGGAATACTGTCAGTTTTTCCGATCTCTTTCACCGTAGATGACATCGATACAGAAAACACAGGGCTCATCATTCACACGGCGGGAACCATAATAAACATTGCAGACATGAAAACCATCCTCGTACAGCTTCTGTAAGTTCAGACGGGACTTCGACATTTCTGGCTCTTGCTTCTGCGCATCTTCTTTTTCCTTCGTAAGGAAGTCGATCCGATCGCGCAGATGCTGGTTCTCGATTTGAAGATTTGCATTCTCTTCTATCAGGTCATCCATCTTCTCTTGAATCTCTTTAACATCTGCTCCCATCGATGAAATACGGCTTTCCACCCGATGGAATTGGTCATACAAGGCACGTTTATCCATTTTATCCACTCGCATTTTCCATACTTATTTTTCAATCTTGTCGTGCAGTTCTAACATCCTATAATTCTGAACTGGCAAATTCAACCGTCTTGTTGTGCTCGAACAGACGCACTTTGACGACTTGACTGAGCACATTCAATTCCACAACTTTCCCCTTGCCCTCAGGCGTCATCACTTCCTGCCCATAATCAGGCATCGCTTTTCTGAGGGAGACATACGTATCGTTCTCATAATTCAGGCAGCACATCAAACGCCCGCACAAACCCGATATTTTCGTAGGATTCAGGGACAACCCCTGGTCCTTCGCCATCTTGATCGAAACCGGCACAAAGTCACCCAAGAAGGTCGAGCAGCAGAGTGTCCTTCCGCAAGGTCCGATCCCTCCAAGGATCTTGGCCTCATCGCGGACGCCGATCTGGTGCAGTTCGATCCGAGTGCGGAAAACCGCCGCTAACTCGCGGACCAACTCCCGGAAATCGATCCGGCCTTCCGAACTGAAATGGAAAGTCAAACGACTGCGATCGAAAGTATATTCCGCTTTGATCAGCTTCATATCCAATTTCAGCTGCTTCATTTTCGTCTTACACACGGCAAAGGCTTCTTTCGCCTCCGCGCGGTTTTTTTCATCCTGCTCGAGATCCTTTTCGGTCGCAATGCGGATGATATGTTTATGCGAAAGGATGCCGCCTTCGTCATTGTTGCATTGTTTATCGACAATGACGACTTGGCCAATATCGACAGCATTCCCATTATTTATGATCAATTTTTCGTCCATTCTGTACTTTGTCTGGCCTGCTTCATAATAAGAGATGGGCCCGACAGGCATAAAACGAACACCAATTACGTTTTTCATTTTCTTTCTCCTCCAGAAGCTTTATCTATAGGCTATTCCCGAGCGCAATTTCTTCCAGTACCCCTTGGAGCTGAACATTTGCTTCCAAATGTTTCTTTCCATTGAGGATATTTTCCATATGCCGGGTGATTTCCTGAGGATGCAGTTTTTCGGCAATGCGCTCGTACTCTTTTCCGTGATTTTTGTTGACGATAGCTTGCTTATTGCTGTACTTGGTATACAGTAAATCACGGTAATAGAATAATAGCAAGTCCAAAAAGAAGTGCCCATCATTTTTGTCCTTCAGTCCGTCCATCAAGTCGGTCTGCACAAACACAAATGATTGGGGATTTTTATCGGTCATCAACTGGAACCAAGCCCACGTCCGCTTCTTGGATTCGTGGAAGCTTTCCTCTTGGTTCAACAACAGGGCTTCCTCTTGGTTATTGGTGATGGCCGCCAACAACGCCGCATTTTCACGCTGTATCCCTTGCGCCTCCAAGGTTTCTCCTAACGCTTGCTTGTTGACGACCTGGAAATGGACGATTTGGCAACGCGAGCGGATGGTCGCCAGAATGTTCTCCTTGGCCGTGGTCATCAGAATCAGGTACGTGTCGTTCTGCGGTTCCTCCAAGAACGTAAGCAGACTGTTCGAAGCACTGACCGTCATTTTTTCGGCGTCATAAATCAGATAGACCTTGCGGCTGCCTTCCATCCCGCTTTTGGAAAGTTCCGCCTTCAGTTCACGGACTTGGTTGACCTTGATGGTGTTGCCATCCGGACTGATTTCCGCCACATCGGGAAATTCGCCTGCCGCAATCCGCAGGCAATGATTGCAGTGCCCGCAAGGCTGGCCATCCTGCAACTCCTCGCAAAAGAGCGTCTGGGCTATCCAACGCGCCAATTCTTCTTTGCCGGTTCCTCGTGCCCCTTCAAACAAGTAGGCGTGGACCAGTCGTTTTTCCTGAATCGTTCGTTGGAACCTTTCGAGCAGTTCCGGCTGTTGCCTCATCAAAAGCTGTGTCACACCATCCATCCTTTCCTTCGTCATCAGAATCTGTGAAAACTATCTACCGGTAAAACAAATACGGTCGCTCCGCCTACATGCACTTCCATCGGATAGGCGATCGCGTTGTCCAACGGCACATCCATGCTTACTGGGGTCGCCACGAACTGCTCGCGCGCTTCGCAGTTGGTTTTGATGATCCGCAATACTTCATCGACGCGTTCGTCTTCCACCCCGATCATGAAGGTGGTATTGCCGGCGCGCAGAAAACCGCCTGTAGAAGGCAATTTCGTAGCGCGGACGTTCGCTTCCACCAACTCATCGGACAGGATGGCACTGTCTTTATCTTGAATTATAGCCACAACTAATTTCATTGTGAATCCCCCACTTTCTGTATGTTGAAAAGGCTGATCAGTGATGCTTGAAAAATGATCTTGCTCTAAAAATAGCTTGGGTACCTGTTTTTGATGATGTGATAGCACGCTTCCGCTACAGCTTCACGGCTCATCGTCCCATCGACGACCACTATCCGTTCCGGATTGGCCTTCGCCAATTGCTGATAACCTGCTCGGACTTTTTCGTGGAAAGCGAGCTTTTCCTGGTCCAAACGATTATATTCCCGTTCGTCCAGATTTGCATGGATCCTTTGAATGCCTACTTCCGCCGGGACATCGATATACAACGTCACATCCGGCTCGATGCCTTCTGTTGCGAATTCGTTTATTTCACGGATACCTTCTTCACCGATGCCTCTTGCGTAGCCTTGATAAGCTATTGAACTATCTACAAAACGATCACAAAAAATGACGTCTCCACTTTCCAAAACGGGCAACACCTTTTCGATCAGATGTTGGCGGCGGCTTGCCGCATACAATAACGCTTCTGTCCTAGAATCCATATCCGTATGCGAAGGATCCAGTATCAACGAGCGGATCTTTTCCGCGATTGGGCTTCCGCCCGGCTCTCTCGTCGCTACCACTTTTCGGTTCATCTCTTGTTGCAGACGCGGCACTACTTGCTGCAACGCGGTTGTCTTGCCTGAGCCATCCGGCCCTTCGATTGTGATGAAAATCCCTCTCACTTTGCACACTCCTACGATTCTAATACTTCCATTATACGCTAAATGAAAGTTTTTTTATACAGATGAATCCGATATAGCTTTGTCAATTTTGCAACAATTAATTGCCGTTGTCGGCTTTTTCCGAAAACAGCACCAGCAGAACCCTATAACCAAGAACCGACGTTTTAGATACAAAACACTTACTAAATGAAACCTTTATTCCAATAAAAATACAAAATAAAAAGAGCAGCTGACAATCTGCACTTGCAGATCCAACCACTCCTTTATACGTTTCCTTCTGATGAGTTTTTAAAAGCCTGTAACACGCGATTCCTAAATTTCCCGTTCTACTATTAATCGATATCAAAAACATTCATCTGTCAACAAGTTCATTCGCAGGGATTCCAAGTCCCTGCTTTGTCCTCGAATGTTTCACAGACGCAGTCTTCAATACAAGTGCTGCGCATACAGGAAAAATGATAAAAATTACAATCGCTGCATTTATTTGCATGAGATTACTGATAAATCCTGATATCAGTGGCGAAATGAAGGAAGCCACACCAATGTAAAAGCTTATTGACAACAATTGCCCCGTAGACAACAACTTTTCCGGTGTAACTTTATGGATCATCATTCGGCTGCCCAGACTAAACAAGGGTACCGTAAAAATTTGCAGAAAACTGGCCATCACGATTATCTCAACAGTAGCAGCAAAATAATAGATCCCAAACTGGACAATTAAGGCAAAGCAAGCCAAATAGATGAGCATTTCATTTTTTATTTTCTTACTGAAGCGATTTAACAAAAAATAGGCCGGCACTTCACAAAACGACTGAATCGCCCATTTCATTCCCACAAAACGGTAACCTGTCGGAAGCGAAAGTATTTTATCAATAATCAATGTGTTGTTGGCCACTATTGTTAGGTAAACCAGAAAGAAAACGACGGTAAAAGCAACGAACTGCTTGTTTTGGACAAGCTTTATGACATCTTCTTTGCTGATTTCTGCCGAATGGATTCCATTCAGTGCATCGTCTTCTTTAATCCTTGCTGACAGAAAAAGAAGCAGCAAGGCAATTCCGCTGATGATGTATGCCAGCAGCGCATAGTGTGTTCCCGACACGATCAGAGGCAAGAGCAGGCTGCTTATTCCCCAACCAAGAGACCCCACCGCTTTAATTCCAGAGAAATGGCTTCGTGCATTTTTGTTGCTGATGACCCAGTTATCGACAACCGCTGCCGATGTATTGCATAAGCCACCTGCTAAGGCCAGCAAAATGAGGTGCAATAAGAAAATACGTTTTGTGATAAAGAAAAACAGGGACGCAAATAGTGCTAGACAAACGATGACCGCTGCATAAAACATTTTGATGCGCCTCTTTTTATCGCATAAATAGCCAACATAAACTTGAAAAAAGATTGTTGTAAAACTGTATGAAGCTAATAGCCAGCCCCTTTGAATAGAATCATATCCAAGATGGGTCAAATATGGCACAAGCTGGGTCATCAACCCTGCCATCAGTATATATTGGGACAGGTAGATGCCTCTGAAACAATTAATTAATTTCATTTTACTCCACTTCTCAAAACAGGCCTGAGCATAATTGCTCAGGCCCTCTTATTTTATCTTCCTGCTGGATGAGCAGGACCAAAAAATGATGCTCCTATCAAAACTGATCAGCCTATTTCAATTCCGGCCAGAACTCTTTATTCGCTACGATCAAGTCATCCAATATGTCTTTTGCGACATCTATGCTTGGGACCGTTTTATTCATTGCCAGCGCTTGCCAAAGCTTCAAGTAAGAACCTTGTTCCCATGCATCAACTGCGAGTTTTTCCGAAGCGATCTGCTGTTCCATCAGCCCTTTTTCAAATGTTGGGATATCCCCCATTGAGATTGGTTCGTATCCGTCCTTACCCACGATACAAGGCAATTCGACCATAGCATCGTAGGCAAAATTTGCAATCGCTCCCCGATTTTCGGTGATCAGGATCATGCGTTCTTTTGTGTTAAAGGTTAAGGCACACGCTAAATCTGTAATGAACGAAGCGTGTTCATTTGATTTGAAGGAGGTATCCTTGGCAGTACCATTTTCAGTTATACGTCTGCATTCACTGAATACGTCCTTTTCACGGCCATCGATAATTTCATTGGCCCGTGTATACTCCTTATTTGCATGTTCAACGGTTGAATCTCCCATCAAGTAGTATTTCAAATAAGTGTTCGGGAGGAATTCCGGTTCGATTTCATGCAGTTCTTTCGCGGCTCGCATGGTTTCTAACCAGCTTTCTTCCTTATGTTGCCCTTTTTGAGTGTTTTCGGTGTATCCTTGCCTTTTTACGTGTTCACTAATTGTTGGCATTAGATCCATACCTTCATGATCCACAATTTTGGTCCACCATCCGAAGTGGTTTAGACCAAAGTAGGAAGTTTCGAAGTCTTTTCGATCCTTCAAACCAATCACTCTGGCCATAATGTCTTCCAAACATACCGGCATATCACAAATATTGATGATCCGTGAATTTGGTCTGAAGCGTCTTGTACCTTCAGCTACGATTGCAGCAGGATTTGAGTAATTTAACATCCAAGCATTTGGAGAATATTTTTCCATATAATCAACAAGTTCAATTATCGGGCCAAGGGATCTTAAGCCATACGCGATTCCACCAGGTCCACAGGTCTCTTGTCCAACAACGCCGTGCTTAAACGGTATTTTTTCATCCAATTCCCGTAAGGCATATTTCCCCACTCTCAGTTGTGCCATTACGATATCGACGTCAGTGAAAGCTTCTTCTGGATCTGTCGTATAGGAAAACTCAACTTCTGGAGCCCTTTCATTTATGATAATTTTACATGCTTCCGCTACTGTTTTTTGTCTTTCTTCATCATTATCGTAAAGCTTCAGTTTCCTTAGGGGTAATTTATCCAAGCTTTCCAACAACATTACTACTAGAGCAGGAGTGTAGGTACTCCCTCCACCTGCGATCAAAATTGAACTTTCTTTTTTTGACATATTCCATTACTCCTCGTTATATAATAAATTTTCAAACGACTCTCGAACCATCGGAACTGTCAGTCCGACAATTACTTGAATTGCGCCTTTCCCATCATTCACCAATCCATGTGCACCAGTTTGTTGGAATTGTTGTACTGGGGCTACTTTTTTAGGATCTTTGACCGTCAGTCTTAACCGGGTAGCGCAATTTGTTACATCCACCACATTATCTTTTCCGCCCAACAATTCTAAATAAGAGGCTGCCTGGTGCGAATGTCTGCTGCCTTTTTCTTCCTTCTTCTGTAAATAATCTTTTTTCGTATATAGTTGACCGACCTCTTCTGTCTCTTCTCGTCCTGGTGTCTTCAGATCGAATTTTTTGATCATAAAGGTGAATGTTAAATACCAAAGGACTGAAAAGAGCAAGCCGATTAAAATCTGAGCGACATAGGTATTCCCATGAAATTTCCACAAGGGCAGCCAGTTAAGCGTTGTGAAGTTGATGATTCCGCCACCAAAATCCCCTACAACACCTAAAGCATATGCGGAAGTGGCTAAAGTTGCCGATAATAAAGCATGGATCAAAAATAGTGAAGGCGCCAAGAACAGGAACGTAAACTCAATCGGTTCGGTGATACCGGTCAATATAGCCGTTAGTGCCGCCGGAACCATAAGCGCGATTACGGTCTTCCTTTTTTCAGGCTTAGCCGCCTTAATGATAGCTGCGCTTAATCCGATTGATCCGAATATTTTCGACATCCCGGATAGTGCAAATCCGCCCATCGGATACATTTCTTTTAGGCTTTGAGCGGATGTTTGAAACTCTCCAATGTGCGATGCCCAGTATGCAGCCATTCCCCCCTGGACTACTGCGTTATCATATGCAAACGGGGAATAGATAAAATGATGCATCCCTGTTGGTATCAATATTTTTTCTAGGAATGAATACACCCAAACACCGAGATTGCCTGAATTAATGAAGAACCCTTGTAAGGATCGCACGCCTTCCTGTATGACAGGCCAAACAAAAGCCATCAGGACAGCTACCGGAATCATGGCAAAAAAAGCGAGCATCGTTACAAAAACAGAACCGCTGAATATGGACAGGACTTCCGGCAAAGACTGTTCAAAATATTTATTATGTAAGTACACTGTAATTCCGGATACTAGCAGGGCACCCACCATCCCTGTATCCAGCGTTTTGATACCGGCAATCATAGCCAGACCACTTGATCCGCCCACATCCTGCATGATGTCCGCCATGAATGTTGTCGGCCAATACGTCAGTAAAGCGTTGATAAAATAATTAAATGTCAAATAGGCAACCAAAGCTTCCATTGCGGCTCTTCCAGAATGCTTTTTCGCAAGTCCGATAGGCAAGCCTACTACAAATAAAAGTGGTAATTGGAAAAAGACTGTCCATCCGCCCGCCGCAATGAGATGCCAAAATTTCCACCAAAAGGTTCCTTCTTGGGCGATTTGGCCCATGATTTGTTCATTTTGGAACAAAATCGCCAAACCAACAATGACACCCGAAAAAGAAAAAAGCATAACCGGAGCTAGCATAGCTCCCCCAAATCGCTGAACTTTCTTCATCATAAAATGAAGTTCACCACCATCTTCTTATTTTTAAATAAAGCGCTTTATTTACAAGTAGTTTAACAGTTCACCTTAGATATGGTAAGGGGTTCCATTGAATTAGGAGGACTTCACACTATATAAATTTTTATCACAAAACAGTGTGACTATTCACGGAATTCAGCTTGTAAAACGCTTACTCTACCGATATACTTGGTTCTATAATAAAAGGAGGGACGCCCTTGCTAGAAGAAAAAATCAATGAAGTTTTTGATGAATTGTCCGAAACAGATCACTCGATCTGGGCTTATGTTTTGAAAAATAAAAATGCAGTACGTACCATGACCATCAATGATGTAGCAAATGCCTGCAGCGTTTCGAGAACCACCATCATGAGATTTAGTCAAAAACTGGGCTTTTCCGGCTTTTCCGAATTCAAGTACGCACTTAAACAGGAAACAGATTCCGTCTCCTCAATTTTTTCCCAATCTGAAGATATCATTTTGGAAAATCATACGTTTACAATAAACAATTTAAAGCAGAAAGATTTTTCTGCTATATGCGAACTCATCTCAACTGCCGGCCGCATATTCATTTATGGTTCAGGGGACATCCAAAAACTTGTTTGCAATTATATCAAAATGCTTTTTTTGCACAGTGGTGTCCTCGTTTATAATTTTGATGCCATCTATATTAACGAAGAATTCTACAATATAATAACCGAAGACGATGTCGTAATACTAATCACTCTGAGCGGGGATTCAGAATCTATCGAAAAGATAGCTAAAAAACTGAAAAACAGAAATGTAAAAACAATTGCGATTACAAAGTTAAAAAACTCATCCATTACTAAATTGAGTACAGAGAATATTTACATATACAATTCGCAAGTTCCCTTGACAGCTGATCCTAACAATCTTTTTGAATCAACCTCCATTCTCTTTTTTGTAGCTGAATTTTTATTGATAAAATATAACCAATGGCAACAGAACGCACTCACCTGATGGTCTACTTCCAGTAGCCCAAATAATGCTCCCATACTAAAATGGACCCTGTAGGCAGACACTATTCTCCAGTGTCTGTCTACAGGGTCCATTTTTTATAGAACTGCTTTTATGCCATGCATCATACTCTCATCTGCGTTTCGTAAAGTGTCGTGTAAATGCCTCCTTTTTTGACGAGCGTCTCGTGGTCGCCTCTTTCAACGATTTTGCCTTTCTCCAGCACCAGGATTTCATCAGCCGACAGGATCGTCGAAAGACGGTGGGCGATGATTAGGCTTGTGCTCTTGGCAAGGATCGGCTCAATCGCTTCCTGGATGGCATGCTCGGAGATGGAGTCCAACGAGGAAGTGGCTTCATCGAAGATGATCAGGCCCGGTTTCCGGAGAATGATCCGCGCAATCGAAAGCCGCTGCTTTTCGCCGCCGGAAAGCTTCATGCCGCGGTTGCCCACGATGGTGTCGTAGCCTTTCGGCAGTCCGCTGATAAAATCATGGATATTGGCTTCACTGCAAGCCTTCTCGATTTCGGCCTGCGTGGCATCGGGTTTGGCGTAGAGCAGATTCTCTCTGATTGTTCCATTGAACAGGTACGTATCCTGCGTCACCACGCCGATGTGCTGGCGCAGATAGGCCAAATCGATTTTGCGGATGTCGATGCCGTCCAACAGGATCCTTCCGCCCGTCACATCGTAGAGGCGCGGAATCAGGTTGATGATCGTGGACTTTCCGGCTCCCGAAGGTCCAACGATGGCGACGGATGATCCTGGCTTCAGTTCGAAACTGACGTCGTTCAAGATCGGCTGGTCCGGATCATAGTGGAAGGAAACATCCTCAAAAACCAACTCACCTGTAAACGACTCGGGACTGAGCGCCTGCGGATCGTTGTCGATTTCAACAGGCAGATCAAAATACTCGAAGATGCGGTCGAAAAGCGCCATTGAACGGATCACATCGACTTGTATATTCAGCAAGGAATTGACCGGCCCGTACATCCTGCCCAGAAGCGCCACCATGACGGTGATGTCCCCGATTGTCAGATCCGTATTGCCGTATTCGATGATGAGGATCCCGCCGACCAGATAGATCAGCATCGGGCCGATGTTCGTGAAGACGTTGATCACGACCCGGAACCACTTGCCAGCCATGCTTTCCTTGATGTTCAAGCGAATCATCTGCTTGTTGGCTTCCTGATAGCGTTCGAATTCGTAGGCTTCCGTAACGAAAAGCTTCGAAAGCAATTGGCCGCTGACGCTGAGCGTCTCGTTCAGAATTTGGTTGATGTCGTCATTGTGCTTCCGCGATTCCAAGGTGATTTCCCAACGCCTTTTTCCAACCCGCTTCGTCGGCAGAATGAACAACGGCACCACCACGATACCGATCGTCGCCAGCAACGGACTTTTCGTGTACATGGTGACGAGCGCAACCGTCAAGGTAGCCAAATTCTGCAGAATATTCGTCCAGGTGCCGGTCAGCACGCTCTGCACACCGCCAATGTCACTGGTCATGCGGGTGATGATGTCGCCCTGCTTGCTGGTCGTGAAGAACCGGTGCGACATCCGCTGCAGATGGCTGTACATCTTGTTGCGCATATCAAAAGTGATGTTTTCCGCCATCCAGACATTGACATAACTCTCCACGACACTGATCAGATTGGCGATGATCAATACCCCGAACGAGAGGCCGATCAGACGGATCAGCACAGGCAGATCCTGCTGCAGCAGACCTTCATCGATGATGCGGCCCGTCAGGATCGTCGGAAAGACGCCGAATACCGACGAGGTGATGATCGCCAACACGGAAACGATGAGTTGTTTCCAATAAGGGATGAGATAGCTGAACATCCGCTTCAGTAACGGTGCCGTGATTTTGGGGCTGTTCTGTTTTTCCTCCTCCGTCAGGAAGCCCCCGCGGCCGCCTTTGAACCCATTGCCGCCCATCATTGCTCACCCGCTTGGCTTCTGAAGTCCTCCAAGGATTTTGTCAGTTTTTCGCAGAGCGCAACGAATTGTTCCTGCTCATCCAGCGTCAAACTTTTATTGATGTGCTCCCTTTCCGTTTGGCGCACTGCCTTCATTTTATTCAATAAAACAGACCCCTTTTCCTGGATAAAAATCCTGTTCCTGCGCTGATCGGCCGGGTCTGGCTGGCGCGTTAAGATCCCGTCCGCCTCCAGCCGGTTCAGCATCTCCGTCAAGGAAGCCGGCCGGATCCCCATCCGGTCCGCCAATTCCCGCGAACTAATCCCGTCATTTTCCTGCAATATCCGCAAAAGCTTTCCTGCTCCTCGGGATTCGTGCTTGGCGGGGTTCTCCTTGCGCCGCAACGTGCGCATCAGCTTCATCACGCTGCCGATGACATCTTTATTTTGTTCTTCCATGATGATTTCCTCCTTCAGATAGTTAGGTACCTATCAATTCTACTCCATTATAGTAGGTACCTAACTAAAATGCAAAAGAAAAGAATGCGACCGGGACAGTTTGTCTTCGGCCACATTCTTTTGCATTACATTTTTTTATTCAGTTGCTGCTTTTTTTGCATCTCTGCGATCAGCAAGCTCCGTTTGGATTTCAACCATGCGTTTGTCATCCAATTCGTAGAATTTCATCGCGATCAAGGAAGCAATCCAGCCCAATATCATCATTCCGACGAACAGGAACATCGTTACCCAGAAAATATCTTCGCTTGGCGGTGTATCCACAGAAGGGAATACTTCTTTGAAACCGATGAACGCCAATAACAACCCGATTACTGTTTGCCCTAGAGAAGAGATCATCTTATCAACAAAGGAGAAGATTGTCCCCATCACACCCGGTGCATAACGATCATTTTTGTATACTTCATAGTCTGCGACATCCGGAATCATCGGAATAACAATTCCGCCTGACACATTCCGCACACCTGTCGCCAAAATATACAGAGTGACGAATGCAATGGACATCGCGTTCATGTCGGTCATGCGGATTTGGGTAGGATCACCCAACCAAAGCAACAGGAACATTGCAGTATAGAGAGCGATACACATCCAAGTGGAAATAACGAGAGCCTTTTTGGAGCCAAATTTACGGGCGTAACGCGTCCCGATTTGGATCAGGATCAGAACCGGAATCATCGTGATGGCCGAAATGGAACCATAGACACCAAAATCACCAATTAGGATACCGAACAGCATGACCATTACGATGGAGTTCCCGGAAACAGTCGCTGCCAGTTTATCGGTTGAAGCCGCTACGATAAGCATCTGTAAAGGACGGTTGCCTTTGATGATGTTGAACATATCTTTCAACTTAATTTGTTGCTGTACGCCACCCGTACCAAAGTTTTCGGTTGTGTCATGTTCCCATAACCCAGCTACAGCAAGTGCAGTCATAATTCCAGCAATGATGACCACGGTAATGACAAATTCATGGAAGAAAGATTCCGTAAAGCCGCCATGTTTCGGTACCATATAATTCGATACATACATTGCAGCACCCGCAAACAATAGTGAAGTATAGGACATGTCGAATGTCGAGAACAACGGACGTTGTTGAGGGTCATTCGTCAAAACCGTCTGACCTGCTTTTGTACATGCCGTCTGGAATGTATAGCCGATGATAAATACAAGATAAAGGAGAATGAAGTAAATCAGACGCAGATTTTCAGGAACCAAGTGCGTCGTGAAGAACATCAATAAGGTAATGCTCATCATTACCCCCCAGCCCATAATCATGAAGGGTCTGAACTTACCCATCTTGCCGTCCGTCTTATCGATCCAGAGCCCGATAATCGGATCCGTAATTCCGTCCCATATACGGCTCATCGTAATCAACGTGGATACGATGACGGTCCCCAAGCCAACTACTCCGGTAGCGTAGTAGGATACGTACATCATTAAAAACATAAATATGTTTGTTGCAGAGTTGTTCAATGCAAAAGCACCGATTTGCCATGTTTTTGCGCGTCTGTAACGGGACTCTTTTATCGTTCCCACTTCGTTTACTGTCGTTTCCAAATGAATACCTCCAATTTTGTATTTCTTGTAACTGCAAATCCTTCAAATAACAGCGTTTACATAATGTGACATGATAAGCATACCGGTCACATCGGCCTCCCACTCACAACCTTCCCACAAACCATAAGTATCCAAGTTTTACGAAACAAAATATAATTGCCTTTTATCGATATGAAATATCATATTGTAAAACTCGGACCCGATATACAACATAATATATTAAAAGCGCTCCCAAAACAATATAACGCTTTCATTATTTTCGTATGTTTTTTTGAATGTTCAAATTTCCGTAATATACTATTGACTTTAAGGATTTTGACCCCGCTCCTCTTGATTGTGAGTGTTCCAGCGGGCATAAAATGAACCTGCGTTGACAATTCCTCGTGGCATGGGTTATGCCGTTCCTGAATTTTTGCAGCACGACAAAAACAGCCAGACCGGCAGCGGTCTGGCTGTTTTGTCATTCCGAATGGAAAATGTCTTCTGCACGGTTCGTACGCTTACGCCAACGGAATTGCTTGGCTTTTTTTGGTGCGGAAATGTCCGCTTGGATCTGTCTTTCTTTGGCTTCACGCAGCAGGAACAGATATTTCGCTTCTGCTATCTTCTCGAAGATCCGCAACTCTTCCGGCAAATCATAGGCATTCTGCTGCAGTTGGACCAATGTTGTGTAATGTTGATGGACTTCGCTGATCAAGTCGATCAGTTTTTCGTCGTATTGCTGCTTTAAGTGTCCCTGCTTCTTGCTTGCGCTGTTCAAATGGAATGCCATTTTGTTTTCCGTTCCCCCCGTTGTTCCTTCCCTTGTTACAGTTCTCGGCGTCCATCGATGGCACGGAAGAGGGTCATCTCATCCGCGTATTCGATGTCGCTGCCGACCGCCAGGCCGTAAGCCAGACGCGTCACTTTGATGCCCGCCGGCTTGATCAGGCGCGAAAGGTACATGGCCGTCGCTTCCCCTTCGGCTGTCGCATTCGTCGCGATGATGATTTCCTTGACGGTCTCGTCCTGCAGTCGTTTGATCAGACTGGCGATGTTCAGATCTTCCGGACCGGTCCCTTCCATCGGCGAAAGGACGCCATTCAACACATGGTACAAACCGTGGTATTCGCGGATTTTCTCCATCGACATGATGTCGCGGGGATTTTCGACCACCAGGATAATGGACTTGTCCCGTGTATTGTCCGAACAGATGTTGCATGGATCTGATTCGGTAATATTACCGCAGATGGCGCACTGGTGTAAATCCCTTTTTGAGCGGATCAGTGCATCAGCGAACGCCAGCACAGCCTCCTCGTCCATATCCAGACAGAAAAAGGCCAACCGGGCTGCCGTTTTTTGCCCGATGCCCGGCAATTTCATGAAACTCTCGATTAATTTAGCTATTGGTTCTGGGTATTGCATCTCGAAAAATCCCCTTTTCTTCTATCAAAAGAAAGGAGGCTGGGACTAAAGTCAACACTGCCTGACTTGTCTCACCCTCGCTCCCCTCATTCATTTCAGTTGTTGACTTTAGCCTGGCTTAGAAGCCCGGAATCGCACTGGCAAACTTGCCCAATTTCGCTTTCGTCGCTTCATCGATCTTGCTTAATGCGTCATTAGTCGCCATCAGGATCAGATCCTGCAGCATATCCACATCTTCCGGATCGACCGCTTCGGGTGCGATGACAACATCGGTCACCTTCTTGTTGCCGGTCATTGTGATTTTGACCAGATCATTTGAAGCCGCACCGACAAACTCCGTTATATTGAGTTCTGCTTGTGTCTGCTCCATTTCTTTCTGCATTTTTTGCATTTGTTTCATCATGCCTTGCATATTTCCCATTCCGCCTCGCATTGTATGACTCCCTCTCTGTTTGTGTATTTTAGTTTATTGTATTTCTTTTTTCATTGCTTATTTGCTTCCGTCAGTCATTGACGACGGTCACGATTTCATCCCCGAAAAGGCTCAGCGCCTGATCGATGACTTCCTGTTCCTTTTGTTCCTCGATCACGATCGGATCGGTCTCGACCGAAAAATCATCGGTAAAATTACCGGGATGATAATCACCGCGGTAGCCGTCTTCCATTTCCGGCATCGGTGGTTCAGGCGGCAGATCCAGATCGACCGGCTTGGCCTCATCGACTTTTGCGGGAGCCTGTTGTTTAGGGGTAGCCGATTGTACCGCCGCCTGTTTTGGCGCTGCTTGTTTCGGCTCGCTTTCGGACTCAGCAGCAGGGCTGCCGTTCCGGTTCTGGATGTAGTTGCGTCGCACCGATGTCCATTGCTCTTCCGTCAAGCACACCAATTCTCCGGGACGCTGCAGCATCCGTTGCGTTGCCGCATCCACGGCTGCCTGCAATTCCGCATCTTCCGTCGCTTTTTGGCAAAGGATATCATACTGGAACGACAGGATAAAACTGGTCGGACTCGCCGCAACCGGATTGGCCTGCTTCAGCACGGCACGCTGGGTGACCGAGAGCACGTCCAGGATATCCGTCCAAAAATCGCGGACGCGGGCAAGATCCTGCTTCGTCGCCTCGCCCAAGATCTGGTAAGTCCGCCCCATGTTCGGTTTGAACCCGGCTGACGTGTTCGACTGACGGGCCGTTTCTTTTTTGGCCGGCGCCGCTTTGGCCCCCTCCTGGGAAACGGTAAGATTCCCGGACGCAATCAGTTCCTGCAGCTTCGCAAGTTCCTTCTTGACGAGCTCCAATTCGTGCGCCAACCGCTGGACCTCACCGCTCGGCGCCGCTTGTGCGCTCGGAGCTGCCGCCGGTGCATGCGCCTTGGATTGGGACAGCTTCACCGCCAACACTTCCAGATAGATGTCCGGTTGCGTCGAGAAGCGCATCTCCCCTTGGGTCTCGTTGAAGGCCTCGATCATCTCGTAGAGGAACGTTGCCGGCGCCTCCTGCGAGAAAGTCTGGAAAGCTTCACTGTATTGTTGCGTATTGTCGGCAAAGGCCTTGCCTTTTGTTTGCTGATAAACCAGCACATCCCGCGCAAACAGAATCATCTCCTCAAGGAAACGGCCGGCTTCTTTGCCTGAACTCAATATTTCCTGCAGCAGCTGCAGCGCCGCTTCCGTCTCTTCATGCAGCAACGCGCTCGAGAAGGAAATCATCATTTCTTCCGTCAGACTGCCTGACACCTTCACTGCATTGTCGAAAGTGACCGATTCCGATCCGTAGGAAATGATCTGATCGAGCAAGCTGAGCGCATCCCGCATCCCGCCGTTCGCGGAGCGCGCGATGACATGCAGCGCCTGCTCATCGTAGCCGATCTTCTCTTCTTGCAGGATATAGGCCATCCGGTTGATGATGTCCTGATAGGAAATCCGCTTGAAGTCGAACCGTTGCGTCCTGGAAATGATCGTCAACGGAATCTTGTGCGGTTCCGTCGTCGCCAAAATGAAGATGACATTTTCCGGCGGCTCCTCCAGCGTCTTCAGGAGCGCGTTGAAGGCACCGGTCGAGAGCATGTGCACCTCATCGATAATGTAGACTTTGTAGTCGGCTTGGGTCGGCGCATAACGCGCTTTGTCGCGGATGTCCCGGATTTCCTCCACGCCGTTGTTGCTGGCGGCATCGATTTCGATGACGTCGTTCAAGCGCCCTTCGGTGATTGCCCTGCATGTTTCACATTCGTTGCACGGCTCCCCGTCGACGCGATGGTGACAGTTGATGGCTTTCGCAAAAATCTTGGCTGCACTCGTCTTACCCGTTCCGCGCGGTCCGGTAAAAAGGTAAGCATGGCTCGTTTTCCCCTGTATTAAGGCATTCTTCAGCGTCTGCGTGACCGCTTCCTGACCTGCGATGTCTCCGAACCGCTGCGGGCGCCAAACCCGATATAATGCTTGATAGCTCATCCTTTTCCCTCTTTCACTTTTGCTTCGTCCATCTATTATAAGGGAAAAACAGTAAAATAGAAAGGCATCGCTCTGCCGCTTTCCTGGGTGATAAAAGGTTATATTTTGCTTGGTTTCGGGGGAATTCAGCCCCTTTAAAACCAGGAGATAATATTAATTGACAAAAAGTAAGTCATGCCTTATAGTGAATCTATTAAATAGTTCGAATTCGTATTAATTAAATTTGTGATACTATTCCGGCAAGAATGAAGTTTAAATAAAAACGATAATAAAGGGGAAAATGAATATGACAGCATTTTGGAATTTGGGCAAGGTTACCTTGAAAATCAATGATCTGAAGAAAATGACGCAATTCTACCAGGAAGCGCTCGGCTTGGATTTGATGGAAGAAAAGGAAAATTCGGTTGTGTTGGGGGTTGCTGCGGACAACACGCCTTTGGTGGAATTGATCCAACTCGCCGCACCATCCGATCGCAAAAGAACGACCGGACTTTTCCACTTGGCAATCCTTTTGCCGACCCGTGCGGATTTGGGATCCATCCTGTATCATTTACTCACTAAGAAATATGATATTGATGGAGCGAGTGACCACGGCTACAGCGAAGCCATCTACTTGCAAGATCCGGAAGGCAACGGGATCGAAATCTACCGCGACAAAGAGCTAGCGGATTGGGATATCCGTCCGGATGGCAAAATCGAGGGCGTTACGGAAGCGATGGATGCGGATGGCGTTATCGGAGCGATGGTCAAAATTTATGACGGCATCCCTGCCGGATCGAAAATGGGACACGTCCACTTGACCGTTCACGATCTGGTCGAAACCCAGCAATTTTACGAAAACGTGCTCGGCATCTCATTGAAGTCGGACTTTTTCGGACAAGCAAAATTCTTCGCCGCCGGGAACTACCATCACCACATCGGCTCGAACATGTGGGCCGGAAAGCATCTGCCTGCCGCTGAAGAAAACCAACCGGGATTGGCCTACTTCACCTGGGTGGTCGCCGACAATGCTGCCTACGAAGCGTTGAAAGGCAGACTGGTCCAGGCAGAGGTTTCGTTTGAAGAAACGGACAACACCCTTATCTTCAAAGACAACAGCGGCATCGAAATCCACGCTGTCGTTCATCAGGGAGAGTAATTGATTTATTACCCAAAAAGCGTAACCGGCGAATACTTCTGCCGGTTACGCTTTTTTGGATATAGTCCAACAAACCTTATTGGGAAATCAAAAGCAACTATCATAATTATTTCCAACGCTTTACAAACTGACGGCAGTCAGATAGAATGAACTGACGCGAGTCAGATAGCGTGCTTGTTAGGGAAATTTTTTATCATTTTGAAAGTGGGGGATATCATTGACTACGATTGCGGATCGACAACCAAAACAAAAATTATGGAGCCGTTCCTTTGTTTCTGCTTTGTTAGCAAATGCATTAGTCTTTTTAGGATTTGAAATGATGGCGCCCACATTGCCGCTCTATGTGTCCAGCATCGGCGGCGAGGCAACACAGATTGGCCTTGTGACAGGGATTTTTGTGATTTCGGCCATTTTGATCCGGCCCTTTACAGGCGTCATGGCTATGAAAATGGACAAGAAATATTTATTGGTGATAGGCGTAGCGATTGGGGCACTTGCAACAGGCAGCTACTATTTAGCGCCAGAAGTCTGGGCATTAGTCTTGGTTCGTATTCTTCATGGATTCGGTTTTGGCATTACAACGACCTATTTCACAACCATTGCAGCTGAAAACACTCCCGGAGAGCGGCTGGGGGAAGGGATCGGATACTTTGGTGTAGGAGAAACGACCATGGTTTCCGTTGGACCGCTAATTGGCGTCATGATTCTGGAAACATGGGATTTCAAGGGACTTTTCTTGAGCGGAATGGCGTTTATGCTGTTGGCGTTGCTCGTTACCTTGTTTATCTCGCGCAAACCAAATGATTCAAAAGGCTCAGAGCAGAAACCAATATCGGCTATTCAGTTCAAATTAATTGAAAAACGGGTGCTGTTTCAGTCGATGCTTAGTGCCTTGACCGGAATTTCTGCAGGTGGGATCATGTCCTTTATCGCATTATTTGCTGTTGAAAAAGGTCTCGATCAAACGGCTATGTTCTTTACCGTTGTAGCATTAGCAGGACTTGTTGTCCGTTTCTTCTCCGGCAGAATCTATGACCATTCAGGACCCATTTATGTGTTAATTCCGTTTGGTTTGGTTGCTTTGGCTGGGCTTGTTCTACTTGTGTTTATGCAAAATGATGTGCAGTTCTTGATCGCAGCCTTCCTTTATGGTCTTGGTTTTGGTGCGATTTTCCCTGCCCTTCAATCTTGGTGCATCAGCCTGGTAGAGGAACATGAACATGAGAATGCCGTTGCCTCTTTTTTTAACTTTTTCGATATCGGCATTGGCGTTGGCGCGATGGCGCTTGGTGTACTGGCGCAAGTGTTTGATACCTACGCGGCAGTCTTTTATGTTTCCATTGGCGCCTACGCCCTATTCCTGTCGCTCTGTGTTTTTAACGCCAAAAAATCGCTGGCTTATGTTAAGGAAAGGAGCTTTTAATTTTGAGTAGAGAAAAAATCAAAACAGTTGCGACTTCTCATTTTAATGAATTTGGTTATGAGGGGACAAAACTTTCCCAAATTGCAGAAGAAGTAGGCATCCGCAAACAATCACTTGCCTACCATTTCCCCAATAAACGCGTGTTATTTCAAGAAGTCTATAAAGAAGCGGTGGACGACGAGGTACAATTTATTCAGCAGTATTTCCAGCAACATGGAAAGGAATTGATTGAGCAGCAGCTTTATCAGTTCTTAACGGAACATAAAGAACGCTTCCTGACGAATCCAAATACAAAACTGATGCTGACCATTTCTTTTTTTGTACCGGATGAGATGCATGAAGATATTATCCAAAAACCGTATAGATATATAGATGTATTGACTGCTACGCTAGAATCTTGCTTTGCAAAACAAACATTCCGTATCGGAGCGAAAGAGTGTGCGCTAGCTTTTGTCACATTGCTGGATGGTCTGGACGTTCAATTAGTCTATGAAGATAGCCAAAGGTATGAAAAATTACAAGCAATAGTCTGGGATATCTTCTGGACAGGCATCAGGCTGTGATACTGGGGAAAACAGCCACTCCAATCAGCAGATGCTATGCTGATGCTTCTAAGGCATGAACACAATAAGCTAAAAAAACTAAGACGCTAATCCTGCTCTACAGGATTAGCGTCTTAGTTTTTTTCGATTTCAGATACGAAGACTTTTGTCCCAGTTCCGTTCGGATTTATTCAGCAAGATAGCTTTCATATGAAGAGTCCGTAATCTCTCAAGGGATTACTTATAAGTGTCTTCCAATCTCCCCATCCACAAACCAAGTTCTAAGCCGGCAAAGAAGAGCAAGAGAACGACAGCATAATTAAGGAAGGTGAAGCCGCTGTAGAGTTCCAATGAGGGAGCAATGATGGTGGTGGAGGCAATAACCACGCCGAACACAATGTGGAAGACCGTCGCATACGCAATGTTCAGTAAGTACCGTACCGCTTTGGCAAAAAGAAAGATGCAGAGAACAGCCCCGATGGCCACGGGAATCAAGATGGAAAAATCAAGCAGGCGAATGCCTTCAGTCAGGGGCTGGTACAAATTCAGGTAAATTAAAAAGTTTGAGGGGCTCAACCCAGGGACAATGAAACCAGAAGCAAAAATGGCACCCGCCAGCAACCAGGTGAAGAAATTTTGGCCCACATGCAGATTGAGATTCTCATTGGACCAGAATAGAATGAAAAACATGACAATGGCCACCGTTAACGCTAGTATGATATGCCCACGCTTTCGTCCATGCTTGCCCGCTTCCCGGTAAAGCGAAGGAAGAGTTCCGATGATGGCTCCGATGAAAGCCCACAATACATGGACGGGATAGTACTGCAGCCCATAGTCTAAGGGATAGGATAGTACGAAGACTCCCAAGATTCCCCCTACCCCAACCGGCAAGAAGTACATAACCCGTTTGACAAAATCATTCGTGATATCCGAGAGGAAGACAATCAGTGGTTCGTATAAGCCAAAAACAGCTGCAAGTGCGCCACCGCTGACTCCCGGAAGGATAGCCCCCGACCCGATCATCATCCCTTTAATCATCCTCAGCAACCAGTCTATCACTTGAATCCTACTTTGTTCTTTATGAGTTTTCATGAACCAAATTCCCCTTTATTTTTAAAAGTTTCTATAATTATCCTATTTCATCCTATAAGCGTACCGGGAGAATCAACATAAGTCCAATTATTTTAAAAATAATAGACTTTTCTTAAAGATTTGGGAACCTCTGTTGGAATCTGGATAGCTATTTCATTATACAAGCTTTTCATTCACAACAAAAGCACCTTCTGGAGGGTTGCTTTTGTTGTGAATGGGAAATGGTAAAGAATGTAATACCCACCAGGACAGGGATCTAAATGTAGGCATAAATCTAAAAAATGAAGCCTGGAGGATTCTAACTGTAGGAAACTACAGGGAGGGGAGTTCAATCCAGTAAAATAATCTTTCCTACAATTGAAAAATCAAACTACGTCAGCAAAAAAGCTGTCTCAATTTTTATTTGAGACAGCTTTTTCTATAAGTAGTTAAGCAAATCATTTCTTACGCTACTGGAGGTGTTCCTTCAGCGTTCGATACAACCGCATCAATCTGGACTAAAGCATCCATAGGCAGCTCTGAAACTGCAACAGTTGTCCGTGCAGGAATACCGCTTGGGAAGAAGGTTGTGTAAACTTCATCCACAGCATCACTATCGGCGATTTCTTTAAGGAATACAGTTATTTTGACCACATCGTCCATTGCGTGATCGACACTCTCTACAATCGCCTTGATGTTTTTCAAGCACTGTTCCGCTTGCGCTTTTATGCCCCCAGCTACTACTTTTCCAGTTTTTGGATCGAGAGGCAGTTGCGCGGATAGGTGATTGTAATGTGAGAAAGCTACCGATTGTGTAGATAGAGAACTTTTTGGTGCATTTTCCGTATTTCTTGCTTCTATAATAAGTCCATGTCTGTCTTCTACTGCTTGCGGAGGTGTCCCATCTCCGTGTGATACCACTGCTTCGATTTGTATCAAAGCATCCATAGGTAACCCTGAAGCCGCAACGATTGTCCGTGCAGGGACATAGGCTACGGCTCTGGCGATAGCCGAGTCCGGGAAAAAGGTTGTATAAACTTCATTTACAGCTTCCATATCCGAGAGGTCTTTAAGGAAGATATTTATTTTAACAATATCATCAAAAGGAACATCGATACTCTCTAAAATTGCCTTGATGTTCTTCAAGCACTGTCCAGCCTGCTCTTTTACGCCGCCGACTACCACTTCGCCTGTTCCTGGATCCAGCGGTAATTGAGCAGAAAGATGATTATAATGGGAAAAAGCTACCGATTGCGCAGCCAGCGGACTTACTGGCGCATTCGACGTGTTATTTGTAACCTTGATGAGGTCGCCTGCTTGCGGTGCGTTCGGTATTGTACCTTCACCATGTGACACAAGTGCTTCCATTTGCACCAAAGCATCCATAGGCAGCGCTGCAACTGCAAGAGTTGTCCGTGCAGGAATACCGTTTTGGAAAAATGTTGTGTAAACTTCATCTACGGCATCCATATCGGCACTGTTTTTAAGGAATACGGTGACTGCAGCCACGTCGTCCATAACATGGTCGACACTTTCTATGATTGTCTTGATATTTTTCAGGCATTGTTCGGCCTGCTCTTTCACTCCCCCGGCTACGATTTTGCCAGTTTTTGGATCTAACGGTAATTGAGCGGAAAGATGATTGTAATGGGAAAAAGCTACCGATTGTGTCGCTAGAGAACTTTTTGGTGCGTTTTCCGTATTTCTTGCTGATATTGCGTTATAGCCACTCATTATATTTGTATCCCCTTTTAGTAATTTTTTATTGTGGCAGCAGCCATTAAAGCGGTTACCATAGAAGCAACTATAACAAGCTAGCTTCATTTTGAGTATGTACACCTTGTGGGTTTTTCTCCTTAATCTGTACAATGGGCACAAAAACAGATAATGCTAGCCAACCATAAGTACGGTTAACTAGCATTATCTGTTTTTGAATCCGTTCTGACACTACGCATCTGGTTGATATGCAGAATAAGTTTATTTCCTCATCGATTTCAGAACCAGGGAAAGAACGAATATCAAGATGATGGCTCCTATTAATGCAGGTACGATGTAAAATCCTCCGATTGCAGGTCCCCAAGCTCCGAATAAAGTTACCCCTAACCATGAACCAACGAAACCCGCAATGATATTCCCAATAATGCCGCCGGGAACATCTTTACCCAAAAAAGCTCCAGCGAGTGCGCCTAAGACACCACCGACAATCAAAGACCAAAGAAAGTCCATTTTTTTACTCCTCCTTCTTATCAAGAAGCCCGCAGTAACCATGTGCCTATGCCTTGCTCGTCACACTGCAATTATATAAGGAACGTCCTATATTATAAAGTATTTGCACTTGAAGCGAGATGGCTTCCGAAAAGGGAAACTTGAATGTACCAAATAACTCTATTACAACAACATAAAAAACTCCCGAAGAATGGATTCGGGAGTTTTGGGTGCTTGCCTTATTTAGCTTTCAACATGCTTGTCTTCATGCGTATCATCGTTGCCTGGAACAACCGTTGTTTCCTGCTCCAAAACATCTCCCATTGATTCAACATCAGGATGAGAATCAGTCTCCGGAGTATCTTGGAGGATTTGGTTGGACGCGACTGCATCCACCGTATTCGTTGCGTTCACATCCACTTGGTCCAAATTCAGCGAGGCTTCTTTGTTAAAAAAGTCATCCACTATCACAACGATTTCACCATCATCTAATTGCTTCTGGTACCCTTCCAGTAGCGTGTCTTCTTCTGGTTCCAAGTCAGCGTCCTCTTTGTTGCTCGCATAATCACTGCTGGTGAAAATGGGGAAAGCCTGCATGATTTTCTCCCAGAGGGTAAGATGCTCGTCGGTAGTGTCATCTAACTTTATGGTAGCATCTGTGGAATTGATCAGTTCATCATACTTCTTAGCTTCATTCGTTATAAGTGTAATATTCGATTCTGTATACCCTTCTTGTCGTAAACCCTCCAAAACAGTATGAACTTCTGAAATTGTGCGGTAGGAGCCTTTCACAAACTTAGCCATATTCATTACCTCCACTTTCTTCTTCGTTACTCTGTTACAGCTCCATTTTATAGAAACTTAGCTGCACTATCAAAGATTAACACTTTCCAAGAATCAAATATAATTTAGAATTCGAATCAATTAGAAGAAAATCACTATCTACAGCAACCTAAAATCAGGGACATATTCAGCAGACATTATTTACCCGTTCGTTTGTTTTGTTCTTGATTATAACGATCTCCTACAATTTCTAATTGATCCACTGCATGGTTGATGTCGTTCAGCTCTTGTTTGCTGAAATGAATGGATGTTGCGCCAGTATTTTCGTCTATTCTACTCAATTTTGTTGTTCCTGGAATGGGTACAATCCAATCTTTTTGTGCCAATAACCACGCAAGCGATACCTGCGCAATCGTCGCTTCTTTTTCATTGGCAATCTTTTGCAACAGGTCCAGAACTACTTGATTAGCTTTGAAAGCTTCTTCGGTAAAACGTGGAAGTTCTGCACGATTATCATTTTCGCTAGCTATAGCATCTCTTGTCAATTTCCCGGTAAGGAATCCTCTGCCTAAAGGACTGTAGGCAACCAACCCAATTTCCAGCTCTTCCAGAGTCGGGATCACTTCTTTTTCCAATTCTCTCCACCAAATAGAATATTCGCTTTGGACGGCCGCTAAAGGTTCGACGTGATGTGCACGACGGATTGTTTCTGCACTCGCCTCAGATAATCCCCAATGCAGTATTTTCCCTTCCTTCTTAAATTCCTGCATAGTCTGGGCCACTTCTTCAATCGGAATATTAGGATCCACCCGATGAATATAGTACAAATCAATATAATCCGTTCTCAGACGTTTTAAAGAGCCTTCTAGAGAATTTCTCAATCTTTCTTTATTACTGTCTGGGTAGTAGGAATTTCCATTAATGTTAAAGCCGCCTTTTGTCGCTAATTGAATCTCTTTGCGAAATGTTTGAATAGCTTCACCGACTAATTCTTCATTGGTATAGGGACCGTATACTTCTGCGGTGTCAAACATTGTCACTCCGGCATCAAATGCATGCTGCACAACTTTCATCATTTCATTTCGATCTTTCACTGGCCCTCTGTGATGATTCAATCCCATACAGCCAAAACCTAATTCTGATGTCACTAATCCTTCACTGCCTAAAGTACGTTTATTCATATCGTTACTCCTCTTCTATTTTTATGGAACAAAAGAATGAAGCTGAATATCATGGTCCTGTTGTTCATTATTAGTTTACTCGCTAAAGTCCACTTTAAGGCAAGCGTTTTCTTCACCTTTTACTTGTCTTTCTTTCTGCAGCTGTATCTCTTATCATCCCTCCCCTCTGTACTAAGTCTTTATAAATGTTAAAATAATGAAGTGATTGAAATCAATTGAAGAGGTGGGAAATGTGGAAACATTGATTTATAATCTTTTAGCTTACATAAATAATTCTCTTGATAAGGATATTAACTATCATATAGCGAAAACATTGCTCGAAAATTTTCAAAAGATTGAGGGATTTTCATTAGAAACAGCAGCAGAGGTATGTAATGTAGCTCCTTCCACAATTAATCGTTTCTGCAAAAGAATTGGTTTCAGAAATTTTTCAAGCTTAAGAAATTCTGTAATGAAGTATGGGGCATCTCTTGAAAAAAACGATACTGCCCTAAGTGGCGATAGCTTTATAGCGCAATTAAAGGAAAACGTGGAAATAATTGAAAATATCCCAAAAGAACAGATTGAGCGGATTGTAAAACAAATCAGCAAATCCCGTAGAGTCGTTATATTGGGTTTTGAAAAGCATCAAATCCAAGCTTTGGAGTTACAAAAAAAAATACTTCTTGCAGGGAAATTTTGTGAATGTAATACAAATATTTTTAAACAAATGGATGCTCTGGACATATTGACAGAGGAAGATATGATCCTCACTATTTCTATACAGGGATACTTACTATCAGAGGAATTCCTCTTATTTGAAAAACTTAAAAGGACAAAGGGAAAGAAATTACTTATTACCTTCTCGGAGCCACATCAACATCTAGAATTATTTGATGAAATTTTACAGTGTGGAAAAATTGAAAATAGTGCTGTCAGTAGTCAAACGTTATTAAGATTGTTTGATGTATTGTTCCATTGATTCCAATAGCAACATTCTTCTTAGCCGTGAACTGGTCTCTTTTTGACCAGTTTTTTTAGCATCACTAAATTATAATGAAATCAGAAACAAAAAAAGGCGAAAGAAGGAATACAATATGGCATTTCCAAAAGGTTTTTTATGGGGTGGAGCTACGGCTGCAAACCAATTAGAAGGAGCTTACAACGAGGGCGGGAAAGGCCTTTCCATTTTTGATATGGTTCAATTTGTACCAAAAGAAGAGCGTGGAAATGAAATTGAAATGGATGTCAGAAGCAAAAAAGAATTAGAAGATCTTTTAGCAGGAAAAGGTGGAGACAACTTCCCGAAACGTCGCGGTATCGACTTCTACCACCGCTATAAAGAAGATATTGCACTATTTGCAGAAATGGGCTTTAAAACATTCCGTATGTCCATCTCTTGGCCTCGTATTTTTCCAAATGGTGATGACAGGGAGCCAAACGAAGAAGGTTTAGCTTTCTATGACAAAGTATTCGATGAATTATTGAAGTATGGAATTGAGCCACTTGTGACCTTATCTCACTATGAAATTCCACTTACATTAGTTCAAAAATACAATGGCTGGACAGATCGACGTGTAGTTGAATACTTTGTTCATTATGCAGAAACGGTGTTTAATCGTTACAAAGGAAAAGTGAAATACTGGTTAACATTCAATGAAATCAATGTTTCAACGATGTCTCCATATATTGGTAGTGGTATTCTTATAGATGAGGTAGAACACAAGGAACAAGCGGTTTATCAAGCATTACATCATCAGTTTGTAGCAAGTGCCAGAGCGGTCAAGGCCTGTCATGAAATGATCCCTGATGCCATGATTGGTTGTATGCTGGCTCGTATGGAAGTATATCCTGAAACTTGCAGTCCGGATGATGTATTAGAAGCACTGAAAGAGGATCAAATGAACCTATTCTTCACTGACGTTCAGGTTCGTGGGTATTATCCAAGCTTCATGTTAAGTTATTTTGAAGAAAATGATATTAAGATTGACATGCTTCCTGGCGATGAAGAAATTTTACTGCAACATACAGTGGATTACTTATCCTTTAGTTACTACATGTCAATGGTTGCCAGCGGAGCACCTGATAAGAAGAAGGAAAAAGGGAACTTCTTTAGTGGTGTGAAAAACCCTTATTTAGAGTCATCTGATTGGGGATGGCAAATCGATCCTAAAGGATTGCGTATTACCTTAAAGAAAATGTATGACCGCTACCAAGTACCGTTGTTTATCGTGGAAAATGGACTTGGAGCCTATGACAAAGTAGAGGAAGACGGCTCAATCAACGACGATTATCGTATTGATTATATGCGTGCACATATTGAGCAAATGGAAGAAGCGATCAAAGAGGGTGTAGATCTTATTGGGTACACAAGCTGGGGTTGTATCGATTTAATTAGTGCAAGTACCTCTGAAATGTCTAAACGTTACGGTTTCATCTACGTTGACCAAGACGATTATGGCAATGGTACTTTAGAGAGAAGCAAGAAAAAATCATTTGATTGGTATAAGCGGGTAATAACTACAAATGGAGAAGAATTATAGATAGAACTTACAAGGGGGCGTCTCAAACTAAAATGAGACGCCCCCTTTACGTTTAGGTATAACAGCATCTTATGTTATTCAATTAAAGTAAGTAGTGCCCTTAGGAATGGTCCTCCAATAGGTTCATGGCCAGATTGATTTGTTGCTGAGCAAATTTGCGAGTGGCGTAAAAACAAAAGGAGTGTCCAGAAAATGGTTCATTTCTGGACACTCTTTTTTTCGTATGATTTTTCTCTAAAAGAACTGAAATGTGTGTCCATAAACCCGTTACAATTTCTATGTTCAATTAATGCCTTCCGATAAAGTTATGGTACAATGAAATAAAAAAAGTGGGTGATTTTTTGAAAATTGGATATGCACGTGTTTCTACTGGATTACAGAATTTGGATCTCCAGGAAGATAGTCTGGAAAAATTTGGCTGTGAGAAAGTTTTTACAGATCACATGAGTGGTGCAAAGAGCAATCGCCCGGGATTAGAAACAGCGATTGAATTTGTTCGTTCAGGGGATACACTTGTTGTTTGGCGACTAGATCGGCTTGGGAGAAATATGGAAGACTTGATTACGATCGTCAATCGTTTAAACAATCGTGGTGTTAGTTTTCACAGCTTGCAAGAAAATATCACGATGGATAAATCAAGCTCAACTGGTCAATTAATGTTCCACCTGTTTGCAGCGTTTGCGGAATTTGAGCGGAATCTAATTCTGGAACGTTCTGCAGCCGGACGTGCAGCGGCACGCGCAAGAGGTAGATTTGGCGGACGACCGGAAAAGTTGAGCAAAAGTGACTTAGAGCTTATGAAGACGTTGATCGATAATGGAACACCTATTAAAACGATTGCCGAAAGATGGAATGTCTCACGTACAACCATCTATCGTTATCTCAATAAATTAGAGGAAATGAATACTGAACAAGTGTGAGAGATTTGAAGCTTTATTCGCGAATCATTGACCATAACATCAATTGGAATGAAGCCAAAGGAGAGATAGCAATGTCAAAACTGGCACTGACTGAAATCCAACATCAAAAAATGAAGAAACTACTAGACGATACCTATCCAATAGGAAAAATCCTGCTAGTGGACACAAGCGCAATTCCTGCTGAACTAGGAAGAGAAATTAAGAATGTGCAAGATAAGCTTGAGGAGTTAAGAGAGGCAGTAAGGAATGCGGAGGATATACTAAAAGAAACGGATACTTTCTAAGGAGTTCATTAAACCATATTCAGGCTTACGATATAAAGATCTCTCCAAAGTATATATTGACGGTTTAGATGTTTATCCTTTTTGTTTACCAGAAACCTCCATAGAAAGATAAGAAAATGGGCGCGAGCTTACCTAAGTTAGGTAAGCTCGCGCCTATTTTTACTTTTCAGTTGGGTTTTGTCCCAGTCACTTCAGCGCGTAAAAAAGAGACGACTCGCAATGAGATGCCCCCTCTTCTTACATCATTTTGCCGAAGCAGCCTGAAAATCGAATTCTCCGGTCAATCCAAAGTCGATATACAGAACTTGACCGCTCAGGTAACTGAACAGGTCGCTGCCGATGAACACCAGCGGATAGCCCATTTCTTCCGGCAATCCCGGGCGGCCGTTCCAGCTCTTCAGATATAGATCGTGCAGCACTTGTGCGCCACCGGCTTCCGTGCCATCACTGCTGGCAGCCAAGTTAAACTCTTTAATCAAAGCCGTAGAAGTGAAGCTTGGACCGATTGCATTGATACTGATCTTACGGTCGATGAATTCCGGTGCACGCGTTTTTAATTTGACATAGGCAGTGACGCATTGTTTAGAAAACTGATACGGATCAGGAGTCTGTCCATCTGTAAACAAATCTACGTGCTCATCCACCCATTTTTCAGTTGCTTCAAAAGTTGGGCAAGCCAATACTTCGCCAACATTCTGCATGTTTTGCTCCCAACCATAGCCACCAGTGGACGAAATGAAAGTCACTGAACCGCCATCTGCGATTCTCGGCAACAGCTCCTCAACCATGTAGCGTTGGCCAACAAAGTTGACCATTTGGATGAATTTTTCTTTGCCTTTGCCGATACCCACACCATGGCACATGAACAGCGCATCGATTTTTTCGGGCAATTGTGCCGCAACTTCATCGATTGTCGCTTTTTGGCTTAAATCAGCCGAAATGAATTGAAACACGGGCAAGTCAGTCTCATTACGATCGACTGCGTAAACTTTTGCGCCCAAGCTCAACAATAGTTCTGTGGCAGATTTTGCCATACCGGAAGCCGCTCCAGTGATCACGACTGTCTTACCTTGATAGCCTAATAATTCTTCGATGTTTTTCATAACTAGTTCCTCGCTCCTTTATGTTAACGTCTAAAACCACCGATAGGTGCCATGTATTTAGCCCCAAAACCGTCCAAAGCTTCAATTACAGCTGTATTCGGTGAACCGTAAACGACAAAACTGGTTGCATCGCCAAAGGCCATCAAACGGGCAGCATATTTTTCTTTGAATGTTGCAAGATGCGCTAAAGTAGCTTCATCACTTTCGTAACATTCATAAATATGGCAAATTTCTCCATCTTCTGAAACAGTCCATTCATAAGCCAATGTACCTGGCTCATTTTCCTTTGTTGCGTTCACCATTTCATTCATCAGTTCTTTCAAATCGGATAACTCTTTAGTATTTAACGTTAACTCAAAAATCCACGCAATATGCTCAAACATGTTTACATCCCCAATCAAATTTAATTACCCCCATCTTATATGACAGCATTCCGGCTGACTAGTACGCACCTTTTTGTAACCTACTGATGAAAAAGTGCCTACTTACAGATTGATAGCTGGAATGTCTATAATGAATGCATGGGACGAATAGCCCATTCCACACCAATAAATTTCTCAGGAGGAACTACAATGAACGTAACAATTTTCGGAAAAGGCAATATGGCAACAGCAATCGCAAAGAATTTTGAGGCTGCAGGAAATGCAGTGAATTATGTTGGACATGAAACGGATGCAACACTGGATGAAGTCGTTGTATTGGCGATCCCTTATCCTGCAGTCGCTGATGTGATCAGCAATTATAAAGAGCAATTGGACGGAAAAATTGTCATTGATATCACCAATCCGTTAAACTTCGAAACGTGGGATGACTTGGTTGTGCCGGCTGATGGCTCTGCTGCTTCAGAAATCCAGAAGAAACTTCCAAACAGCAAAGTTATCAAAGGGTTCAACACAAATTTCGCCGGAACATTGGCTTCAGGTAAAGTCGGCGGTGAAATCCCTACAGTCGTGTTGCTGGCTTCTGACTTCGCAGACGCGAAAGAGCAATTGATTACTGCACTGAAAGACAGCCCGTTAACGGTCGTTGACGCTGGCAGCTTGAAACGCGCACGCGAACTGGAAGCATTCGGCTTCCTGCAAATGACATTGGCCGTCAAAGAAGAAATCACTTGGGTTGGTGGATTCGGGATCGTGAAATAATTTAGACAGGATGATAATTTTAAGAGGTTAGAACAATTAAATGTTCCAACCTCTTTTTTAATAGAGTAATTTTTCAGCTGTAGAATGTGATGATAGCACAACATATTCCAAAGTTTTTGTTTTGGTTTCACAGTGGTAAAATAGAGGTATGAATTCGAATATTCTCCATACTATTTTCTTTGATAAGGATAATCATTGGGACCAGTTTTCTAAAAGATTCAAACGAAAGATAAGACCTGAGGTCTTTAACGAGGTTGAAAAATTTAGATACTATGGGGATATTTCGAAAGTATTTTGGTTATATGTTTATGAAGGTTGCCATGTGGTAAAAAAGTTCTGATTCGGTGTACAGGTAATTTTTGCCCGACATGTTCTGTCAGTGAAAGTGAGAGTTGAAGTGAAATTGTGTCTTAGGATATGTTCCACACCACTCACCAATAAATTGTTTTTACCATCGTTGAAGGCCTGAGAACCATATTTTTAAATATGGCAGATCACTCTGTAGGATTTATTTATTTTATTTTCCTCCATTCCGAAAATTTGTTGCTGATACCAGCATAAACTATTGAGTTAAGGTAAAGTCAAGGAGAAAGCGCAAACTTAATTTCCGCCTTTTTCTTCTCATCCGAAAAAATTTCTCTTGTAATCGATTTCTTTCCGTGATATAAATAAGTCAAACATAATAAAAAATGGATTGTAACTCTTTTGGAGGCATTACCATAGAACGCAGTGATTAGTTCTTTGGTTTAGTGCGCCCATAGGAGTTTTTATTTTGGGAAAAAACAAGGAAGGGGAATATGATTGGGAGCTAATCATTACATTTATTATGGATGTCATTAAAAAAATCAACAACAATGTAGCCGTTTGTCGGGACGCAAATGGAAAGGAGTTGGTAGCGTTCGGGAAAGGGATCGGGTTTCCGAAACTCCCTTACGAACTTACGGATTTGAGTCAGATTACCATGACGTTTTATCAATTGAATAATCATTACTATCAATTATTGGCAGAAATTCCTCAGCATATACTGGATATCAGCGCAGAGATCGTTAAGATTGCCCAAATTCAGTTAAACAACAACCTGAATCCCAATATGGTGTTCAACCTAGCGGATCATATAAATTTTGCCATCACACGCATGCAAAAATATAAGGATATGAAGTTGGTGTTCTCCTATGATATCGAGCAGCTTTATCCAAAAGAAACAGAATTGGCCAAATATGCTGTGAAACTGATCCAGAAGACCATGCATGTCACCTTGCCGGAGGCGGAAATAACAAATATCGCTATGCATTTTGTGAACGGTCAGGCGGAGATTGAACAAGCTGAAAATGCGCCGAATATGGACAGCTTGATTGATGCTGTCGCCTCTGTAATCGAAGAAGCCTTTTCAGTCAAACTGGACAAAGCTGAATTCAGCTATAACCGTTTTGTTATGCATCTTCGCTATTATATTAAGCGTATTCAGGAAGAAGAACAATTTATGGACAGCAATGAGAGTCTTTTTCATACAATGAAAGAGAGCATGCCGAAAGTATATGAATGCGCAGCAACCATCGCAAGGCTCATCTACCGCGAACTGGGTATAGAAAGTACGGACGATGAGTTGATGTACCTGATGATTCATATCAATCGCATCATCAAGAATACACAATAAGGAGAAATGACAAATGAGCCAAGAAAATAAATACAACGAATTAGCCAGCAAAATTTTAGCTGGAGTAGGCGGAAAAGATAATGTTTCCTATGTGACTCACTGCATGACCCGCCTGCGCTTCAACATAAAGGATAACAGTTTGCCGAAAGACGATGAGCTGAAAGCCATCCCAGGCGTACTGGGTGTTGTCCATTCCGGTGGCCAGCTGCAGGTCATCATCGGCCAAACCGTGGATCATGTCTATGAAAGCTTAGCTAAAATCGGAAACTTCCAAACAAGCAATCCACTTTCGGAAAACCTTGATAAACCTAAGGAAAAATTGACTTTGAAAAAAATCGGCAGCAATATTTTGGATGCGCTTGCGGGCTGCTTGACCCCGCTGATTCCGCTTCTGGTTGCCGCGTCCATGTTCAAGATGCTCGTTGCAGTTTTGGGGCCTGGTATGCTGAATGTGTTGGCCGCCGATTCCGATCTTTACGCCTTACTCACTTTCGTCGGGGATGCCGGCTTTTACTTCTTCCCAATTTTTATCGCCTACACAGCTTCTGTAAAATTCAAAGTGACGAGCGTCATTGCTATGTTTTTGGGCGGTATCATCATCCACCCTACGCTTATCCAGTTTGTCACTGAAGGACGTCCGTTTACGGTCTATGGCATACCAGCCCAGATCCAAAACTATTCCAGCACAGTCATTCCCATCATTTTATCAGTATGGATCATGTCCTATGTGGAACGCTTCTTCAAAAAATATATCCCAAGCGCACTGAAGACCATCTTTGCACCGACGTTGACGATTGCCGTCATGATTCCCTTAACATTGATTGTCCTTGGACCGCTAGGAAATTTTGTAGGCAATTACATCTCCCAAGGCATCTTGGCATTCGGTAATCTAGGTGGTATCGGTCAAATTTTAGCTGTCGGCCTTATCGGGGCTTTATGGCAATTCCTTGTAATGACCGGCATGCATTTGGTTATGATCACAACCATGATTGTGGTTTTCACTACTACCGGTTCAGATAACCTTGTAATGTTAGGTGCCGTTTCTGCCAGCATGGCCGTTACCGGCATGTGTTTGGGAGCCGCTTTGTCCATCAAGAATAAAGAAGATAAAAGCTTGGCCTGGAGTTATGTCATCGCAGCCTTCATCGGTGGAGTCACCGAACCCGGTTTGTACGGCATTGCCGTAAAATACAAGCGCCCATTCATCGGCTTGATAGCTGGCGGTTTTGCAGGCGGAGTCTACGCTTCCATGACAGGCGTAACTGCCTATGCGATGGTTCCTGTCGCAAATTTCCTGGCGCTGACTTCTTATGCAGGTGGTTCTACAGGAAACCTGATCAACGGCATCATCAGCGGGGTTATAGCCCTTTTGGTATCTGCTGTGGTTACCTATCTTGTAGGAGCAGAAAAGAAAGTGGGTGTACTGAATGAAACTCTTAGTACGAGCAGATGATTTAGGCTATTCAGAGGCGATCAACTACGGCATTGCCAAATCTGTCATCGACGGCATCGTCAAAAATGTCGGCGTGATGGTCAACATGCCCGCGACTGAACATGGCTTGGCCTTATTGAAGGATGTCGAAGTATGCTATGGTTGCCACACCAACATTTGTGTCGGCAAACCGTTGACGGATCCGAAGCTGATTCCGAGCATCACTACTGCGGACGGCTACTTTAAATCTTCGAAGGATTACCGCAGTGCTACGGAGGATTTTGTGGTGCTGGAGGAAGTGATGATTGAAATCGAAGCGCAATACCAGCGCTTTGTCGAACTGATGGGCCGCCAACCGCAATACTTTGAAGGCCATGCCGTGGCCAGCCCCAATTTCATGAAAGGGTTGGAACTGATTGCTGCAAAACACAGCCTGAAATATTCTGGCATTTCATTTGGCGAAAAGCCGATAGTCGTGAATGGCAAAAAGGTGTACTTGTCGATGGATAGCATGGGACCCGATTATGATCCTTTCGAAAGCCTGAAAAAACTGACCGAACATCTGCATACGGACGGCGTCGACATGATGGTGCTGCACCCCGGTTATCTGGATGCCTTTATCCTGAGCACTTCCAGCCTGACGATCCCCCGCACGCAGGAAGTCGAGATGGCAATCTCTGCCGAAACGAAGGCTTGGTTGGCGGAGCATGATGTCCGCTTGCTTACGTATGACGATCTTTAACTAGACTTTTAAATAATAAAGAAGGAGGATCTCGAGATGAGATACCTCCTTCTTTATGGTTAGGTGGTATGATTGTCTGGTCTGGGGGTCTCTTTCACGGCAGATTTCCCCGCCAAACTGCTTTCGGCGGATTATTTCGCATATTTTTCACCCCCCTCGCAACAAACATACGCAAAGAACCGCCTCAAAGATGAGCAGTACTTTTTATAAATACTTTTGAACATCCTCAGCTATAGAAGAGACTAAAGGTATAAGGTTAACTACATTAGTTTGTATCTCTGTTACATTCATGTAGTTCGGAATTCCCATGCTATCCCTAATAACAGTACCAGAATTGTTCCTTTTAATATCAATCCCACTAACCAAATCGATTGGATTGAAATTATAAGTAATATCATAATCAAAACCACCCGTGTGAACGCAATGTCATTAACTTAAGCAACTTGACATCTGTAAAAAAAGCGAGAATGCAAAATGCATTCTCGCTTTTTTTGATAGGAAGTGGAATCTTTTCCTACCCTTCGGGTTTCCCGTTATACTTAATGTAGGATGGTCAGCACATTAAAAGGAGGGCTCAAAAATGACGGTCCAACTGATGGCATTTCAGGAATATATTGAGGAAGCCCAAATTATCTATCTGGAAGATATCCGCGAAGGGAACCCACATGCTTTTACCCGAAAAAGGAAAACGACCCCTATCGCATTGATGCTTCAAATGTTTGCACAAAAGGGGAACTCTCAATTTTGCGAACTCTTAAATTTCTACGAGGACCAGGGGAAACCCCTCAACATTTCGACCGTCGCTTTTTATAAGGCCCGAATGAACTATAACCCCAAAGCCATCCGATTGATGATGACTGACTATATGTCCATGATTTATGAAGAGAACAATGACCAATTGGTCAAGCTGAACGGCTACATTGTGACTGCGATAGACGGTTCTGACATTATCCTTCCTTCCACGGAAGAAAATGCCAAGAAGTACGGTGTGGCAATTAATGCAAAGGCATCCGCCAATCCGGTGATGGCTTCCGTCTCCCTCCTATATGATTGTATCAATAAATTGACGATTGATACATTTGTCGGTCCATACAAGAGCAGTGAGCGTGAATCAGCTTCGCAACATCTTCACGTATTGAAAGAAACGATCCGGCAACCGACGATTACCGTGTTTGATCGCGGTTATTTCTCGATGCGTTTAATCCACCAACTGATCCAGGACGGGCAGAAATTTGTGATGCGGATGGATCGCCAGAACTTAAAGCGTTATTCCAGCCAGCTGTCTGTCGGGCAAGACCAAACTTTTGAAGTCACTTTTAACAGTTCTCAGACAAACAAGTACCGGAACGACCGGATCTTCCGGGCTACCTTGATGAGCATAGTTTATCCCTTGCGATTTGTAAAAATCCCACTTTACAAGCAGGACAGTGGCGAGATGGAGGACGAAGTCCTTTTGACAAATTTAACACCCGAAGAATTTTCATCCGACGACTTGAGTGAAGTGTACCGATTGAGATGGGGAATCGAAACTGCCTACAACGTACTGAAAAACCGGATGAAGTTAGAGGAGTTCAGTGGTATTCGGGAACGTCTTATCCTTCAGGACATTTATTGTAGTGTTTGGTTGTACAACCTGACGATGCTTCATCTAATCGAAGTGAGCGAAACAAGAGCAATCCCCCAAGAGCGTTATAAATATGAAATGAAGCAGAATCTCAGCATTGCTATCGGAATCGTAAAAACCTATTTCATACGATCGTTCATGAGTGAAACACGCGAACAACGAAGAAAAAGTTTCGAACAAATGAGTGTGCTGCTTACCAAGCATCTTGTCCCCGTCCGCCCACATAGGGCGGCCAAAAGGAAGACCCCGGTGAACAAATCCAGAAGATCTTATCGTTACACATATTAACTTGGATTCCCTATAAAATTATAACGGGGATCATTTTAAACTTGATAAATCGATATTTTCCTGTTGAACCACGTTATAATAATCCGGGAATAAAGGTTTTAGGGCAACTTTCTTCATGGAGTTGCCTTGCTTCATCGTGCCTTCGATTGTCAGAAAAAAATAGACAGTGAAAATGAGAGAATTTCTCTCCCAGTTCCACTGTCTAATATTTGTCAATACCCTTAAGTTAATGACATTGCGTGTGAACGGGTGGTTTGCTCTGCGGCTGAAAGCCTTTGTTACTAACCAACCCCTAAAGGGGCTCTGAATGGTTCGCCAATTGTACTACTGCCACGGGCTAGACCTAAAGGTCTGGCTCTTATTTTTTCTTTTTACTCTTACGAACTTCTTCGCCTGTAAATGGATCCGTGTACTCTAATAGGCTTAATTGTTCTGCCACTATATCATCTTGAATTTGGTTGCGTATATATTCTTGAATTGCCTTCTTGTTTCTTCCGACTGTATCGACATAATATCCTGTGCACCAGAATTTGCGATTCCCATAGCGATATTTCAGGTTGGAGTGTCTATCAAATATCATGAGGCTACTTTTCCCTTTTAGATAGCCGACAAACGATGAGACACTTATCTTGGGCGGTATGCTTACCAACATGTGTATATGATCCACACAAGCAGTGGCTTCGATTATTTCTACACCTTTTCTTTCGCATAACTGCCTTAGTATGACTCCTATATCTTGTTTTATCTTTCCGTAGATTGCTTGCCTCCGGTATTTGGGCGCAAAAACTATGTGATACTTACAATTCCAAGTGGTATGTGCTAAACTATTTTTGTCTTGAGACATATAAAGAATCCTCCTAAGTCATGAATATTGGTTGGCGAACCAAATATATTCTAGCACTTAGCGAGGATTTTTTAATACACCGCTGGAAGCTCTCCGGAACCATGGGCCTAGCCCATGGTTTTCATTTATCCAAAAAAACAGCGCTTTTTAAAAGAAAAACGCTGATATACACTCTTGGTTTGATTTTTACCCATCTTAAGAGGAATGGTCAAAAAAATTAAATAGAAGTCCTCTTGGCCTTATAATCAGGGCGTTTTTTTTGGGAACAAGTATTTTACCACTAGAAGTGAGAAAAAAACGTTATTTAACTCCATTGTTATCTAAGGTTATAACTTCTGAGGCATAAATAGTTGTCGTACTTTGGGTTTTAAATAATAAGTTTACTTTGTTAGTTCTTTTACACTTTCTAAGTAGTAATGTCGTCCATTTGCGCTTGTCTCATAATCGGCTATTTTTAACATGACATCTGCTTTTAAATGGTTAAGCTCAGTTTCATCAAAACTACCTGTATCCAATAATATGTCGCAAAGTTCCAAAGCCCATAAGCATTCTTCACTGGTGCTGGCTTTTTCTATTTTTTCAATAACCATAGCTTCATCACTAATCATTTCCATGAACTTAGTTGCAAACACTTTACGTGGAAGCTTGTTTAGATTAGTCGGATTACCATCAAACCATCCAAAGTATGCTTGGTAGATTGAACGAATTGACCCTTCTATGGTTCCGTAAAATTCACCCATATATTCTAAACCTTGCAGATGTTCTGGAAGGTTTACTCTCTCAATCACCTCATCAACCGTGTAGCCCTCGTTCATGAAATCCAGCGTCTGTAACAACACTTCTTTCATGCTATCTTTGTAATTACCTAAGACCTCTTGGGCGTACTCGTATCCAATTAGGGGCTTGGTATGGCCGGGAAGTACTGCTTCGGCAGGGAAAGACAATACTTTATCCAAGCTGTCTATCCACTGCGCTATATCCCGGTACTGCCCTCCCCGTAACGCATAAAGGTTTGGCCAGCATCCATAGTAGTTATCACCACAGCAAAGCACTTTCTCACTCGGCAACCAGACAATGCAGGTGTCATCGGTTTCTCCAGGCGCCGGATACAGTTCTAGCTCCACCCCATCAATGGATAAGGTAGTCTCCTCCTCCAACAGATGAGTGGGCTGCAGGAAGTAATATTGACCGTCCCCCACTGCGTGACCTTCACGAATGCCAATTCCCTGCCCCACTGCCTCCTCATTGGTAAGTCGGTAGCCGAATTGTCGCTTGGTGCGCTCTCCCAAGACATCGGATAGTCGCTCCGTATATTTCAACACTGGTTTGATAGGTTTAAAGGCAATTATCTGCTCAACGGTATCCTTAAAGTACCCAGAACCCCCACGGTGATCGGGATGGCCATGGGTAAAAATGATGGTTTTAACAGGCTTGCCTGTTGATTTCCGGACAGCTTCTATCATTTCTTCCGCTCGTTTATCAGAATCCAGCGTGTCTATCAGAATCAATGAACTATTCGCTTCAATGACAATGGCATTGCTATGGCCATATCCGACAAAGTGTTGAATTGTATCCGTGATTTTATAAATTTTCTTTTTATAGGCGGTTTCGGTAAATGTTTGTAGTTTCTCTCTTCCACTTTCCGTTAACATACTAGTCCCTCCATTCGAACACTGAGCTCATTTATTGTTTATTACAATTACCTTTCCAAAACTGGACTGACTCTGCAAATACTCATGGGCTAGTTGCACCTCATGCAGTTTGAAAATCTTCTCAGGAAAAACTTGAATATGGTTAGCCTCGATATAGGCCAGCAAGTTGTTCAAGCGATCTCCATCAACGTTTCCTGAATAAAAACTGGTTAAGTAGCTATTCCGCTTGATATCAAAAATCGGGTCAAAATTTTCCAAATACCATTGATTCCCCAGCTGCCCGGTACTGCAGACAATCCCATGCTCATTGATATGCTGAAAACTATTCTTAATGGTTGCTGGTCCGATTAACTCCAGAATTTTGTCATACGTCCTCTTGGTTTGTAACTCTCCCTCTGTTTCTTCAACCACACCGTCAAATCCCGCCGCTAATAAGCTATCCCTTTTTGTAAGTTTTCTAGTGGTTCCTTCGACTACTATTTTGCTATCTTTCCCTTTCAGCAATTTTAGAAATGCTATCCCCACGCCACTGGTCCCGCCCCGAACCAGCACTCGGTCAGTCGGTTTGATTTGCAGGTTTTGCAATGATCCGTAAGCCGTATAGTAGGTTTCAGGAATCGTGACAAGCTCTTCCCACGATAGATCCGTAGTAACGGGATAAATTTGAGCATTCGGCAATAAAGCGAATTCAGCGTACCCGCCGTCAAAAGCCCGGCCCATTTCCCCCATTATGGAAATCACTTTTTGCCCAATTGGCAAATGGAGCGGATCACTTGTCTTCTCAATAACCCCAACGCATTCAATCCCCAAAATCCTCGGGAATATGACGGAAGGTGACTTTCCCTCCCTTGTGAAGATTTCTGAGTGGTTAATACCAAAGCCCTTCACTTTAACCAAGGACCAACCTTCTTTAATTTTGGGAGTGGGAACATCCGTATAGACCAACTTTTCCGGTCCACCTGCTTCGTACACTACGACTGCTTTCATTTCTTCGACACCCTTTCTTTTTCACAGCGACAGCATACAGCTTGGCCTGCCAGATTGTGTCCCGCAAAATTTCCTGTAAGCGCAGGAATCACACAAAGTCACGGTGTCGATTTGAAAAAGCGGCACCGATTCGCCCTGGGCAACTTCCGTCAGATGAACCGAAACCGCACGCCCTTCATAAAACAGGCCGGATTTTTTTGCTTGCTCCTGTTGCTTCCGTTTGTCCAAAATTTCATACTTCCGTCCGTCCTTCACGAAATGATTCCCGGTTTCGATGAATGTAAAGTTCACATTGTTTCTCACGCAATCCTGATGCATCCTCTCTACCCATTCATGATGGCATTCCCTTGCCCCAGCATAGTTTTCCCCGCCGACGATAACGCGTTCGATTTTTCCGGAAGACAAATGCTGCCTCAAATCGATTTCGCCGATCAACGGCGCGGCCATGATGCCTCGGTGTTTGAAAGGCAGATCCAGGAGTACCGGGATCCGCCTATCGGCCATCTTCTGGTTTTCGGCGGATACATTCAGCCACACGTTTTCCCAACCGTCTCCCCAATTTTCAGGCAGACAATCCTTCACGCGTTCGATTCTTTTCGTCAACAAGTAGAACAGCACGTCCGACCGCTTTTCAATCATCTTCCAGACCTCGCCGCGCCACTCGTCCGCTTCCTCCAGAAAAAAGTCCGAAGTCATGCAGACGCGTATCGTGGAACCGGGCGGTATGACGTAGTCGCCGAGCCGGTTCCTTTTTAGCGGGCGATCAAAGCTGCTCTGGACTTTATAGATGAGCGCGCCATCTTTTCCTCGTTGACTGTCCAAATGAAACATATAACAATTTTGGCATCCCGGGCTGACCTTTTTGCAGCCGTGCCACGGGTTCCAGATATCACTCAAGCGATCACTCCTTTGAAAAGATCAGGCGAATTTCCGACGCAACGCATTCTCAAGTAAATACAGGATGACATTGACTAGCAGACACAACAACATCGACAACGCAGTGCCCCACAAAAGTTTAACGACGCTGAATGTCCGCAAGCCATCGAAAAGTACGGTTCCCAACCCGCCCGCATTGATCGTAGCGGCGATGGTTGCGATGCCGATTGTCGAGGTCGCGGCGATCCGGATCCCTGCGATGATGGATGACATTGCCAATGGAAGTTGGATTTTCCTGAACATTTGATTTCTCGTCATGCCCATCCCGACAGCGGCTTCGATGAGTGTCGGATCGATTTCCTTGATCCCTGCGGAAAAACTGCGCAAAAGGACATATTGGCAATAAATCACCAACACGATGATCGCCGTGTTCCTTCCCAATCCCGTCAATGGAATCAAAATGGCAAACAGAGCTAGGCTTGGGATCGAATAAAGCAAAGAAAAGAGATAGATCAAACCATTCATGACACGTTCATTGTGCATGCACATCAGAATTACTCCGCCTGCGATGAGAATCGCGATCATCAGGGTTGTCCCCACTAATTCGATGTGCTGCATCGTGGCGGTCAGCAGTTTTTCATGGTAAGTATTCCAGTATGTAATCATTTCAGCTCACTCCAAAATGCCTCTTGTTCCTTTACGGTGGCAATCAAATCCGCAACAAAATCGGTTTTCGGATGGCGCATGATTTCCCGCGGCGTATCAAATTGACAAATTTTGCCTTTGTCCATTATCAGCACTCTCGTCCCCAGCTTGAATGCCTCATTGATGTCGTGGGTGACCAGCACAAAGGTTTTGTCGCCCAATTCTTTATGGATCTTTTGCAGTTCATTTTGCAGTTGCAGGCGCGTGATTGCATCGACCGCTCCAAACGGTTCATCCAACAGCATCACTTTCGGATTGGCGGCAAGTGCCCTCGCAACACCGACACGCTGTTGTTGTCCGCCGGATAATTGTTTCGGCTTTCTGTCGGCAAACACGTTCGGATCCAATTGAACAAGCTCCAGCAATTCTTTGATGCGGGCTTGGATCTCCTTCTTGTCCCACTTCAGCAGTTCAGGAACTGTCGCGATATTTTGGGCAACAGTCATATGCGGAAACAGGCCAATCTGTTGGACGACATAGCCGATTTTCCGCCTAAGATCCACTTCATTCATTCCGCTGATATCTTCTCCGAAGAAGGTTATGCTCCCTTCATCTTCACGGATCAAGCGGTTGATCATTTTTAAAGTGGTCGTTTTGCCGGAGCCAGAAGACCCCAGGACAGTGATGAACTCGCCTTCCTTAATCTCAAAAGAGATATCATCGACTGCCTTCGTCTCCCCTTCCCCGTAGAGCTTCGTCACATTTTTGAATTCTATCGCGGTTTGCTCCATGCGGCTTCAACGCCTCCTTAGTTTATTTTATCGAGTCGAAGTACTCTTTCGCTACCGCTTCATATTCCTGTCCATCGACATCCACTTTGGCATTCAATCCGGTCACCGTTTCCGTGTCCAATGTGCTGCTGATGTTGTTCAAAATTTCCGCAATTTTAGGATTTTCTTCCAAAACTTCATTTCGGATTACCGGTGCCAAGTTGTACGGCGGCCAGAAATTTCTGTCATCCACCAAAACAGTGAATTCCTCTTTATCGGTCAATTGGCCCTCAGTCGTGTAGGCAGGGGCAACATCCGCTTCATCATTTTTCAAGACTTCGTATTTCAAGCTGTTGTCGTAGACTGTCGAGCTCTTCCAGTTAAATTCACCGTAAGCTTTTGTCAAACCAGGAAGGCCATCTTCCCGCTGATCGAATTCACCTTGGGAAGCAAAACGCAGCTCAGTTGCATGCTCCTGCAGATCAGAAACGGTCTCAATGCCGTATTTTTCGGCCACGCTCGTTTTGATGACCAGCCCAGCGCTGTCATTGGCTTCCGCATAATCCAACCAAGTCAGATTAAACTGCTCTGCGTATTCCGCTTTGACCGTATCATAGACTTTCTGAGGATCGGTTTCCAAATCCATTTTCAAGATAGCCAGCAGGCCTGTGCCTGTATATTCTGGATAAAGATCGATTTCATCATTGGTGAGCGATGTGTGGATGACCGAACTGGCGATATTCGGGATCCGTTCAACTTCATACCCGGCATCCTCCAAAGCCAATGCATAAATTTCCGAAACCACCAAGTTTTCGGTGAAGTCTTTGGAACCTACTCGGATGACTGCGTCTTCGGCGCTGCTATCGTTTCCGCCAGTAGAGCTTGAACAACCTGAGACTATAAGTGTTGTGGCCAACATTGCAATCGTACTGATGATATTTTTTCGTTTCATTTAATTCCCACTCCTTTTGATTATGTAGTCAAGAAAGATGCTTGTCGTGAAGGCAATCATCGCTACCGACACCCCTCCAATGAGAAGCAGATCCATCCTGTTCAAACCCAATCCGGTTAAAATCAAGGTTCCTAACCCACCAGCACCGATGTATGTAGCCAGCGTCGCACTCGAGATGATCTCCACCAACGCCAGCTTCACACCGGTCATCACAAAAGGAAAAGCCAGCGGAATCTTCACCCGTTTCAGGAGCTCCCGATCGGTCATCCCCAAACCCCTGCCCGTTTCGATCATCACAGCGGGTACTTCCAGGAATCCTACCGTTGTGTTGACCAATATCGGCGGAATGCCCAACAACACCAACGCAATCAACGCTGGAGCCCTTCCGACCCCAATGAAGGAGATCAATAAAAAGAGGACCGCCAAACTGGGGATGATCCGCAAGGCTTGGGAACTGAAAGTGATCATCCGGCTGAGTTTCCGGTGCTTGTGGCTGATGTATCCAAGCGGAATGCCGATCAGACAAGAAATTCCGATTGCCTGGATGCTCAATCCAAGGTGCTGATAAACGTAAATCAAATATTGACTAAAATTCTCTTGAAAGTATTGCAGTATATCGTCGACTAGCATTTTGGACCTCCTTTCACTTCAAACAACAATCCGAAAAATCTGCTATCTCACTAAATATCTTCAAACTGGCTGTGCCGCCGAATAAATTTCTTTGTACAAGTAGAGCATTCGTGATGGACATTCGTGATTGTCTGACTTGCTTAACTCCTCACTGCTGATGGATGGATTCCCATACTCTAACTATAACCATAAAGATACGCCCTTATAAGTACGCACTTTTTTATCAAGTACTTACCTTTTTGTAGGCTCCAGCCATAATGATACCTACATCAATCGATTGTAAAAAAAAATCCCTTTTGAAGCATTATAACGCTTCAAAAGGGAGGATGAAAATGATACAACTTTTGGCCCTGCATCGGATAACAGAAAATACCGAATTCGCGATCCACTTTTCTTCCTATAGCCGGCTATTTTTGCTCCAAGAGATTATTTTTAATCTAATCCATTCCCCAATCACTCATGCTATTGATGATCGGTCTTAGAGAGTCACCAAGATCGGTTAATGAATATTCCACTCTGGGTGGCACTTCAGGGAATGCTTCGCGTTTGACAATCCCATCAGACTCCATCTTCCGAAGATTTTCAGTCAATACTTTTTGGATGATACCATCAACCAATCGGTGCCTCTCATTAAAACCTTTTGTTCCCGTCAACACTTCACGCATTATCAGCAATTTCCATTTATTTCCGATCAGATCAACGGTTGTCGCAACCGGACAAAATGGCAACTCTTCTTTTGTGAGCATCTTTTTTATCTCATAGACAGTCAGTTTCTTTTTGTAAGTTACCCCGAATTATATACCAGAAATACACTGATTTCAAATTCCCCTTTCAGGTTCGCGTACAATTATGCAAAAACAGGCTCCCAACGATGATGTCATCGTCAGGAGCCTGTTTTGTGTGATACCGGCGGCCGGGGTCGAACCGGCACGCCCTCGCGGGCACTGGATTTTGAGTCCAGCGCGTCTGCCAATTCCGCCACGCCGGCATGATATGAAGAATGCAATTTTCCATCTTAGTTATGGAAAGGCGGTAACCGGATTTGAACCGGTGATAGAGGTTTTGCAGACCTGTGCCTTACCACTTGGCTATACCGCCGAGATGATGCTATTTGAAAAAACTGGGCTAGCTGGATTCGAACCAACGAATGACAGAGTCAAAGTCTGTTGCCTTACCGCTTGGCGATAGCCCAATAAGAGGGCGACTGATGGGAATTGAACCCACGAATGCCGGATCCACAAACCGGTGCGTTAACCACTTCGCCACAATCGCCATCATAAGAATGGAGGGAGGCAGATTCGAACTGCCGAACCCGAAAGAGCGGATTTACAGTCCGCCGCGTTTAGCCACTTCGCTATCCCTCCATCATATAAAAAATGGTCCGAGACGGATTCGAACCGCCGACACCTTGAGCTTCAATCAAGTGCTCTACCAACTGAGCTATCAGACCAGAAAAAAATTAAAAACGGCTCCGACGGGATTTGAACCCGCGATCTCCTGCGTGACAGGCAGGCATGTTGACCCCTACACCACGGAACCAATGGAGGTTGACGGGATCGAACCGCCGACATCCTGCTTGTAAGGCAGACGCTCTCCCAGCTGAGCTAAACCTCCATAATGCTGGAAACAATGATCCGTACGGGAATCGAACCCGTGTTACCGCCGTGAAAGGGCGGTGTCTTAACCGCTTGACCAACGGACCATGATTTATTCTTCTGATAAAGCTACGGAGAAGGAGGGATTTGAACCCTCGCGCCGCGTTAACGACCTACACCCTTAGCAGGGGCGCCTCTTCAGCCACTTGAGTACTTCCCCATAACAAGAAATTTTCTGTTAATGTTGTTGCTTTATCAATGGGCCTAAATGGACTCGAACCATCGACCTCACGCTTATCAGGCGTGCGCTCTAACCAGCTGAGCTATAGGCCCTTCTTAAAAAAAGCGGGTGAGGAGAATCGAACTCCCGACATCAGCTTGGAAGGCTGGGGTTTTACCACTAAACTACACCCGCATGGCGGCTCCGACGGGATTTGAACCCGCGATCTCCTGCGTGACAGGCAGGCATGTTGACCCCTACACCACGGAACCATGCGTAAAACTTTTTTTATATTTCCCCATACTATAAAGAATAGGAAACACTGTGGGCTTACGCCCAAGTGTACCATGCTTGTAAGCTGCTGAAGCAGCAACAATCATGACAATTGCGGGGACAGGACTTGAACCTGTGACCTCCGGGTTATGAGCCCGGCGAGCTGCCAACTGCTCCACCCCGCGATAATAAGACAATGGCCTGAGGCCATTATAAGGAGGATAAGGGATTCGAACCCTTGCGCGCTTTTACACGCCTGACGGTTTTCAAGACCGTTCCCTTCAGCCGGACTTGGGTAATCCTCCATAAGCTGATAAAATTTTTCATGGACCTTGCAGGACTCGAACCTGCGACCGGACGGTTATGAGCCGTCTGCTCTAACCAACTGAGCTAAAGGTCCGTAGCAAGGTATAATAGCGGCGAAGGGGGTCGAACCCATGACCTCCCGGGTATGAACCGGACGCTCTAGCCATCTGAGCTACACCGCCAAAAATGAAAAATGGAGCCTAGCGGGATCGAACCGCTGACCTCCTGCGTGCAAGGCAGGCGCTCTCCCAGCTGAGCTAAGGCCCCGTAAAAATTGTTGAATCGGGAAGACAGGATTCGAACCTGCGACCCCTTGGTCCCAAACCAAGTGCTCTACCAAGCTGAGCTACTTCCCGGTGACAATCATGTAAAAAATGCACCCAACAGGAGTCGAACCTGTAACCGCTTGATTCGTAGTCAAGTACTCTATCCAATTGAGCTATGGGTGCAAAAGATAGTGCAGAGCACTATCAAAAAAATGAAGCGGAAGACGGGGTTCGAACCCGCGACCCCCACCTTGGCAAGGTGATGTTCTACCACTGAACTACTTCCGCGAATGGTGCCGGCTAAAGGATTCGAACCCTCGACCCTCTGATTACAAATCAGATGCTCTACCAACTGAGCTAAGCCGGCGTATTCAATTAAATGCGGGTGAAGGGACTCGAACCCCCACACCTTGCGGCGCTAGACCCTGATTCTAGTGCGTCTGCCAATTCCGCCACACCCGCAAATGAGTTATGCAGGGCTCGAACCTGCGACCCTCTGATTAAAAGTCAGATGCTCTACCAACTGAGCTAATAACTCATCTTAAGAAAAAACTCCGCAAGTAGGACTCGAACCTACGACATCATGATTAACAGTCATGCGCTACTACCAACTGAGCTATTGCGGAATAATTCTATATACAAAAAAAAGCGCGGCAACGTCCTAGTCTCACAAAGGGAAACCCTTCACTACAATCGGCGCTAAGAAGCTTAACTTCTGTGTTCGAGATGGGAACAGGTGTGACCTTCTTGCTATCGTCACCGCACATTTTTCAAGAGAACGTTGTTCTCTCAAAACTGAATCTACAAAAGTAAAGGGAACCCGAAAACACCGCTTGAGTTTTCTTCTTTTTAAAAATTGGTTAAGTCCTCGACCGATTAGTATTGGTCCGCTCCATACATCGCTGTACTTCCACTCCCAACCTATCTACCTGATCATCTCTCAGGGGTCTTACTCACTTAAAGTGATGGGAAATCTCATCTTGAGGGGGGCTTCACGCTTAGATGCTTTCAGCGTTTATCCCGTCCACACATAGCTACCCA
>NZ_OY776220.1:1362500-1365000 GCF_963675415.1 uncultured Trichococcus sp.
CGTGTTACTCACCCGTTCGCCACTATCTTCTCAGTGGAAGCAAGCTTCCATAGAAAAGACCGTTCGACTTGCATGTATTAGGCACGCCGCCAGCGTTCGTCCTGAGCCAGGATCAAACTCTCATGTAAATGTGGACTCTTGTACAGAAATCCTACATGTTAAGCTGATAGCTCTAATTTCTTGCTGACTTTATGTTTGCGATACTACGTATCGCCTTCGTTTGCCTCGACCGAAATCGAAGCTCCCTGCACATTTGGTTCGTTCATTCTTTGTTCAGTTTTCAAAGGTCTAATGTGTCGCACGCTCTCGCGCAGCAACTTTTATATTATATCTCATCCGCTAATGCATGTCAACAATTATTTTAAAATAATCAATCAACTTAACGCGAGACAACTACTATATATTACCACCAAACGCTTTTCTAGTCAATGTTTTTTTGAAACATTTTTTCAATAACACGTTCAGCAACTTTTATATAATACCATGTCAATAATGAGATTGCAATACTTTTTATAAAGTTTTTATTTTTTTATAAAAGCCCATTTTTGATCATCCAAACAGAAGAAAAAAAATAGCCTGCTATCATAAGCAAGCACTGCTTAACATAAGCCACCTGTCGGGTTCGAACCGACGACCTCCACCTTACCATGGTGGCGCTCTACCTGCTGAGCTAAGGCGGCAGCTATTGATTTCGATAAAAACTCCGCAAGTAGGACTCGAACCTACGACATCATGATTAACAGTCATGCGCTACTACCAACTGAGCTATTGCGGAATAAAACTGTAAACAAAAAAAAGCGCGGCAACGTCCTACTCTCACAAAGGGAAACCCTTCACTACAATCGGCGCTAAGAAGCTTAACTTCTGTGTTCGAGATGGGAACAGGTGTGACCTTCTTGCCATCGTCACCGCACATTTTTAATTGGAGAACATTGTTCTCTCAAAACTGAATCTACAAAATTAAAGGGAACCCGAAAACACCGCTTGAGTTTTCTTCTTTTTAAAAATTGGTTAAGTCCTCGACCGATTAGTATTGGTCCGCTCCATACATCGCTGTACTTCCACTCCCAACCTATCTACCTGATCATCTCTCAGGGGTCTTACTCACTTAAAGTGATGGGAAATCTCATCTTGAGGGGGGCTTCACGCTTAGATGCTTTCAGCGTTTATCCCGTCCACACATAGCTACCCAGCGATGCTCTTGGCAGAACAACTGGTACACCAGCGGTGTGTCCATCCCGGTCCTCTCGTACTAAGGACAGCTCCTCTCAAATTTCCAACGCCCGCGACGGATAGGGACCGAACTGTCTCACGACGTTCTGAACCCAGCTCGCGTACCGCTTTAATGGGCGAACAGCCCAACCCTTGGGACCGACTACAGCCCCAGGATGCGATGAGCCGACATCGAGGTGCCAAACCTCCCCGTCGATGTGAACTCTTGGGGGAGATAAGCCTGTTATCCCCAGGGTAGCTTTTATCCGTTGAGCGATGGCCCTTCCATGCGGAACCACCGGATCACTAAGCCCGACTTTCGTCCCTGCTCGACTTGTAGGTCTCGCAGTCAAGCTCCCTTCTGCCTTTACACTCTACGAATGATTTCCAACCATTCTGAGGGAACCTTTGGGCGCCTCCGTTACATTTTTGGAGGCGACCGCCCCAGTCAAACTGCCCGTCTGACACTGTCTCCCTGCTCGCTAAGAGCAGCGGGTTAGAGTGGTCATATCACAAGGGTAGTATCCCACCGTTGCCTCCTCCGAGACTGGCGTCCCGGTATCTTCGGCTCCTACCTATCCTGTACATGTGATACAAACACGCAATATCAAACTGCAGTAAAGCTCCATGGGGTCTTTCCGTCCTGTCGCGGGTAACCAGCATCTTCACTGGTACTATAATTTCACCGAGTCTCTCGTTGAGACAGTGCCCAAATCGTTACGCCTTTCGTGCGGGTCGGAACTTACCCGACAAGGAATTTCGCTACCTTAGGACCGTTATAGTTACGGCCGCCGTTTACTGGGGCTTCAATTCAAAGCTTCGCTTGCGCTAACCTCTCCTCTTAACCTTCCAGCACCGGGCAGGCGTCAGCCCCTATACGTCATCTTTCGATTTTGCAGAGACCTGTGTTTTTGATAAACAGTCGCTTGGGCCTATTCACTGCGGCTGACCTTGCGGTCAGCACCCCTTCTCCCGAAGTTACGGGGTCATTTTGCCGAGTTCCTTAACGAGAGTTCTCTCGCACACCTTAGGATTCTCTCCTCAACTACCTGTGTCGGTTTGCGGTACGGGCAGTTACTTTCTCACTAGAAGCTTTTCTTGGCAGTGTGACATCAGGAACTTCGCTACTAAATTTCGCTCCCCATCACAGCTTGTCCTTGAGAGAAAAAGCATTTCACTCGTTCTCAGACTTGCTGCTTGGACACACATTTCCGATCGTGTGCATTCCTTAGCCTCCTGCGTCCCTCCATCGCTCAAACAAAAGCAACTGGTACAGGAATATCAACCT
>NZ_OY776220.1:1370000-1605000 GCF_963675415.1 uncultured Trichococcus sp.
ATTCAACGTGTGCACAAATTCCAGCTTCCCTGTTTCTTCGTTGCGGTAGCGAATTTTCGCGCGGCGGGCTTGGAACGCTTCGGTGTTTGAACAAGAACTGATTTCCCGATAAGTATCCTGAGCGGGTATCCAGACTTCGATGTCGTAAGTTTTGGCTGCTGAGAAGCCCATGTCGCCCGTGCATAGCGTTATTGTGCGGTGCGGCAGATCCAATCCTCGCAGCACGGATTCAGCATCATCCGTCATTTTTTCCAATTCTTCATAGGAAGTTTCCGGTTTGCTGAATTTAACCATCTCCACTTTATGGAACTGGTGCATCCTGATCAGCCCTCTTGTGTCGCGTCCTGCGCTTCCGGCTTCAGAACGGAAAGACGGACTCATCGCTGTGAAATAGACAGGCAGATCCGCTTCGTTCATGATTTCGTCGCGGTAATAATTCGTCAAAGGAACTTCTGCGGTAGGGATCAGCGTGAAATTGCGCTCATCCGTCAATTGGAAGACGTCCTCTTTGAATTTGGGGAATTGCCCTGTACCGAACATGGAAGCTTCATTCGCCATATATGGCGGGATCATTTCCGTGTAGCCATGCTCTTCGGTATGCAAATCCAGCATATAGTTGTAGCAAGCGCGTTCCAGGCGGGCTCCTAGACCCTTGTAGAAGACAAAACGGCTGCCGGTCACTTTAGCACCACGTTCAAAATCCAGGATATCCAATGCCTCGGCGATATCATAGTGGGCTTTCGGTTCGAAATCGAATGTGCGCGGCGTTCCCCATCTTCTGACTTCCACATTCTCCTCTTCGTCCGCGCCGACAGGGACGGATGCATGCGGCAAGTTAGGCAATCTTGTTGCGATGTAGGTCGTCTTCTCTTCGATTTCATTCAGTTCTTCATCCAAGGCTTTGATTTTGTCGCCGACTTCTTTCATTTCGGCAATCTTATCATCCGCATTCTCTTTATTCCGTTTCAATTGCGCAATTTCCTGGGAAACGCCGTTGCGGTATTGCTTCAGGTTTTCCGTCTCAACGATTTTCTCCCGGCGTTGCGCATCCAATTCCTTGAATACCGCCAAATCTTCCATTTTCACTCCACGTGCAGCCAGCTTCTCCGCAGTGGCTTCAAATCCATCCCTCAAAAATTTTACATCCAACATATGCTTTCCTCCTCATTATCTGTACAAAAATAGCCACTCCATCCCTAGAACAATCTGGGACGAAATGGCTTTAACGTTCGCGGTACCACCCAACTTCAGCCATTCCCCATGGGACTGGCTGCGCTTCATTGCGTTAACGGACGGATCCGGAACAATTTAGTCAATTTCTTGTTTTCATTGTTCGCTTCATGTGGGGATTCAACAGGTGAAGGGTCAGTTCTCACCGAACCACTGACTCTCTGGGGCGCTTCACATCATTTACTGGTCACATGCATGGCTTTCTCTATTCAATTAGGCTAAGCTTCGATACCCTCATTTTACTGAACAAACGCTATGCTGTCAACAAAGCGGCCGGTCCAGATTAGCCTGCAGCTGTTCCTGATCAGTCAAAAAATCCTCCGACAAAATCGGACACTGCTTCCCAAGCTTTACCGAACAAGTCTGAGACAACACGGCCGCCGCGGACAAAGATATTGGCTTTTTCCACGCTGCTGGCCACTGCGACTTTGACATCCTCGGAAGTCGTTCCATCCAGATAGCCCAACTCGTCGCCTTCGACCGTCACTGCGACGGACCCGACTTCTGTTCCTTTTTCGATCGGTGCTTCAATCTCACCGTCTTCATTCAGACTCTCTTCGGCCGGTGTGAAAACAGTTGTGAGCGTCAACTCTTCTGCACCCTTTTCAGTAACGGTCACCAAGTCTTCGTTGTAGACAAGCCCGACCTCAGTTTGCTTCCCTTTGGCTACGGCAATCGGTTCTTGCGTCGAAACAGCATCGCCTTTCGCCGCTACCGTTGTCTTCTCGAAGGTCGAGAAGGCATAGTCCATCAAACGCCCCGTTTCCTTAAAGCGCTTGGTGCTCTCGTCGGCACCGATGACAACGGTGATGATCCGCATATCATCCTGGATGGCGGTACCAGTAAAGGATGCACCGGACTCCAGTGTTGTGCCGGTCTTCAGACCGTCGACGCCTTCACGGTAATAGAACATGCCCGGCAACATCAAGTTATAGCTGTGCATCATGATTTCGTCGGACGTTCCCGCTTGGAAAGCCAGCTCCGGAACAGCGGTCGTTTCCAAAACTTCAGGGTAATCATCGATCAGATGGTCCGCAACCATCGCTACCCCGCGCGCTGTCATTTTGTTGTACCCGTCGGCCGAAGCACCTGGATAAAGATGTTCTTTCGGGACATCGCTGTTCGATAAGCCGGTTGCATTATAGAGCTCGTAGTTTTCTACGCCCCACTCATCCAACTGAGCCTTCATCAGATCGACGAATTTCGCTTCGGAACCAGCCAAGGCTTCCGCCAAGGCGATCGTCGAGCCGTTTGCGGAATAGATCAACGCGGATTGGTACAGCTCTTCCACAGAATACGTGATGTCCTGGCGCAAGGGCACATTGGAAAAATTGTAGTTCTGGCTGACTTCATAGACGTAATCACTGACGGTGATCTGCTTGTCCCAAGTCAATTTGCCTTCTTCAATGGCTTCCAGTATCAAGTAGATGCTCAACATCTTTGTCATTGAGGCGATACCCAGCGATTCTTCCCCGTTTTGGTTCACAAGCACTTTGTCGGTCTCGTCTTCTATCACGAAAGCTGCTTTCGCATCGATAGAAGGTTGTTCAGCAGCCAAAGCAGTCGGCGCGGCAACCAGGCTGTTCACCAATACCGAAGCAGCCGATATTGTTCCCATAATCATTTTTCTGTTTTTTATAGTTATCATTGTTTTTAGTTATCTCCAATCGGTCATTTCATTCAGTTGATATACCCTTCTATGTTAGCGGAAATACTGTAAAAAGACAACCAAAAAAAGGAGCGTACACAGAAAGCGTACGTTCCTTATTCCTTGACAGCCGGCGTCTGTTTCAAAGGGAGATGCAGCACGAATTTGGTTTCTGCCTCATCCGATTCCGCATAGATATATCCGCCATGGAGCGTTACGATGCTTTGGGCGATCGCCAACCCCAGACCGGTCCCGCCGGTCTCTTTCGAACGGGAATTTTCTACCCGATAGAAGCGTCCGAACAATTCCTGCAGCGATTCCTCAGGGATGCGCTCCCCGTTATTTTTCACGGCAACGATCACTTCAGAACCTATCTTTTCGGCTTCGATATGTACCCAAGTGCCGCCATGCGCATATTTCAGGGCATTGGAAATCAGATTGTTGAAGACACGGGCCATTTTATCGACATCCATTTCGATCATCAGCGGGCTCGTCTTCATGATCACCTCTATCTCCATATGGCGTTTGCGCGACTCCAATTCATAATCCGCGACGATCTGCTCCAAAAAATTGCCTATGTTGATCGTCTTCAACAGCAGCGGGGTCGTTGGTTGACGCACTTTCGTGTATTCGAAAAGGTCATCGACAAGCACTTTCATCTGCAGCGCCTTTGTGTAAGCGATATGGATATAACGCAAGGCATCCTCTTCACTCGTAAATTGCTTGTCCTCAATCAATCCCAGATAGCCAATGATGGAGGTCAGCGGGGTGCGGATGTCGTGACTGACATTCGTGATCAACTCATCCTTCGATTGTTCAATTTTCCGTTCCTCTTCCATTGCTTGGACCGTGCTTTCCACCAGTGTATTGATGCTGTCGACAACATCAACATAGCTGCCGGCATTGTTTGCGTCGATCCGATGATCGAAGTGTCCTGCAGCGATATAATGCAGCTCGTCCAGGATATGCGTCAACTGCATCTGTTTGTATCTCCTGACCAAACGCCAACCGGTGAAGACGGCCGCAAAAATCGCCGCTATCCATTGGAAAACATCATCGTAAATGGTCAAAAATGCGTCAACTACCATCACGAATCGCCTTAAGGAGGGAATTTCCCTCAAAATTATGGGAGGGTTCGCGACCAGCCGGTTGAACATCAGCTCCATCCCGATGTAGAGCAGATAGACAATGCCCAGCGTCAACGCCCCTTCAAAAACGAGTTCACTCAGTTCTTTTTTCTTCAACTTGTTAAACAAACCTGCAGCCTCCCGATTCAGCTGATTTTTTCAGGCCAGCCATATGTAGGCCTGCCTATTCCCCGATCTTATAGCCTACACCCCAAACCGTCTGGATGACCTTCTCGCCGCCTGTAGCCTCTTCAATTTTATCGCGGAGATGGCTCACATGCACCATCACGGTTTTAGCCGATACGATGCTCTCTTGTTGCCAAACACGTTCAAAAATTTCATCGGCACTGAAGACGCGATTCGGATGGCTCGCCAATAAATGCAAAATACCGAATTCCAGAGCGGTCAACTGGATGCTTTTGCCGTTCAGTGTCTTTACTTCGTGGGAATCTTTCTTGATGATCAGCGGACCTATTTCAATCGAGTCCACCTCCGCTGCATCTGCTTGCATAGTGGTCCGGCGCAAAAGCGATTTGATGCGAGCCATCACTTCCAGCGGGTTGAACGGCTTGGAAACGTAGTCGTCCGCACCCGTCGTCAGCCCTTGGATCTTATCCATATCCGTGGATTTTGCGCTCAGCATCAAAATCGGGATCGGATTGTTCTGTTCCCGCAGCTCCTTCACTACCGATATGCCGTCCTTCTTCGGCATCATCACATCCAAAATGATCAGCTGGATGTCCGCATTTTCCTCAAGCTTCCGGAAGGCATCTACGCCGTCATAGGCCTTTATCGGATCGTACCCTTCATTTTTGCAGTAGATGCTCAATAGATCCACGATTTCCCTATCGTCATCGACGATCAAAACTTTATTCATATAGGACAACCCTTTCCCAAAAATATATATTTTCTCTCATCGTACCAAATTGTTCTAAATTTTTGTTTAAGGAAGCATAAAGAAATTCCATTTTAATTATATCAGAAAGCTCCAGAAAACCGCGAACATAAGAAAAAATGCCCGGGAACAGTATCCCGGACATTTTTGTTTCTTGCCTGTTTATCTATGGATGGAGTAGTTTGGTGCTTCTTTTGTGATTTGGATGTCATGCGGATGGGATTCGATCAATCCGGCACCGGACATCTTGATGAATTGCGCATTATCGCGAAGCTCCTGCAGATTGCCGGCTCCGACATAACCCATACCGGAACGGACACCGCCGAGCAGTTGGAAGATGATGTCGCTGGCTGCGCCTTTATAAGCCACACGACCTTCGATACCTTCCGGAACCATTTTCTTCGCTTCATTCACGCCGCCTTGGAAGTAACGGTCGCTTGAGCCTTTTTCCATTGCTGCCAGACTGCCCATACCACGGTAAGTCTTGAAACGGCGGCCTTGGAAGATTTCGAATTCGCCCGGGGACTCATCCGTACCGGCCAACATGCTGCCCAGCATGACTGCGTGTCCACCGGCAGCCATCGCTTTGACGATGTCTCCCGAATACTTGATTCCGCCATCAGCAATGATGGCTTTGCCGTATTCTCTCGCTACGCTTGCAGCATCATAGATGGCTGTTATCTGAGGAACACCGACACCAGCTACGACACGAGTCGTACAGATGGAGCCCGGTCCGATTCCGACTTTGACTACGTCAACCCCGACGTCAAACAGTGCGCGGGTTCCTTCTGCAGTCGCTACGTTTCCGGCAATCAAGGTTGCTTCAGGGAACTGGTCGCGGATTTCTTTTATTTTGCGGATAACGCCGGCGCTGTGGCCATGCGCTGTGTCGATGACGATTGCATCTGCACCTGCATCCAATAAGGCTTGGGCACGTTCAAATGTGTCACTTGTTACACCTACTGCAGCCGCAACAATCAAACGGCCGTGTGCATCTTTTGCGGAGTTGGGAAACTCGATTACTTTTTCGATATCCTTGATCGTGATCAGGCCAGCCAAACGGCCATTTTCATCGACTAGAGGCAATTTTTCGATTTTGTACTTTTGCAGGATGGATTCAGCGTCCTTCAAAGAAGTCCCTACAGGAGCGGTAACCAAATGCTCTTTGGTCATGACATCGCCGATCGGAACTTGGTAATCTGCAATGAAGCGCAGATCGCGGTTCGTCAAAATCCCCACCAACTTGCGGTCTTCCATATCGTTGACGATAGGCACGCCGCTGATGCGGTATTTGCTCATCAGATTCTCTGCTTCGGAAACCAAGTGATCAGGAGTCAGGAAGAATGGGTCGATGATGACGCCGCTCTCGGAACGTTTTACTTTGTGCACTTCTTCAGCCTGCGCTTCGATGGTCATGTTTTTGTGGATGACGCCCAATCCGCCTTGGCGGGCCATTGCGATTGCCATTGCTGCATCGGTTACTGTGTCCATACTTGCGCTTATGATAGGAATATTCAAGTGTAAATTTTTAGCTAAATCAATCGATAAATCCACATCGTTCGGTAATACATGGCTTTCAGCCGGGACTAATAATACATCATCAAAAGTAAAACCTTCTTTAGCGAATTTTGTTTCCCAATTTGACATTTTCGATGAACACTCCTTTTTATTTGTGCTGATTTTTTATCATCTAAATTACCACCACGGACAACCTACGTCAAGCGCAAACCTCCCTTTATCATACAATTCTCATATAGAAGCGCTTTTTATCGAATACTGTTGATTCACTTCTATTGTAACGTTCGGAATTCGTGCGTATGTGTGCATCCAGAGATTCATTTGCCGATTTTTTTTATCAATATACGAAAATAGCCAAGATACAAATTTTTCTTTGCATCTCGGCCTTCACCAATTGACGGCCTACAATATGCCGCCCATGATATGATATTTTTTCTTCAGATATACTTTTGCAGCAAAACCTACGCCCGCAATCCCAAGGTACACCCATGCAGGCAGAGCGATATTGATGCTGACTGGAATAAGCATCATCGAAACAGTCATGATGAGCATCCACAGCAACATCGCACCCGTCGTCGCAAAAATGTATTTCCCGAAGCCTTTTTCGCCTTTTGGCGCGTCCGGATTCGGTGTATATTTTGAGATGATGAGCATAGCGATGCCACCGACGATGAAGTTCAGTATCAGGCTGATCAGACCCATCCCGACTACGTCTTCTCCGCTGTTGGTCAGCAAGGAAATGCCTGAAATCAGCGCGAACAGAGATCCCAGCAATAAGCCGCCATCCAAAGCGATCAGCCAATCAGCCGAACGCACTTTCACTTCGTTATCTGCAGGATTAACCAGGATGTTCGATGCGCATTCCGACACTGTGCCGTATAATTGGCGGGCAGTTTTACCGGTTTTTTGGGCATCCAACAATTCCCGCATCATTTTGCTGTAGATTTCCTCTCTGCGCTCCTCTTCCAGGTTTGCAGCTCTCAAGGTTCTGTCCAGCCCCAGCATGTATTGTTCATTTCTTTTTGTCAAACTCTGCCATAAGGCTTTGTTTTCGACTTTCATTTGTTCAACGCTCTTCGTTTCTTCCAATGATAAATCCTCCCTTGATTACATGCGGCACCCTTGTGTTCGTATCCTTTTTAGAACGGTTCTGAATCCTAGAGTTCTCCGCCTAACGCTGTTCAGGCCCACTCAGCCAAAACCGGGCTGCTTGGTCCTGAACCTCGTTAGTGCTCAAACTCTGAGCTCAGGATTCATCACACTCTTATAGTTGAACTCTGAAATGCAGGGGATTCCGCCTAAGTTGACATTACGTCACGGCCAAACTGCGGCCGTTCTCGTAATGTCCTCTTAGTGCTCATCCCCTCCCGCATTTCATCGTATCCTTTAGTTGAGTTCTGATTCGCAGATACCGCTCCCGTTTCACACCCAGCGTAGTGAACAAAAGAGGTTCACTTCGCTGGGTGCTCCAACGTCCGGGTATCTGAACGCGAATCATCACATCCTTTTATACGTTAAACCTGAATTCCATTACGTCGCCGTCTTGGACTACGTAGTCTTTTCCTTCTAGTCTGACTTTCCCTGCTTCTTTGGCTGCTTGCATGCTGCCGTAAGCCAACAGGTCAGCGTAGGAAACTGTTTCGGCACGGATGAAGCCGCGTTCGAAGTCGGAATGGATGATGCCGGCTGTTTGCGGGGCTTTCATTCCCAGCTTGAATGTCCAGGCACGGACTTCTTTTTCCCCTGCTGTGAAGTACGTTCCCAAACCAAGCAACGTGTAGGCTTTGCGGATCAGTTGATCCAGTCCGGATTCTTTGATGCCCAGCTCCGCCAGGAATTCAGCCTTTTCTTCGTCATCCAATTCAGCCACTTCTTCTTCGATACGAGCGCACACGGTAACGACCTCTGCGCCTTCTGTCGCCGCGAAATCACGGACAGCTTGAACCATTTCATTGTCTCCGCCGGCTATTACGTCCTCTTCGGAGATGTTTGCGACATAAAGAACAGGCTTTGTCGTCAGAAGGAACAGGCTTTTCACAAGCGGTTCTTCTTCGGGTGTGAACTCAATCGTACGGGCGGATTTACCTTCTTCAAGTGTCTTCTTGATTTTATCCAGGATCTCCAGTTCGCGGACAGCATCTTTGTCTTTTGTGCGGGCAATTTTGCTGATGCGTGTATAGCGTTTCTCGATGGACTCCAAGTCGGCAAAAATCAGTTCCAAGTTGATGGTTTCGACATCATCCAACGGATCCACTTTACCGCTGACGTGTGTGATGTTATCGTCTTCGAAACAACGCACAACATGACAGATGGCATCCACTTGACGGATGTTGGCCAAGAATTTGTTGCCTAAACCTTCCCCTTTGCTGGCGCCTTTTACGATTCCGGCGATATCCGTGAATTCAAAAGTTGTCGGGACTGTTTTTTTGGGTTTCACCAATTCTGTTAATTTATTCAAACGTTCATCGGGAACTTCGACCACTCCGACATTTGGATCAATCGTCGCGAATGGATAGTTTGCAGCTTCCACTCCCGCTTTGGTGATGGCGTTGAACAAAGTGGATTTACCGACGTTCGGCAACCCTACGATTCCTGCTGTTAATGACATTTCTTCACACTCTTTCCAATTATATTGCTTTTATTTGTTGCTTCAAAGACCTACTCGACAGTTTCTTCTGCCTTAGTCAGTACTTTTTTCATCTTCTTCTCGAATTCTCGGCGCGGCATCATGACCATCTGCCCGCATTTCAGGCATTTGATCCGGATGTCCATACCCATTCGGATGATTTCCCATGAGTTGTTTTTGCAGGGATGCGGTTTTTTCATTTCGACCACATCATGCAATCCATAATCTTGTTGTACCAAGGCTAGCTGCACCTCTTTCTGATGTCTTCGTCTATTCTTAATCGTCCAGGGAAATTTGCAGGATATCCAAAATCCGGGTCAGGTCGGCTGGAGAAAGGTATTCGATCTCGATTTTGCCTTTTTCGCCCTTGCTGGATATCTGTACGGATGTCCCGAATTTGTCCATCAAGCGTTCTTCGCTCTCTTTGATGTATACCGGTTTCGTTTCTTTCTTCTTGGTTTTCTTTTTGGCGACATCACCGGGATTGTTCAGTTGTTGGACCAGCAATTCCAGGTGTCGGACCGTGATTCCTTCTTCGGCAGCCCTTTTCGCCAATTCGCTGATCAACGATTCATCGTTCAACCCTAAAAGCGTACGGGCTTGCCCCATGGAGATCAATCCTTCTTGCAGCATGCGTTTGACGTCCTGCGGCAGATTCAACAAGCGCAGATGGTTGGCGATGTACGGACGGCTCTTGCCTAACCTTTGGGCTACATCCACTTGCGTAAGATTCAGCTTGTTCATCAAGGTTTGGTAGCCTTCCGCCTCTTCCAGCGGAGTCAGATCTTCCCGCTGCAGATTTTCCAGAATGGCGACTTCTATCATTGCCGTTTCGTCAAATTCACGGACGATTGCCGGGATTGTTGTTTTTCCGGCCAAGCGGGAAGCGCGGACGCGGCGTTCGCCTGCAATGATTTCATAGCCCTTCACGCTGGATTGGCGCAGGATGACCGGCTGGATGACGCCGTTCAGCATGATCGAATCAGCCAATTCCCGCAAAGTCGAGTCATCGAAGGTTTTCCGTGGCTGATAAGGATTGGGACGGATCTCGTCTAAAGGGATCTCCTGTACCTTTTCTGTCTTTTCATCGATCTTCTCGATATCTTCAAAGTTGCTGAAGAGCGCGTCGATGCCGCGTCCAAGCCCTTTACTGTTTTTATTCGCCATCTGCTAACACTTCCTTTGCCAACTCAAGATAAACTTCCGCTCCTTTTGAACGGATATCATAGTCAACGATCGATTGCCCATAGCTTGGCGCTTCGGATAAACGGACATTACGCGGAATGATTGTCTTGTATACTTTTTCTTTGAAATACTTTTTGACCTCATCAACGACTTCGAAGCCGAGGTTCGTCCGGGCGTCCAGCATCGTCAATAATACCCCTTCCAATTTCAGGTCCTTATTGAAATGCTTCTGAACCAAGCGGAAGGTGTTCAACAGTTGGCTCAAGCCTTCCAAAGCGTAGTACTCGCACTGGACCGGAATCAGAACCGAATCGCTGGCAGTGAAGGCGTTGATCGTCAAATGCCCCAGTGATGGCGGGCAATCGATGAAAATGAAGTCGTATTCGTCACGCAACGATTGCACTGCGTCATAAAGGCGCGCTTCACGATGCGGCTGATTCGTCAATTCGATTTCGGCGCCTGCCAATTGGATGGTTGCAGGCACGACCCATAAATTTTCCCGTGAGGATTCTCTGATGACGTTCTCGATGGGCTCTTGGTTCACTAATACATCGTATATATCTTTTTCAACATCTGCTTTTGAAATGCCGAGTCCGCTGGTGGCGTTCCCTTGGGCATCACTATCTATCAATAACACTTTTTTGCCTAAGTAGGCCAAAGAAGCTGCTAAATTGACGGTGGTCGTCGTTTTTCCGACGCCGCCTTTCTGATTTGCGACTGCAATAATCCGTGCCATCTATTCTCCTCCACTTTCTGTCGTTCACTTGAAGCTGTTGTACCGCCGTTCCACTTTTTTGCCTAAAAAAAGAGAAAAAACGATACCTGCGCCTTTTCTCCTACGCATTTCTTCAAAATGAATCATCATTTATCGCTCAGTATGTCTATTTAAAAAAAAGGCTATAACTTTACCAGACTATTGTAACAAAAAAGTTCAGAAAAATATAGGATAGATAAAACCTCTCCGGGAAAATCAATTAACGGTCACAGTCCCAATCCAAAACAACCCGGCCAAACTGCAAAGAAGCAGGCGGTCGGGCCGTTCCTTTCCCATATTACAAAGGATTTTTGTTTGGGGTCCCCGCTTTTCTCGGGTAGGTCTTTGGTGTTTCTTTCGTTTTCTTGATTTTTACGATATGGCGTTCGCCTGCATCATTCGGCAGTTCAAAAAAGATATCCTCCTCGAGTTTGCCGCCCAGGATAGTGATGGCACGCTCTGCATCGCGGATCTCCTCTTCCGTGCTGGCAGCTTTCATCGCAACGAAAGTTCCGCCTTTTTTGACCAAAGGCAGACACAGTTCGCTCAGCACGCTCAGTCTTGCGACTGCACGCGCCGTCACCACATCAAATTGGCCACGGAATTTCTTGTTCTGTCCAAAAGTTTCCGCACGGTCATGGAAGCAAGAAACTCCAGTCAATCCCAGTTCGGAAACCAAAGTCTCCAGGAAGGTGATCCGTTTGTTCAATGAGTCCACGATCGTCACCTGCAATTTCGGAAAGGCTATCTTGAGGGGGATGCTCGGAAAACCGGCGCCGGCGCCGACATCGCAAAGCGTGACTTGTTCTTCAGTGAAATCCATATGGAATCCCAATGAAATGGAGTCATAGAAATGCTTCAGGTAGACTTCGTTCGGCTCGGTGATGGCCGTCAGGTTAATTTTTTCGTTCCATTCACGCAATAGGCGCAAATAAGTTGCGTATTGTTCGAGTTGCGTTTCATTCAAAAGGATCCCTTTTTCGGCAAGGGCCTCGGCAAATTGTTCTGGATTCATAATGTTTCCTTTCATCATTGGCTTCGTCTGTTTTTCTACCTCTCTACTTTATCCTGAAAGAGCGGTCTGTACAAGGGATTCTTGCAGTTTCTTCAGCCAGCGCTCTTTTGCGGCACGTTGATTCAACATTCATAAACACGAACTTTGCACTAGCATTAAACCACATCAGCTTGAAATGAATCGAACATTATCCCGAATGGCTAAAAATTTCGCACCCGATGACCAAATTGGACAAAACACGAACTTTAACATTAGTTTTTTCTAATTTGTTCGCTTTATCCTTGAAATAAAGCGGACAATTCTATATAATCGGCACTATATTATTTTTTGTTAGTGACTGGATTTTTCCAAGCATCCTTTCTATGGACTCCAAATCCGGACAATACAGAAAGAATGCTCACTAAAGAGGGAGGAATTACTGCATGTCGTCAAAAACGATCCCGTACTTGCTTGCTGCACCGGGATTCATCCTGCTGATTGTCTTTCTCGTGCTGCCGTTGGTCTCCATTATTTGGCCGACTTTTTTTGATGGCAATCTGACTTTCGCATCCTACGTCGGCTTTTTTCAGGACTCTTATAATGTCAGCATCTTCATGCGCACATTACGGATTTCATTGGTCGTCACTTTCTTTTGCGCTCTGTTCGGCGTTCCTGTGGCCTACTATATCGCCCGGGCGGACAAAAAATTCCGTAGCCTGATGATGGCATTAGTCTTGTTTCCGCTTCTGACCAATTCGGTTGTCCGCAGTTTCGCCTGGATCAATATCCTAGGGCAAAAAGGAGTCGTCAACAACATCTTGATGGCAACCGGAGTCATTGATGCTCCAATTCCGTTGCTTTACAGCGAATTTGCGATCACGATTGGATCTATCTATCTGTTCTTGCCGCTGATGGTGATCACTTTGGTTGGAATCATCGAAAATATCGACACTGAAATCATGGAGGCAGCAGAAACTCTGGGTGCCAATCGTTTGACCGCCTTCCTTAAGGTGATCCTGCCGTTGAGCGTACCAGGCATCATCGTGGGCAGCATTCTCGTCTTCACAGGCACCTTGACCGCCTATACAACACCGCAACTGTTGGGCGGAAACAAAAACATGATGCTATCGACATTCCTCTACCAAAATGCCATGACCTTGGGCAACTGGACGAATGCTAGCGTTATCGCATTGATCATGATCGTGACTACCCTGATCGTCATGAAAATCTTTAATCTGATCGCATCCGTCATCGATAAGCGAGGTGAAGAACAACATGCGTAAAGAAAAGGGTCTTACATTCTTTGTTTCGCTAGTCTATGCATTCCTGTTCATCCCTTTGTTCATTATCGTCGTCACTTCTTTCGGCGAAAACCCGACCATCCAATTCCCGATTGAAGGCTTTTCTTTCAAATGGTACGCGAACGTTTTCGAAAATGCCGCTTTTGTGAACAGCTTCCTGTTAAGCCTGCAGATTTCCTTCTCTGCCACTATTATGGCGTTGCTGGTTGGCGTTCCCGCATCTTATGCTTTATCCCGTAACAACTTTATGGGTCGTCAGTGGTTGAAGAGCTTCTTCCTTTCGCCGACCATCATACCCGGCGTCGTTGTCGGCTACTCGCTGTTCCAGTTCATTGTCATCACGTTGCAGTTGCCGGTTTTCCAAGGCCTTTTGCTGGGTCACTTCCTGGTCAGTCTGCCCTACATCATCCGCGTCGTAGGCGGCAGTCTGGAACAGTTGGATTTCTCCATCGAAGAAGCGGCTTGGACATTGGGCAGCACGAAAGCAGGTGCCTTTTTCAAAGTAATTTTGCCGAACATAACATCAGGCATATTCGCTTCATTCATGTTAGCGTTCATCAATTCCTTCAATAATATTCCTGTTTCTCAGTTTTTGTCAGGTCCTGGGATTTCGACATTGCCGACAGCTTTGATGAGTTACGTTGAATACAACTATGATCCCACAGTTTCGGCGCTTTCGGTAATGTTGATGCTGGCGACCATCGTCTTGATGTATCTGATCGAGAAGACGCTTGGATTGTCCTCGATTACCTGATTTTTTTAAACTATGAAGGAGGAACATGCATAAATGGCTTTTGTTGATTTAAATGATATCCGCGTCAGTTATGACGGGAAAAATGATATTCTGAAAGATTTGAACCTCACGATGGAAAAAGGTGAACTGGTTTCCTTGTTAGGGCCATCCGGTTGCGGAAAAACGACTACCCTGCGTGTCATTGCAGGGCTGATCGAACCCAACGACGGCACTTTTACAGTCGATGAGACCAACTTGACGAAAGTTCCGGTGCATAAACGGAATTTCGGGATGGTGTTCCAGTCCTATGCACTTTTTCCGCATTTGACGATCAGAGAAAATGTTGGCTTCGGCTTGAAACTGCGGAAAGAAAAGAAAGAACAAATCGATCAAAAAGTTATGGCAATGCTGGAAGTCACAGGCTTGGCTGAGTTTGCCGAACGCTATCCTAAGCAATTATCCGGAGGACAGCGCCAACGTGTCGCCTTGGCACGCGCCTTGGTAATCGAACCTAAGCTGCTGTTGCTGGATGAACCATTGAGCAACCTCGATGCAAAACTGCGCATCTCCATGCGCATCGAAATCAAGCGGATCCAGCGTCAACTGGGGATAACGACTGTATTCGTCACACATGACCAAGAGGAGTGCTTCTCCATTTCGGACAAAGTCGCTGTCATGAACAAAGGCGTGATCGAACAGTTCGCTTCTCCCGAAGAAATCTACAGCAATCCGAGCACTGAATTTGTCGCACGTTTCATTGGATTCGAAAACTTTATCGCGCTTACCGCAACAGGGACACAGACATTCACCGCAGCGGACGGCTCTCCGTTCAGCACAACCCGCTCGACTGACTGCAAAGAAGTCACTGGCACCATCCGTCCGGATGACATCATCCTTAAAACCATTGCGGAGGAATCCGGCAATACAATAGGCGGGACTGTTCTGGTCCGTACTTTCCTTGGCAAGAGCTACCAGTACGAAGTGGAGACGCCACTAGGAAAACTGCTGGTGAACGGAACCAATGAAGCAGCGCACCAAGCCGGCGACAAGGTGAATTTATACTTGCCGCCCTCAAAAATTGTTTTAGTGTAATAAAAAAATAGAGAAAAAGGGGTTTTATCAGATGAAAAATTGGAAATGGATCAGCCTATCTTTAGCAAGTACAGCACTTTTGGCAGCCTGCGGAAATAGTGGCAGCACAGCGGACAGTTCAGCTGAAGCCGGATCGGAAACAAGCAGCGAATTGACTGTTTCGACCTTCGCGATCGGGGAAGATGTCATCCGCGCGGATGTTTTCGCCCCATTTGAGGAAGAAAACGGCATTACCATCATTGCCGAAGTCGGCAACAGCAGCGAGCGCTTCACGAAATTCCAAAATAACCCGAACAACACGATCGACGTGATTGAATTGTCCCAAGCCAATGCAGCATCCGGCGTTTCCGAGGACCTTTTCGAGCCATTGGATGAAACAAAAGTGCCTAATATCGCAAATCTGATCGATAGCGCAAAAGAATTGACTGAAGATGGCTCCGGTCCTGCCTACACTGTCAACAGCATCGGCATCATCTATGATGAAGCGGCCGCAGGCATGACAATCGATGAGTGGTCTGACCTTTGGGATCCGTCTTTAGCAGGTAAAATCTCCATCCCAGACATCACAACCACTTTCGGGCCAGCCATGATCTATGTCGCAAGTGACTTCAAAGGAACAGACATCACAACCGACAATGGTACGGCTGCATTCGAGGCCTTGACTGAACTTAAACCGAATATCGTCAAAACCTATACAAAATCTTCTGACTTGGCCAACATGTTCCAATCAGGTGAAATTGTGGCGGCAGTCGTTGGTGACTTCGCTTATCCGATCATTTCAGGTTCAAATCCGGATGTGCAATACGTCGTCCCTGAATCAGGCACGTACGCTAACTTCAACACATTGAACGTCAACAAGAACTCCGAAAACAAAGAATTGGCTTATGCTTACATCAACTGGAAATTGAGCAAGGAACTGCAGGAAGTGACTGCTATTTCGTTGAATGAAGCTCCGACAAACAAAGAAGTCGTTCTGGATGAAGCTACAGCAATGAACAAAACCTACGGCGCTGTTGCCGAGCGCGCAAAAGCGATCGACTTCACCTTCGTGAACGAAAACTACGCAGCTTGGATCGCAGAATGGAACAAAACGCTGAATCAATAAGCAAAGCCAAAAGCCACGGCGCAGCCGTGGCTTTTCCTGTATCCCTTAATCTATAATAGTGAAAAGACCATTTTAGGAGGCCCTTATGCAAATCGACCTAATCATCGAAAACGCGTCCGTCTTCAACAGTTTCCTGAAGACTTTCGAACGAAAAAACATCGCCATCGTGGGTGAAAAATTCTATTATATCAGCGCTGAAGACCTGCAGTCGCTGCAACCAAAAGAAACGGTGGATGCGTCCGGGAAATATGTGATTCCCGGATTGATCGACATCCATATGCACATCGAGAGTTCCATGATCCCCCCTTCCCTTTTCTCGGGGGCAGCACTGTCCTATGGTGTCACCACCGTTGTTGCCGATGCGCATGAGATAACCAATGTTTTCGGATTGGAAGGCATGGAGGCTTTTCTAGCGGAAGACACCGTCCTTGACATCTACTACGCGATTCCGTCATCTGTCCCGTCCACCACACCCGAATTGGAGACCACAGGCGGGTTCATCGGAGTGGCAGAAGTGAGCAGCCTCTTGGATAATCCGCGCGTCATCGCCCTTGGGGAAGCCATGAATTTCAAAGGCATCACCAGCGAACCGGACTCTTTGATCCGCCAGATTCTCAGGGAAACGCAGCTAAAGAAACCGTTTATGCCGCTGGAAGGTCATGTTCCGCGCGTTTCCGGAATAGACTTGGCAAAGTTCATGTATGCTGGCATCACAGCGGATCACACCCACCAAAGCCCTGAATCGATCTATGAAAAAATCAGCAACGGCATGTTTCTGGAGTTCCAGAAGAAATCCATCCTCCCCGAAAACATGGCGGTCCTGGAGAAGTATGATCTCTATGAATATGCAGCGATCATCACCGATGACATCATGGCGGATGACCTTCTGGAGGGCCATCTGGATGCCAACGTCCGGGCCGCCATCGCAGCCGGCATGCCGATCGAACAAGCCATTTACTGCACGACCTATACACCAGCCAGACGGATGGGCTTCCAGGACCGCGGCGCCATCGTTGCCGGCTTCAAAGCGGATTTCATTCTGTTGGATGACTTGGCGACACTTGAGATCAATGCGGTCTATAAAAACGGAAAACTTGTGCATACAAAAGGGGCGGCTATGGCTTATCCTGCCGAAAAGCCGACTTTTCCGGCGCACTTCTATGACTCCGTCCGCTGCCGCAAGTTGACTGCCGATGATCTGCGGATCCCGGTTGCAACCATGGATACCTCAGTCATCTGCAATGTCATCCAGATCCAACAAGTCGGTACTTTCACCGAACCGGTCCAGCGTGAAATCGCAGTGAAAGACGGTTATCTGGACTGGGAAAACAGCGGACTGGCGCTTATCGTTGTGATGGAGCGCTACGGAAAAAACGGAAATATCGGCTTCGGATTGGTCGAAAATGCGTTGTCACAAAAAGGCGCTGTTGCGACGACTTGGGCGCACGATCACCATAATCTGATGGTGATGGGGACCGATGCAGAATCTATGCTGATTGCCCAGCAAGAACTCCTTTCCTTGCATGGTGGTTACGTAGTTGTTCAGGGCGGAAATATCCTCGGATCCTGTCCGCTTCCGATTGGCGGCATTCTGAGCGATGTCCCGGTTCAGACATTAGGCCATCAACTTCATGCTGTCCGTTCCGCTATGGTTTCCTTGGGATACCGGAACGGCAATGAAATCATGAGCTTCTCGACCTTATCTTTACCGGTGTCACCGGCGATCAAAATTACTGACTACGGCATGATGAATGTGCATACCCATGCAACCATCCCGTTGATTGCGAGGAAAAAATGAAAACACTGATCACAAACGTCACTGTGCTGACGATGAACGCGGATTATGACGTCTTCGAAAAGGGCTTTATCCTTTTCGAAGACGACCGAATACTTGCTGTTGGACCGGCTGAACAGCAGCCGGATGCTGGCTATGATCGGATGATTGACGGAAGAAATGCCATCGCCATGCCCGGCATGGTTAACACCCACACCCATATCGGTATGATTCCTTTCCGCTCCCTCGGCGACGATACTCCGGATCGGTTGCGTCGGTTCCTTTTCCCTTTGGAAAAAGCCTGCATGACCAAAGATTTGGCTTACCATAGCGGTAAATACGCCATCGCCGAGATGCAGTTGGCGGGCGTGACCACCTTTATGGATATGTATTATTTTGAAGATGAACTGGCACATGCAGCGGATGAAATGCAGGCGCGGGCCATCCTGGGGGAAACGGTCATCGACTTCGCTACTTGCGACACAAGCGAACCGCACGGCGGCTTGAGCTACGCGGAAGCATTCATCCCGAAATGGCTCGATCACGAGTTGATCACACCTGCCATCGCGCCGCATGCCCCCAACACGAACAGCCCGCAAGCCTTGCAAAAAGCGGCTGCCATATCGGAGAAATACAGTGTTCCGATCAGTTTGCATCTAAGTGAAATGGACTATGAAATACGCCACTTTCAGGAAGAGTATGGAAAAACGCCGGTAGCCTTTCTGGCTGACTTGGGTGTGTTGAGTGAGCGTCTCATTGCCGCCCACTGCATCCATGTCACACCCGAAGACATCGCTCTATTGAAGCGGAGTGGCGTGGCTGTTGCGCACTGCATCGGAGCGAATACGAAATCTGCCAAAGGTGTCGCACCTGTGAAAGCCATGCTGGAGGCAGGTATCCGGGTCGGCCTGGGAACGGACGGTCCAAGCAGCGGAAATACATTGGATCTGTTCACCCAAATGCGCATGTTCGCGAATTTCCATAAAACCCACCTGCAGGATCGCGCAGCTTTCCCGGCGCGGGATATTGTCCGCTTGGCAACACTCGGAGGAGCCGAAGTATTGGGCTTGTCCGACAAAATCGGCTCGCTGGAAGCAGACAAAAAGGCCGATATCGTCCTTGTCGAAACAGACTCCGCGAATATGTTCCCGATATTCGATCCATATGCTGTTCTGGTTTATTCCGCACATGCCGGGAATGTATCGGATGTCTTCATCAATGGGGTTCCCATCGTGTCCGGCAAACACTTGCTCACACAAGACTTGACCGCTTTGAAGACTGCTTTGGCATCCGAAATGCAGGACTTCATCAAACAGGCAAAACAAAATGAAAAGAAGACAATCCTCTGATCGCCAAAAAGCCGCCGTCCCTTATTTTCGGGGGACAGCGGCTTTTTCCAATCTATTTAATCATCCAACAAACTTGCGATGATGATTTCCAGTTCGACGAAGGAGTTGGCGATGCGATCGGGATGTTCCGCGCGCAAGGTTTGGGCAGAACTTCCTCCCCAGGTGATGCCGACTGTCTTTATGCCTGCCATTTTGCCCATCTGCATATCATAGATGGTATCACCGATCATGACGGTTTCTTCTTTCGCCATCGGGATTTTCTCCCAGGCGGTGAAGATGCCTTCCGGATTGGGTTTATGCTGGTTCATGTTATCCAATCCGATGACCACTTCCATCAGATCCAGCAGATCCACTGCAGAAAGACTGCGCAACAAAGCTTTGGTCGCCTTGTTGGAAATCACGCCCAGATGGTGTCCGTTCCCTTTCAGTTCCATTAAGGATTCCCGCGACAGATCGTATGGTTCCAACAGCATATTTTCATATTTTTCATATTTGTCCCAAAAGACTTCCATCAGCTTATCCAGCTCGACCGGAGAGAGTGCATATTGCTTCAGATAGCCAATAAACTTCACAAAATGGGGCTTCCCTCTATCCTCACGCAGTTGCTCAGGGGTTGGAACGGGATAGCCGAAATGTTCAAATGTATCCATTGTAGCCATTTCGCTAATTTTGCATGTTTCTGCCAAGGTACCGTCAAAATCGAATAATAGTAATCCCATCTTCCATCTTCCCTTCGATCGCAAATATGAACCGGATGCGGACAATAGAGGCATGCCCTGCTATTATGCAAAAAAACCTAAAAATCCGAATGTTCACTATAATCAAAATTATAGCAAACAAAAACGACAGAATAATGAGGTTTTATTTAGAATTTGGAAAGAATTCGCTATTTTTCACTATCTTCAACCATCAATTCCCGAACGTTAAGGGATTAACGCTTTGTTAACGTACTGAATTTACCCATCCAACTCTTGCCCGTTGCGGTCTCCATCTTGGGACAGGGGCAATTGACGGAATATCAAAATTTGCGTATGCTTTTTAATGAATCCAGAAAGGAAGTTGGAAACGAAATGACACAGAGAAAAGAACTGAGACGCCAATTCGAAGAGGTGCCGATTGAAGCCGGCATCTACGAAGTACAGAACACGGAAAACCAAAAGATATTCATAGGCAAAACCCCGAACCTGAAGACCTTGAACGGCATGAAACATATTTTGAACATGGGAGCGAACAACAATAAAGAACTCCAAGCCGATTGGAAACACTTCGGGCAGGACGCCTTCACCATTACGATTTTGGAAGTGCTGGAAAAGAGCGAGGACCCTTCCTTCAACGAGAAGAAGGCCTTGGAACAACTGGAGGAAAAATGGCTGAACGACAAGCAACCTTTCGGGGAACGCGGCTACAACCGCAAACCTAAAGTATAAAAAAGAAAACAAGCGCGCTCGCGCCTGTTTTCTTTTTTAGTTGATGCGATAAGCGTGATTGAGCGGGCCGCTGCCCTTGCCCAGATCCAGTCCGTCGCGGAGCGCGCCGGTGATGTAGGCTTTGGCTTGGCGGATGCTCTCTTCCATTCCGTGACCTAAAGCCAGATTCGCTGCGATGGCTGAGGAAAGCGTGCAGCCGGTGCCATGCGTATTCGGGTTTTCGATCCGTTCCGACTCGAACCAACTGACTTTTCCGTCCATAAAGAGCAGATCGTCGGCGCTGTCCCTCAGATGGCCGCCCTTCAGGAGCACGCTAGTTCCCGCTGCTGAAGCGATGCGCTCCGCCGCAGCCAGCATATCCGCCTTCGTCTCGATCTTGACACCGCTCAGCACCTCTCCTTCCGGCACATTGGGAGTGATCACATCAGCCAACGGCAGCAACAGCGTCCGCAAAGCTTGGCTGGCCTCGTCCTGCATCAGGCTGCTGCCGCTAGTGGCCACCATGACCGGATCCACGACTATATTCTCTGCTTTGTATTCTGCCAGCTTCTCCGCGATGACTTTGATGATGGCGGCGTTCGACACCATGCCGATCTTCACCGCATCCGGCCGGATATCCTCAAAGACGCAATCCAACTGCTGCGCCACAAATTCAGGCGTCACTTCCATGATTCCAGCCACGCCTGTCGTGTTCTGCGCCGTCAGCGCCGTGATCACGCTCATCCCATAGACTTTATGCGCCATCATCGTCTTCAGGTCCGCTTGGATCCCCGCTCCGCCGCTGCTGTCCGAACCGGCTATCGTCAATACTGTTTTCATATTTTTGCTCATCCTTTCCAATCCGAAAATGAATAGATGTACTGTTCCGTCAACGCTTCGATGCGCTCCTTATCCTGCGACGCCGTCTCATCATAGACGCCGACTACCCGGAAACCGGCTGCTGTTGCCGTTTCGATGGCGTGCAGGGCATCCTCAAAGATGACGGTCTTCGTGAGGGGAGCCCCGAGATATTCGAACGCCCGCTGAAAAATGAGCGGATTGTCTTTGCCTGTCTTTACTTCACTGCTGGTCAGGATAGTGCTGAAATATTCCCGGATGCCCAAACGCTCCAAGGCGCTCTCGGCCAAATTTCTTTCGGTCGCGGTGGCGATGCACATTTTCACATTCTGCTCCTGCAATGTCTGCAGGTATTCCGCTGCACCGGCTTTAAGCGGGACTTCATAACGGTAAAAATCCGCAACCAGCGTTTCAATTTCCCCAATGATTGTCTCTTCATCTTCGTGCAATCCGTAGGCCGCTCGAAAATGTTGTGCGGTTTGCTGTAGGCTCATCGTCTTCAACGCATCCTGCAGACCCGAAGCCGGCTGCAGCTTTTTCTGAAGCAAATAATTTTCTCCCAATCCTTGCCAGATCGGCATGGAATCCAGCAACGTCCCGTCCAGATCGAAGATGGCTGCTTCCAGTTTCATGGTTGCACCATCGCTTCGGCTAACGGACGCAGCCGCTTAACGGCCGCGGTGATGTCAGGCTGCGCAAAGATGGCGGATACCACGGCAACCCCGTCGATGCCGCTGCCCTTCAGGTTGGGGATGTTCCCTTCAGCAATGCCTCCGATCCCCACAACGGGTATGCTCACCGCCCGGCAGATCTGCTGCAGCGTTTCGATCGACAGCGTGTTGACATCCAGCTTCGTCGCTGTACTGTAGATGGCACCTACGCCCAGATAATCGGCCCCGTTCCGTTCCGCCGCCAGCGCCTCTTCGACGGAATGGGCGGAAACACCCAGGATTTTCCCCTCGCCGATCCGGCTGCGGACGTCACCCGCCTGCATATCGCTCTGGCCCACATGAACGCCATCCGCATCCAGCGCCAAGGCCACATCGACGGCATCATTGATGATGAAAGGAACGCGGTGGCGCTTGGCCACGGCCTGCAGTTCCTTGCCGAGTGAGACAAAGGCATCGAAATCCAATTCCTTCTCGCGCAATTGCACGACGGTAACGCCCGCCCGGATGGCTTCTTCAAGCTGTTCAGCCAAGGATGCGTTCCCCAGCCATTGGCGATCGGTCACCGCATAAAGCAGCAAATCATTCTTATCTACTCTCAATTTTAGCGCTCCCTTCCAGTATTTCGGCCGACATCTTGCTGATTTCATCGATGATGTAGCTGCGGTAGGATGACGTCCCTGTGGCATTGCGGATCATCCTTTCGTAAGCCAACTCGCCGCTGACCCCCATCAGGCATACCGCTGCCGCGGTGGCCTCCAGCAGCTGCTCCTGGTTGGCTCCGCAATAGGCGGCGATCAGTCCCGAAAGCATGCAGCCGGTTCCGGACACCTTCGCCATCTGCGGATGTCCGTTGCGGATGATGTAGGCTTTGTCCCGGTCCGCAACGATATCGATCGCGCCGGTGATTGCGATGACCGCATCATTCCTGTCGGCCAACTGTTTGGCGAAAGCAATTGTTGATTCTAGTGTCTCTTCGGTTACGGCATCGCTGACATCGGCATCCACGCCTTTTGTCGTGCCGCTTCCGGAATGGATCGTCTTCATTTCCGAAATGTTCCCTTTTATCACGGTGAAGGCAATTTCCTCCATCAGTCTGTGGGTCGTTTCGGTCCTGAAAGGGGAGGCCCCGGCGCCGACCGGGTCCAGAACGACGGGATGGGAGAGCGCATTGGCTTGGCGCCCTGCCAGTAGCATGGACTCCACGGCTCGGCTGTTCAAGGTCCCGATGTTCAGGTTCAGGGCGGTGCAGATGCTTGTGATATCCGCGACTTCCTCGGGGGCATCCGCCATGATCGGGGACCCTCCGGCTGCCAATAGGACATTGGCGACATCATTGACGGTGACATAATTGGTGATGCAGTGGACCAGCGGCGTCTGCTGCTGGACATTTTCGAATAGCGTTTTGAACATGGGTTACCTCCAGAAAGTTTGTGTATTGCGACAAAAAAAGCGGGAAATGTCCGAATAGGCATTTCCCGCTGAATAGAATCATTCAATGTTATTTCCCTACGTTGGCATTATCCAAATCAGGTAATCGGTCGAAGTTGATTACTTCCTCTCAGCCTGCTGACACAAGCTCCCTTTTTTCGTATGTAATTGTGTAACTATCTTAACATAAGCGGCAGCCTTACTCAAGAATCATTTTTGCCGATTTTTTTATCTTGATTGCGCATTCAGCCACTCGAAAATATTCGCATAAGTGGTTTCGCCGACTGTCGCTGTCGCTGCGCCCCCTCCGGTAGTGTTGCTCGGCTCTGCGCCGAACGTTTCAGCATCAGTGGCGGCCGCGATTGCCTCTTTGTCCTGGACGCCAGTCACCTGGTTATTGAACAAGTAGACCCAGGAGAAGTGGCCTAGGTAAGTAGTGCCTGGGCTGTCCGTCCCTTCGACTGTTTCGTAGTAGGACATCCAAGTGTTTTCGGCACCTGCCTGGACGAGTGCCTGGTAAGTAGGCAGCATGTAATTCATAGGCACGACAACCGGATCATCCTCAGATTGGACAAGCCAGATCGGCAGGTCTTTGATCGCCTGGATTTTTTCCTCGGTGAACCAAACTTGATCTGTCTTCACAAAACTCGATGTTCCGGTAGCTTCGTCATTCGTTTTCACGTACGTGCCGTCGCTGTTGCGCTCATATTCATAATAAGCATAAGCCTCGCAGACGGGATAAGCCGCTGCAAAATAGTCAGGGTATTGGATGACCATATTCATGGTCATGTAGCCGCCGTTCGAGCAACCGCCCAGATAGATGCGGTCGGTATCGACATCAGGATGCGCAGCGACATAATCATTGATCGTATCCATCAAGATTTCGGTGTATCGGGAGATGCCGCTGCCGTTGCCGTTCGTTCCGTCCCCTTCATCCATCCAATAGGTAGGCGTTTGGACAGCCAGAACGTACGTACCGGTCACGTTATCGGTTTGGAAATACGACTGGATTTCCTCTTTTGCCAATGCGGACACTTCATTCCCAAGGATGGCGATGTCGGGATCGGTCCCGCCTTCTCCTTGGCCGTGCAGCCAAATAACCAACGGATTCACTTCCCCTTCGGCAAGTTCTTCCGGCTCATAGGCAGCTGTCGAAAGCGTTAATTCCTCTTCTTGATCCGTCATCGGATTCACGTAGGTGCCGCTGAAAGTCCCTCTGGCGGTAAACAAATCGGTATCCGGTGAGATGCGGTTGTTCACGGCATCCTCCGTGATGCTCAAAGAGTAGTCCTCATCCTCGATTGTGATCGAAGGCGCAGCGATTGCGACTTCATAAACTGGGGACCACTCATTCATCGATGTCGTCGTATTGTAAGTGAACGGGGATCCAATCACGCTGAACGTCGCATCATTGAAACCGGTCTCCATATCGATCGCGATGAAGTTTGAGTTTTCCTGCGGGTTCCCGTTCTCATCGGATGTGTAGACGTCCGTCACCGTGCGTTCCGCCCCGGCCGTCATGACCTGCCAGCCGCTTGGATCGACACTGTCGACCGCATCCTCCAACTCGATGATGAGTTTCGGTACGCCCGGTCCTCCTTCATAGCCTTTCACATAGATGCTGGTCTTGACGATGCCATCGTAGGCAGCGGCTGATTGCACACTTTCTTGTTGGGCTGAATCCTGTTGATCCGCCGATTCTCCGGAACCGCAACCGGCAAGCAAGCCTGCCGTTATCCCTAATGTAAAAATAGTGCTGAATGTCTTACGTCTCATTCCTTAACCCCTCCATATCCCTTTTATCCATCCAAACAGGCAATACCCCACCCTGCCGTAAAACGGTTGCATTCTATTTACAGCTAAACCAGGTAGCGCTTTCCCTACTTGTTATTTTAGGGAATTTCCGGCAGAAAAAGGGGCGATTTGTGTCATCATTATGGGCAGTTTATGCCTTATTCTCATCACGGTAACGTTTCGGCGTCATGCCATATTTGTTTTTGAAGGCCGACGAAAAGGATTTTTGATTCGGAAATCCGCAGGCGTCCACGATATAGCGGATATTTTTGTCGGTGAACATCAGCAGTTTCACTGCTTTGTTGAGGCGTTGTTCGACAATATAGCTGTGGATGGTGCTGCCGGTTTCCTTTTTGAACAATCTGCACAGATGCGTATAGGAGAGTTGGAAGGCCGCTGCCAATTTATTGACCGCCAGATCTTTTTCCAGATTCTCATCGATGTATTCCGTTATGGCGGAAATCAGCGGCAACGAGGAGATGCCACTGTTCTTATCCGTTTTTGGGACAGAAAAGTGCGCATCCAGAAGGAAAAGGATCTGGTACAGCATCCCTTTCAGCAAAAGTCTGGCTTTGACGGCGCCGGCGCTTTCCATAACGACAAAGTACTGGTCCAGCAAGCTGCGCAACTCACCCAACTTCTCTCTTTGCAGCTCCGAATAGGCAAGCCGGTTCGTCAAACGGAAGCTTTTGTTGTCGTAATCGGGTATCTCGGATTTGATGAAGGCATACGGGAAAATGAGCGACAAAGCTTTCGTCTGATTATGCTCGTCCCAGATGGAATGGACTTCATTTGAATTGATGACAAGGATGTCGCCGGCGTTCGTTTCGTGGACGGTACCACCGATCGTGAATTCACTGATTTTTCCGGACATTGTATAGCTGATTTCCAGTGATTTGTGCCAATGGGCAAGGACACCGGAATCCTTCCGCTCGTTGTGAAAAATATAGAAAACGGGAAGTTCCGGATCCGGTTCGATGATTTCATGATGATAACGCATCTGCAGTGCCTCCTATCCTTACAGATTCAGCTCCCAAAGACACTTGCTCCTGCTTGCGCCTCTAAAGCTCAAGCTCCATTATACTATAATTTTTTATGCGGAAATTTCACTTTTTTGACAGTTCATTGAGGAAAAAAGAAACCTGTAAATGTCATTATGAGAGTATTTTGCATAAAAATATACCAAATTAACATCATCATCTATAATTCACATAAAAAAATTGTGATACAATCTAAACAAGTCATCAGAAGTAACGGATAACATAATACTAAAAAGGCACGATGGAAGTATGGTTCTTAAGTTCTTTCTTTGTAAACTAATTTAGAGGTGAGGGGCTGATTGGAAATGAATTTTTTTAAAAATAATGTAGTTTCCGTAATGTATTTATTTTTGTTAAGCACTCTATTTATGCCTTGGATTCTGGTTCCAGATCCAGTAACATTAACGGTTCTGCCTGTAACGGGTTTTCGCTTCCTTTCGGATAATTTTCTGATGCTGATAGTTATGTTTTTAATTATCTTTACCTATATTTTTTCACTCAAATTTAAAGGTCTGAACATCCTGATTTTGTTAGAACTGGAACTCATCTTTCTGGCAGCACTTTTGTTGGCACCTACTGTTACCCAGGGATCAGCATTTTTTTCAGGAGTGAAATATGGATATTTTATCATGTTAATCATTTTGATCACTCTTGCTTTTTACAACTATCTATTCATTACAAAATATATTCAGAAAAGAGAGCATGGTTAGCCCCTCCTTTTTTAGATTAGAGCAAAAAAAGAAGCAGAACGCCCATATTAATAGGCGTTCTGCTTCTTTAATTTTACTCTGAAACTTTGGCGATTTTTCCTTGGGTCACGTAGACCATCAATACGGAAATATCGGCTGGGTTGACGCCGCTGATCCGGCTTGCTTGGGCAATCGTTTCCGGTTGGATCTTCTTCAGGTTCTGTTTGGCTTCGTTCGCTATTCCGTTGATCGCATCGTAATCGATGTTCGCAGGGATGCGCTTTTCTTCCATCTTCTTCAGCTTATCCACTTTTTCGGCAGCTTTTTTGATGTAGCCAGCATATTTGATCTGCACTTCCACTTGCTTGATGACCTCTTTCGGCAAGGCTTCTTCAAGCGGTGCAAAAGCAATCAGACCTTCATATTTCAGTTCCGGACGCTTCAGCAGATCAGCAAACAGAATGCCGTCCTTCAGCGGAGCTGAATTTTGTTCCGCAAGGAAAGCCTGCAGCTCTTCAGTCGGTTTCAGGCGGGTGCTTTCGAGGCGGGCGATTTCCTTTTCGACAGCCTGTTTTTTCTCCCGGAATGTCTCATAGCGTTCTTCCGTCACCAAACCGATTTCGCGGCTCATCTCGGTCAAGCGGAAGTCAGCATTGTCATGGCGAAGCAACAGCCGGTACTCGGCGCGGGAAGTCAGCAAGCGGTAAGGCTCCATCGTCCCTTTTGTGACCAGATCATCGATCATGACGCCGATGTAGCCATCGCTGCGTTTCAGGATGAAAGGTTCTTTTCCTTGCACAGCCAACGCGGCATTGATGCCGGCGATGATGCCTTGTCCGGCAGCTTCTTCATAACCGGATGTGCCGTTTGTTTGACCGGCAGTGAACAGATTCTTCACCAGTTTTGTCTCCAAGGAAAGGCGCAGCTGGTGCGGTTTCACGACATCGTATTCGATGGCATAGCCTGTCCGCATCATTTGGGCATTTTCCATCCCCGGCACGGAACGGATCAGATCAAGCTGTACATCCTCCGGCAACGAGGTGGACAACCCTTGCACATAGACTTCTTCGTTTTCGCGGCCTTCCGGCTCCAGGAAGAGCTGGTGGCGCGGCTTGTCGTCGAAACGGACGATTTTGTCTTCGATCGACGGGCAATAGCGGGCACCTACCCCTTCGACGATGCCGGTGAACATCGGCGCGCGGTGGAGATTGTCGCGGATGATCTCATGGCTTTCCGGACTCGTATAAGTCAGCCAGCAGGATAATTGATCCTTCAGATAGTCTTCATCTTTGGAAAGGAAGCTGAAATGGTTCGGCTCGACGTCACCGGGCTGTTCCTCGGTTTTGGAATAATCGATGGTCGAAGCCATCACCCGCGGCGGCGTTCCGGTCTTGAAGCGCGCCAATTCAAATCCCAGATCCAACAGATTTTCGGATAACTTGATGGACGGCTGCGAGTTGTTCGGTCCGGAAGAGTAAACCAAGTCCCCGATGATGATTTTTCCTCGGGAAGAGGTTCCGGCTGTGATGACGACGGCCCCAGCGCGGTAAACGGCGCCTGTATGCGTCACTACGCCCTTGACTTCACCGTCTTCCACGATCAATTCCTCAACGATGGCTTGCTTCAGCAGCAGGTTCTCTTGTTTTTCGATGGTGTGCTTCATATGATGGGCATAGTCATCCTTATCCGCTTGTGCGCGCAACGCTTGGACGGCAGGTCCCTTCCCTGTGTTCAGCATGCGCATTTGGATATACGTCTTATCGATGTTGCGTCCCATTTCGCCGCCCAATGCATCGATTTCCCTTACGACGACACCTTTCGCAGGCCCGCCGATGGATGGGTTGCAGGGCATAAAGGCAACCATGTTCAAATCGATGGTAACCAGCATCGTGCTGCATCCCATACGCGCTGCGGCAAGCGCCGCCTCTGATCCGGCATGTCCGGCTCCCACAACAATCACATCAAAACTTCCAGCTTCAAATCTGTTCATTTTTCCATTCCTTTCGTTAGTGCTATCTATTTGTTCCTAACATTCATTACGCAATTCATCATATCATTTCTAGTTGAGTTCTGATTCGCAGATACCGCTCCCGTTTCCCACCCAGCGAAGTGAACAAAAGAAGTTCACTTCGCTGGGTGCTCCAACGTCCGGGTATCTAAACGCGAATCATCACATCCTGTTATTTCCCCAAACAGAACTGTGTAAACAATTGGGTGAGGAGTTCGTCTTGGACGCTGTCGCCGGTGATTTCTCCGAGCAGGTCCCAGCAACGGGTGAAATCGATCTGGACAAGGTCGATCGGCATGCCTGATTCGATGCCGCTCAGCACTTCATCCAGCGAATCCATCGCATCGTTCAAGAGCGCGATATGGCGGACATTTGATACATAGGTCGCATCCTTCTCGCCGGTTTCCCCTGAGAAGAACATCTTCGTGATCTGTTTTTCCAATTGGTCCAGTCCGGTTTCGCTCAGCATCGATGTTTCGATGATTCTTTCAGGATCGCTCCAAGGTTCCAGCTCACCGGTCGTCATCTTCGCTTCCAGATCCATTTTGTTCATCAGGATGATGCGGTTCATGTCCTTTGTGTCTTCCAAAAGCTGTTTGTCTTCTTCCGTCAGCCCTTCGTTCTGGTTGATCAGCAGCAGAATCAGATCCGCTTCGGCCAAGGCTTTGCGGCTGCGTTCGACCCCGATTTTTTCCACGACGTCATCCGTTTCGCGGATGCCCGCAGTGTCGATCAGCTTCAATGGAACGCCTCTGACGTTTACGTATTCCTCGATCGTATCACGGGTTGTGCCGGCGATGTCCGTCACGATGGCTTTCTCTTCGCGCAACAGGCGGTTCAGCAAACTGGATTTCCCTACGTTGGGGCGGCCGATGATGGCTGTCTGAAGGCCTTCACGGAGGATCTTTCCTTGCTTGGCGGTATCCAACAAATGCTGGATGTGTCCGCGCACTTCAATCGTGCGTTCCTTCAAGAGCTTCGTCGTCACTTCCTCGACATCATCGTATTCCGGGTAGTCGATGTTCACTTCCACCTCAGCCAATGTGTTCAGGATGATCTGACGGATATCCCGGATCATGCCTGATAATTTGCCGTCCAACTGATGCAAAGCCACGTTCATCGCACGATCGGTTTTGGCACGGATCAAGTCCATGACTGCTTCGGCCTGCGACAAATCGATCCGGCCGTTCAGGAAGGCACGCTTTGTGAATTCCCCGGGCTCCGCCATGCGGGCGCCGTTCTGTAGAATCGTCTGCAGAATCCGGTTGACGCTCACGACACCGCCGTGGCAGTTGATTTCCACGACATCTTCGCGGGTGAACGTCTTCGGTCCATGCATGACAGACACCATGACTTCGTCGATCATGTCGCCTGTGCGCGGATCATATAGGTGACCGTAATTGATGGTGTGTGTGGCGACATCGGCCAAGTGCTTCGTCCCGGCTCGGTATAATGTATCGGCTATCTGGATTGCTTGATCTCCGCTCAAACGTACGATTCCGATGGCCCCTTCTCCAGGCGGCGTCGAAATGGCGGCGATAGTATCAAATTCATTTGTAATCATTCATTGTCGTCCTTTCTTGGTGGTTTCAACGTACAAAAAAAGCGCCCACTCCTCCCCTTCGTTCAAGCGGGAGGAAAAGCACTTTGACTGCAGTTCACTTTGGATATTCTTTTCAGCTTACTATAAATAGATTTCTAGCCGATTATACAAGCAATGCCAGCGCAATGCAAGTATTTAATCAATGACTATTTTATTTCATCATCAGGTAGGCCGTACTCAACAACCCCCGGGCTACCTGAAGCATAATGACCTTGCAGCTCAGCCGATCTGCAGGGCAATTTTCCCTGTCTGCTCGGCACTTTCCAGCCGCTGGAAAGCCTCCCTGAACTCCTCTGCCGGATAAACGGCATCCACCACTGGATGGAGATCATGTTCCTCAACAAAACGGATCATCTCTTCATATTCTTCAAAACTGCCCATCGTCGAACCTTTCAGCGTGTACTGCCCGTAAAAGAATTTCCGCAGATCGAAGGTGACCAGATCACCCGTCGATGAGCCGAAAGTCACGATGGTGCCGCCCCTACGGACCGCATCCAGCGATTTGTCGAAAGTGGCTGCTCCGACCGATTCGATTACGACATCCACTTTTCCGCCGCCCATCGCTTCCACCCAATCCTCATCGTGCAGCAAGCCTTTGTCGGCTCCGTACTGCAGCGCCTTCGCCAATTTTTCTTTCGAGCGCGATGTGACATATACCGTCGCTCCAGCGGCCTTGGCGAATTGCAGGAGGTAGGTGGCCACTCCGCCGCCGATGCCTGGTATCAGGACTTTCATGCCTTCTGCCACTCCACCTTTTGTGAATAGGGCGCGGTAAGCCGTCAACGCGGACAGGGAGAGGACGCCTGCTTCTTCCCAAGACAGATGGGCCGGTTTATGGACAGCATTCGCTTCGGAAACAACGATTTCTTCCACCATGGCCCCCTGCTCCGAACTACCGAGGATCGTGAAAGTTTCCGGAGCTGTGTCGCTGTTCTCGCGCCAGCCATTGCCGGGATAAAGCATCACTTCATCACCGATTTTGAAACGTGTCACTTCTGCTCCGACAGCCGCAACGATGCCGGCAGCATCTGATCCGATAACAACCGGATGCTTCTCATGCGCTTGGCTCAAGGCAAAAAGGTCGCGATGATTCAATCCGGCTGCCTTGACCTTTATTTTTATCTCAGAAGGTCCTGCCGGCTGTTCCGCGCGGTCTTCCCATTTCAAACCTTCCAATCCGACTTTTCCGCTGTGAATCAATGTTTTCACCATATCGATCACTCCTCAAATGGATAGTTCTGTCAGATTCAGTATAACTTTTCCGGACAGAAATACAAAGAGGGAGGCCCGAAGTCCCCCCTCATTTGCTATTTTTCGGTAAAACGGATCGCTTTTGCTCCGATATCGGAACGATAGAACGTGTGCGCAATCGGATTTGCATTCAGGTAACGGTAGGCTTTGTCTTGCGCAGCTTGGAGCGTTTCGCCTTGGCCAGCGACCAACAGGATGCGTCCGCCGTTTGATAATAGTCCTTGTTCGCCAGCCTTCACGCCTGCGGCATAGACGATGCAATCCGCATTTTCCGTATCCAGATCAGGCAACGGGATATCTTTCATCGGCGCTTCCGGATAGCCTTCAGCGGCAACAACGACACCCAAAGTGTAACGATCGGTGTACATTTCGATAACCGGATCTTTTCCGTTCAGGATATCATCGATGACTTGCGCCAAATCGGAGGCCATCTGATTCATGATCACCTGTGTTTCCGGATCTCCGAAACGGGCATTGAATTCGATGACGCGCAACCCTTTGGCGGTGATCATCAGGCCGGCATAGACAACTCCCTTGAACGGGATGCCTTCAGCAACCATCGCCTCTACAGTCGGTTTTACGACCGTATCCAGCACTTCTTGAATCATAGCTTCGGATACTTGCGGTACAGGCGAATAAGCGCCCATGCCGCCCGTATTAGGGCCTTTGTCGCCGTCGTAAGCCCGCTTGTGGTCTTGTGCAACGCCTGAATAGTAGTACTTCGCACCGTTTGCCAGCGCGAACAGCGAGAATTCTTCCCCTTCAAGGTACTCTTCGATGACGACTTTCGGCTTGCCGGCTGCATATTTACCCTGCAGAAGCATGTCGTTCAGTGCATCCAGAGCTTCAGTCATCGTCATCGCAACAACGACGCCTTTTCCGGCTGCCAGACCGTCCGCCTTGATGACGATCGGAACACCATTGGCTTCCACATAAGCAACCGCTGCTTCATAGTCTTCGAATGTCTCGTAGGCTGCAGTCGGGATGCCGTATTTTTTCATCAGGTCTTTTGCGAATTGCTTGGAGCATTCCAAGTCGGCCGCTTTTTTGCTAGGTCCGAATACTTTCAGGCCAGCCGCTTCAAATGCATCCGTAACCCCTTCAAACAAAGGGATTTCCGGTCCGACGAAAGTCCAAGCAATGCCGTTGTCTTTGACGAATTGGATCAATCCTTGGTGGTCGTTTTCCGCAATGTCGACTAACGTGATGCCGTCTTGGGCCATCCCTGGGTTCCCTTTGGCGCAGTAAACAGTCTCCACCAATGGGCTTTGAGTTAATTTTTTGGCGATGGCATGCTCGCGTCCGCCACTGCCGATTACAAGAAGTTTCATCTGTTAGATCCTCCAACCTTTTATATGAAGCTTGATATTACTGAACTGGTGCTTTTTAAACGAGTTCTGAATCCTAGAGTTCTCCGCCTAACGCTGTTCAGGCCCACCCAGCCAAAAGCAGGCTGTTTGGTCCTGAACCTCGTTAGTGCTCAAACTCTGAGCGTAGGATTCATCTCATCTTGTTTTTAGTGTCTGAAGTGTCTTACGCTTGTTTTCAGCATCGTGATGCCGTATTTGTTCGCCATTTCGATTGAATCTTGGTCCTTGATGCTGCCGCCTGGTTGAACGATCGCTTTGATGCCGTGTTTAGCAGCATATTCCACGCTGTCGTTCATCGGGAAGAAAGCATCACTCGCCAATACAGCGCCTTCGATGGCGTTGGCCGCTTCAGCTTGCTCGATGGCGATTTTTACGGATCCGACACGGTTCATCTGGCCTGCGCCGATGCCGACTGTCTGTTTGCTGTTTGCCAATACGATGGCGTTGCTCTTCACGTGCTTGACGACTTTCCAGGCGAAATCCATTGCTTTCATTTCGTCTTCAGTCGGTTGACGCTCGGTCATGACTTCCCAATTGGCTGGCACATCATCAGTGTTGATGTCCTGCGTCTGTTCCAGCATGCCGCCCAATACGGAGACAAATTCTTTTCCGCCTGCTTTTGCGGCAGCGAAGTCCAAAGTCATGATGCGGATGTTCTTTTTCTTCGTCAGGACAGCTAAAGCCTCTTCCGTATAGCTTGGCGCCAGAACGATTTCCAGGAACATGCTGTTCAGTTTTTCGGCAGTCGCCACATCCAAAGGACGGTTCGCAACCACAATGCCGCCGAAGATGGAGACAGGGTCAGCTGCATAGCAACGATCGAAGGCTGCATCGATGTCGTCTGCGATACCGACGCCGCATGGATTCATGTGCTTGACGGCAACCACAGCCGGTTCATCGAATTCACGGGCGATGCGGATGGCCGCATCAGCATCTTTGATATTGTTGTAGGATAATTCTTTTCCGTGCAATTGGACCGCGCTCGCGATCGAGAATGGCACAGCCAGCGGTTCTTGGTAGAATGTCGCGGTTTGGTGGCCGTTTTCTCCGTAGCGCAGGCTCTGTTTCAGATCATAAGTCAATGTCAATTTTTCAGGTTCGGTTTCGCCGACCACATTGGTCAAATATTGCGCAATCAAAGCATCATAGCTCGCTGTATGACGGAACACTTTTGCAGCCAAAGCTTGGCGCGTCTCGAAAGTCGTTTCGCCAGCAGCTTCCAATTCGGCAAGGACTTTTGCATAGTCGATCGGATCGGTCAAAACCGTCACGCTTGCGTAGTTCTTGGCCGCACTGCGGAGCATGCTCGGTCCGCCGATGTCGATGTTTTCGATGGCATCAGCCAAAGTCACATCGTTTTTGCTGATGGTTTCTTTGAATGGGTACAGGTTGACGACAACGAAATCAATCGGTGCAATATTGTGCTCTTTCATGGCTTGCATATGGTCCGCAAGATCACGTCTGCCCAAAAGTCCGCCATGGATCAGTGGGTGCAAAGTTTTTACGCGGCCATCCATCATTTCAGGAAAGCCGGTTACATCCTCTACGGAAATAGTCGGTACGCCTGCATCTTCCAAAGCCTTCTTCGTTCCGCCAGTTGAGATGATTTCGATTCCTTTTGCTGCTAATGCCTGCGCAAATGCTACTACGCCTGTTTTATCTGAAACACTGATCAATGCTCTTGTCACTGTGTGTCACTCCTTAAATTTATGATGGATTCATGCGGTTTTAACAAAAGGAAGGACTTCCGCAAGCGCGGAGTCCTCATCCATTTTGTTAGCCTTTATTCTTTTGAGCCAATTGCTGGATCACTTGCGGGAAAATCCGGTGCTCCACTTGATGGATCCGGGTCTCCAAAGTCTCCAGCGTATCCTCCGGAAGGATCGCCACTTTTTCTTGCGCGATGATCGGTCCGGTGTCGACCCCTTCATCGACGAAATGGACGGTGACGCCGGTTTCCGGAACACCTGCTTCGAAGGCGTCCTGGATGCCATGCCGACCCGGGAAAGCCGGAAGCAAGGACGGGTGGATGTTGACGATGCGGTCAGCATAGGCCGTCAATAAAGTCGGTCCGACGATCCGCATATAGCCGGCCAGTACCACCAAGTCGACCTTTTCTTCAGCCAGATGCTTCAAAATTTCATTTTCGTAAGCGATCCGATCCTCGAAGCCTTTCGGCGTAAAGGAGATCACCGGGATATTGTATTGTTTGGCGCGCTCGATCGCATAAGCTTTCGGCTTGTCGCAGAACAGGAAAGCGATCGTCGCATCCACTTCGCCTGACGCGATGGCTTCGGCGATGGCTTGAAAATTCGAGCCGTTTCCTGAAGCAAAGACAGCTATCCTCATGCTTGAGCCTCTTTCAGGATAACCTCTTTTTCTGATGTTTTTGCAGCCACGGATCCGATCACATAGGCTTTTTCATCGTTCTCAGTCAGAACGCCCAGCACTTCCGTCAAGTTTTCGGGAGCGACCGCCAACACCATGCCGATGCCCATGTTGAAGATTTCGTACATTTCAAGAGCCGGAATGTTGCCGATTTTTTCCATCACTTGGAAGATCGGCAAAACAGGCCAGCTACCTAACTGGATTTCCGCTTGGACGTTCTCAGGAAGCATGCGCGGCACGTTTTCGACGAAGCCGCCGCCTGTGATGTGGGCAACGCCATGCAACAGCTGTTTTTTGATCAACGGCAATAAGGCGTTCACGTAGATTCTTGTAGGCGTCAATAAAACGTCGCCCAATTCTTGGTCTTCGATTCCTTCCACTTTATCGGCCAATTTGTAGTCATTGTCCTTGAAGAAGATTTTGCGCACCAAGGAGTAGCCGTTCGAATGGATGCCTGATGAAGGCAATCCAACCAAGACATCCCCTTCTTTGATCAAAGCAGGTGTCAACAAAGCATCTTTTTCCGCAATCCCTACCGTAAATCCAGCCAGATCGAAATCTTCCGGATCGTACATATCAGGCATTTCAGCTGTTTCTCCGCCGATCAGGGCAGCACCGGCCTGGACGCAGCCTTCAGCTACGCCAGCAACGATCTGCTCCAGTTTTTCCGGACGGTTTTTTCCGACAGCTACATAATCCAAGAAATAAAGAGGTTCTGCGCCTTGCGCTACGACATCGTTGACGCACATTGCGACACAATCGATCCCGATCGTATCGAATTTTCCGGCTTCGATGGCCAGCATCAGCTTCGTACCGACACCGTCCGTACCCGATACAAGCACAGGTTTTTTATAGTTCAATTCTGAAAGGTCAAAGTTCCCGCCGAATCCGCCGACTTCGCCAAAAACGCCTGGACGTTTCGTGCGGTCGATGTGTTTCTTGATGCGGCTTACTGTTTCATAACCGGCTGTGACATCCACACCCGCTTTTGCATATGCGTTTTCCATCAAACTTGTCCTCCCTTTAGATTCTCTTTTTGGATAGCTGTCATATTGTTCACGTAATCCGCTTCATAGTCATAAAGCCCAGTCGGGTAGTCCCCGTTGAAGCTGTCCATGCATAAGCCTGAATACGGCATATCAAATTTCAAACCGATTGAATCGATCAGTCCCTCTTGGCTAAGGAAAGCCAGGCTGTCCGCACCGATATATGCGCAGATTTCATCGACTGTCATTTTGGCGGCGATCAGTTCGGCTGACTTGCTGATGTCGATGCCGTAAAAACTCGGGTAGATCAAAGGCGGGGAAGAGATGCGGACATGCACTTCTTTCGCTCCCGCTTCTTTCAATAAAGTCACGATGCGTTTGCTGGTCGTCCCGCGCACGATCGAATCATCCACCATGACGACGCTCTTGCCTTGGACAACCCCTTTGACGGCGGACAACTTCATTTTTACGCCCAATTCGCGCAGTTCTTGCGTCGGTTGGATGAATGTACGTCCGACATATTGGTTCTTGATCAGTCCCATTTCGTAAGGCGTTCCGCTCTCTTCCGCGAAGCCGCTCGCCGCGGACAAGGAAGAATTGGGCACACCGATGACGATATCGGCAGTCACTGCAGGTGCTTCGATGGCCAAACGTGTTCCCATGCGTTTGCGCGCTGTATGCACGTTCACGCCGGCAATATTGGAATCCGGACGCGCGAAGTAGATATACTCCATCGCAGCGATGGAAATGGTTGTATCGTCGGTATATTTTTCGATCGTCAAGCCGTTGTCGTCAATGATCGCCAGTTCGCCGGCGTTGACGTTGCGGACAAAGTCAGCGCCGATCGTATCGATGGCACACGTTTCGCTGGCCATCACATACGCGCCATTCGGCAATTGGCCGATGACAAGCGGACGGAATGAATTCGGATCGACAGCACCGAACATTTTTTCTTCAGTCAAAAGGATATAGGTGAAGCCGCCTTTGACCTGATTCAAGCTCTCTTTGATCTTTTCGATCAAGCTGTCTTTCTGGCTGCGTCTGATCAGATGCATCAGAACTTCCGTATCCGAAGTCGAATGGAAGATGGCGCCATTTTCCTCAAGATTGCGGCGCAATGTTTTGGCGTTCACCAAGTTGCCGTTGTGGCAAATGGCGATATCCATATCATAGAAATGGTACAAAAACGGCTGCACATTCTCGATGCTGTTCTGGCCGGAAGTAGAGTAACGCACATGGCCGATGGCACGGTTACCGGTCAGTCTTTGCAGATCATTTCCGTCCTTGAAGACTTCGCTGATCAGACCCAGATTGCGGTGAACCAACAGTTTTCCTTCATCACATGAAACTATCCCTGCACCCTCTTGTCCGCGGTGCTGCAAGCTGTGCAAACCGAAGTAAGTCAACTGGCTGGCATTGTCGTCTCCCCAAATGCCGAATACGCCACATTCTTCGTTTAAGCTTTTTGTTTCAGCAAGCATGGAATAGCCTCCTCCCATTTCGTTTGTACTTCTTTCACGTCCAAAGTGATTGTTTCGTTCGCGGCAGCGATTTTCGCTGTTGCATCTTCTGTTACGGTACCGATTTGTGCAGCTGCTGATCCGAAGATCGCTTCCACAGCGTCAACATTTTCAGGTTTCACGGTCAGGATGAAGCGTGATTGCGTTTCGCTGAACAACAATGTTTTATCCATGTCAACCGTTACGTCGAAGCCTAAGCCAGTGTCAAAGACGCTCTCCATCAAGCCGACAGCCAAACCGCCTTCAGACAGGTCATGCGCGCTTTCAATCAAGCCGGCTTTGATTGCTTTCAGGACATTCGCTTGGTTTTCTTTTTCGACAGCCAAGTCAAAGTCCATCAGTTTGCCTTCGATTTTGCCCAATTCCATTTTTTGCAGTTCGGAACCGTTGAAATCAGCTTTGGTTTCGCCGATCAGAATAATGCGGTCGCCTGCAGCTTTGAAAGCTTGCGTAGTGATGTGTGCAAGATCCTCGATCAAGCCGACCATACCGATCATCGGTGTCGGATAAACGGCCACGCCGTCAGTTTCATTGTAAAGGGACACGTTCCCTGAGATGACAGGCGTATCCAATTGACGGCAAGCTTCGGAGATGCCGTCCGCGGAAGTGCTCAATTCCCAGAAAATTTCTGGCTTATCAGGATTTCCGTAGTTCAAGCAGTCCGTGATCGCCAATGGTTTTCCGCCGCTGGCAACGATATTGCGGGCAGCTTCAGCGACAGCGATCTGTCCGCCGATTTCCGGATTCAAATACAGGTAACGGCCGTTGCAGTCCGTTGTCATTGCGATCGCTTTTTTGGTGCCGCGGACGCGGACAACTGCAGCATCGCTTCCTGGTCCTACGACCGTGCTGGTGCGGACCATGGAATCATATGTGTTATAGACGCTCTTCTTGGAAGCCAACGTCGCTTGTTGCAATAAAGCCACTAATGTATCCTGTGCTGATGTGAAGACTGGTTTGTAGTCTTCCATAGCTGCGAATGCAGCGATGCGGGCAGGAACTGCAGTCGGTTTGTAGTAGACCGGTGCATCTTCAGCCAAAGCATCAACCGGAAGTTCAGCCACCACTTTGCCTGCATGGGATAGACGGTACATGCCATCATCGGTAACTTCACCGATCACGACTGCATCCAATTCATATTTTTTGAACAGGTCGACGATGCGTTGCTCTTCGCCCTTCTTGATGCACAACAGCATACGCTCCTGCGATTCGGAAAGCATCATTTCGTAAGGTGTCATTTCTGTTTCGCGCTGCGGAACGTCATCAAGGTTCAACAGCAAGCCGCTGCCTGCTTTTGAAGCCATTTCCGAGCTGGAAGAGACCAGACCGGCAGCACCCATGTCCTGGATACCGATCAAAGCGTCGGAGTAGTCATAAATGCATTCCAAACAAGCTTCCATCAATAATTTTTCCATGAACGGATCGCCTACTTGGACAGCAGAACGTTGTGCTTCTTCCTCTTCCTTGAATTCTTCGGAAGCGAAAGTGGCGCCATGGATACCATCGCGGCCGGTTTTTGCACCCACGTACATGATTGAGTTGCCGACTCCGGCAGCTTGGCCTTTTTGCATATCTTTTTGATCGATCAAGCCGACGCACATTGCGTTGACTAACGGATTGCCTCTGTAGCAAGGGTCGAAGACCGTTTCGCCGCCGACAGTCGGGATGCCGATACAGTTGCCGTAACCGCTGATGCCGGCAACGACTTCTTCGAAGATGTGTTTCGTGCGCTCATTGTCCAATTCGCCGAAACGCAAAGAGTCCAGGATCGCAATCGGGCGTGCGCCCATGCTGAAGATGTCACGGATGATTCCGCCGACACCGGTAGCTGCGCCTTCATAAGGCTCGACAGCTGATGGGTGGTTGTGGCTTTCCGCTTTGAAAACGACAGCCTGGCCGTCGCCGATGTCCACGATACCAGCGCCTTCACCAGGTCCTTGCAACACTTGCGGGCCGGTAGTAGGGAATTTTCTCAGGACTGGTTTTGAGTTTTTATAAGAACAGTGTTCGCTCCACATAACGGCAAACAGGCCAGTTTCAGTATAGTTCGGCAAACGATGCAAAATTTTATCGCAGATTGTGCCGTACTCTTCGTCTGTCAGACCCCATTCACGATAAATTTTGGACTCTTTTACTTGTTCTGGCGTTGGTTCTAAAAATGCCATTATTTGTTCAGCTCCTTCTTATAATTTTCAACCATGGATTGGAACAGGCGCAGACCGTCAGCTGATCCCAATAAAGCTTCGACAGCACGCTCCGGGTGAGGCATCATGCCGAGGACATTGCCTTTTTTGTTGATGATGCCGGCGATGTCTTCGATGCTGCCGTTCGGATTGCCGTTTGCATAAGTGAATACGATTTGATTGTTGGCTTTCAGGTCAGCCAAAGTCTCTGCATCGCAGAAATAGTTTCCTTCACCATGCGCGATCGGAACAGAGATGATTTCGCCTTCTTTATAGAGGGAAGTGAATTGCGTATCGGCATTCACGACTTTGAGATCCTGCGGTTTGCAGACGAACTTCAAAGTATCATTGCGGCGCAAAGCACCAGGCAATAAGCCGGCTTCAGCCAAAATCTGGAATCCATTACAAGTGCCGAATACAGGTTTGCCTTCTTCAGCGAAACGGACAACTTCGCTCATGATGTTCGCAAAGCGGGCAATCGCACCTGTACGCAAGTAATCGCCATATGTGAATCCGCCGGGCAATAGGACAGCATCGAAACCTTCAAGACTTGTTTCATAATGTTGCACATACTCTGCATCTTCTCCAAGAATATCTTTAATGGCTGCATACATATCTAAATCACAGTTAGATCCAGGAAAAACGATGACAGCGAATTTCATTAAGCTTCAACCTCCTGGATTTCATAACGGTAAGTTTCCATAACCACGTTCGCCAGCAACTTGTCGCAGATCTCTTCGATGACTTGTTCAACGTTCTCTTCATCTTTGGAGACTTGAATTTCGAAATATTTTCCGATGCGGATATCTTCGATCGTCGGGTAGCCCATACGGTGGACGGCACCCTTCACGGCTTCCCCTTGCGGATCCAATACTGAGTCTTTATACGTTACATACACGGTTACTTTATACATGTCCAAATTCCTCGCTTTTGTTTTTTTATTTTTGTTTTTTTAGTTGGTTTTATTCCGGTTGGCTTACATTTTGTTCAGGCGGTCCAGCACTTCCACGTAGACCGGGATCAGATCCCCCAGGTCGCGGCGATAGATGTCTTTGTCCAAGTGTTCGTTCGTTTCGATATCCCAAAGGCGGCAAGTATCCGGTGAAATTTCATCAGCCAGGATGATTTCACCCTCAGCAGTCTTGCCGAATTCGATTTTGAAATCAATCAGGCGGATGCCGATTGCCTTGAACATCTCGATCAAGGCTGCATTGATCTTCAGCGCTTGCTTCTTGATTTCCGCAACTTCTTCATCTGTTGCTGCTCCCAGCACCTGCACATGGGCATCATTGATGAAAGGATCATTGAGCGCATCGTCTTTGTAGTAGAACTCCAAAACAGGGAAAGGCAAGTCGACGCCTTCCTCCATGCCGAAACGTTTCGCGAAACTTCCCGCTGATACATTACGGACAACCACTTCCAATGGGAACATATTGACTCTTTTTACTAATTGTTCGGTTTCTGACAGTTCTTGGATATAATGGCTCGCAATTCCCTTTTCAGCCAGATATTCGAAGATGCGGCCGGTGATCTGGTTGTTGAGTCTGCCTTTGCCCTCGATAGTGTCCTTCTTTACGCCGTTCAATGCGGTAGCCTGATTTAGGTATTCTGCCCAAAGGACATTCTCCTGATCTGTAGCGTACATCTTTTTAGCTTTCCCAGTATAAAGCAATTCTTTTCTTTCCATCGTCCCCGTCCCTTTCTAAATCCGAACATTAATTTGTATAAACACCTGATTCATTCGTTTATATTGTATCATCTGCCACCCGCTTGTCAATGAAATTTTCATGAAAATTGAAATAAATCCCGGTTTTTCTTCAATGATTTCAAGGCATCCAGTGAACAGAAAAAGGCCGGAACCGTAGTCCCAGCCTTTCCATCAGTCGCCTAAACCAAGTCTTTCGAATACTTCGTCGACATGACTCAAGTGATAGTTATAGTTGAAGGCATCAGCGATGTCTTCTTTCGTTAATTTTGCCATAATGGCTTCGTCCGCTTCCACCAATGGGCGGAAATCGGTCTGATTATCCCATGAAAGGGCAGTCTTCGGCTGTACCAAGTCATAAGCTTCTTCACGGCTCATGCCTTTATCGATCAATTTCAACAGCACGCGTTGGCTGTAGATCAATCCGAAAGTCGCATTCATGTTGCGGAGCATATTCTCAGGGAACACGGTCAAGTTCTTGATGATGTTCGCAAAACGATTCAACTGATAGTTCAACAATGTCGTTGCGTCCGGAAGGATGATGCGTTCCGCTGAAGAATGGGAAATATCGCGTTCATGCCATAAGCCTACATTCTCGTATGCAGTGACCATGTAGCCACGGATGACGCGGGCAAGACCTACCATATTTTCAGAACCGATCGGGTTGCGTTTGTGCGGCATAGCGGAAGAACCTTTTTGCCCTTTCGCGAAGAATTCTTCCACTTCACGGGTTTCCGATTTCTGCAATCCGCGGATTTCTGTTGCGAAGCGCTCGATGCTTGTCGCAATCAAAGCGATCGTTGCCATGTACTCGGCATGCAGATCGCGCGGCAGCACCTGCGTCGAAATTTCTTGCGGTCTTGTGCCTAATTTTTCGCAGACGTACTCCTCCACGAATGGCGGGATGTTCGCGAAAGTTCCAACAGCCCCACTGATTTTCCCTGCTTCAACGCCTTTAGCTGCATGTTCAAAACGCTCGATGTTGCGTTTCATTTCCGAATACATGGTAGCCAGTTTCAATCCGAATGTCGTAGGTTCCGCATGTACACCGTGCGTACGGCCCATGCAGACAGTCTTTTTGTGTTCTTTCGCTTTGTTGCCGATGATTTCCAGCATGTTCTGCAGATCCTTGCGCAGGATATCATTGGCTTGCTTCAACTGGTAACCGTAGGCAGTATCGACCACATCGGTACTCGTCAGGCCATAGTGGACCCATTTTCTTTCTTCTCCCAGGGATTCGGAAACGGCGCGTGTGAACGCCACTACGTCATGTCTGGTCTCTTTTTCGATTTCAAGGATACGGTCGATGTCAAAAGTTGCATTCGCGCGGATTTTAGCCACGTCTTCTGCAGGGATTTCGCCTAAGGCAGCCCAAGCTTCATCAGCCAGGATCTCGACCTCCAGCCAGCATTTGTAACGATTGTACTCGGACCAAACCTCGGCCATCTCAGGGCGTGTATAACGTGTAATCATTTTAAATTGTTCCTCCGTTCCAGATTCGGGTGTTGTCTATTTCTTTTAAGGTTGCTTCTTGATCATCCGTCAAAATGGTGATATGTCCCATTTTTCTGTCTGTGCGTGATTCCGCTTTGCCGTAGTAATGGAAAAACCAATCCGCTTTTTCTTCCCGCAATGCGATTGTGCCTTCCATATGCTGTCCCAGGATGTTGACCATGATGGCAGGCGACAATTGCCGCGCTGTCGGCATCGGCAATCCGGCGACTGCTTGGATGTGGGCATCAAATTGGGAAACGTTCATTGCTTCGATTGTGTAATGGCCCGAATTATGCGGACGCGGCGCCAACTCGTTGATGAAGATCGCGTCATCCGCAGCCAGGAACATTTCGATGCCCAGCGTACCAACCAACTGAAGCGCATCGGCAATCTGGTGGGCCGCTTTGTTTGCTTTTTCGGCTACCGCAGCTGTGACGCGGGCCGGCACGATCGATTCGTGCAGAATATTATTGATGTGGATATTTTCGGAAACCGGGAATACCGTAGCTTCGCCTTTTTGATTGCGTACGATCATGACCGAAAGTTCTTTGGTGAAAGGAACCCACGCCTCCAAAACGCAAATGCTGTCCGCCGCCAACTTCATGGCTTCCTCTTTGTCCGCTTCCGTTTTCAGGACAACCTGTCCCTTACCATCATACCCGAAACGGGTCGTTTTTAAAACACTCGGATAGCCGATCTTGCCGATGGCCGCATCCAGTTGTTCCGCATTTTCAACTACCGCGAATTGCGCTATCGATACCCCAGCGGATTGAAGGAATTCCTTCTCCTTGATGCGGTCCTGCGTAATCGTCAAAATTTCGCTGCCTTGCGGAATGCTGGACAGTGTTTCCACTTCCTGCAGGGCTGCCGCATCGATGTTCTCAAATTCGAATGTCACGACATCGGATTTTTCGGCCAATTCGCGCAGCGCCACCGCATCAGCGTATGCCGCTTGGATGTGCCAATCCGCTACTTGAGCTGCCGGGCAATTTTCGCCCGGATCCAAAATTCCGACGGTGAATCCCATCCTCTTCGCGGACTGTGCCAGCATGCGCCCTAATTGTCCCCCGCCGATGATGCCGATCACGTCATTTGGTTTCAGTATTTTATACAAGGTCTTCACTGCTTTCCAAAACTTTTTGTTTTAATTCTTCCCGTCTCTTTTCCAATCGATCGGCCAAATCCTGATTTTCGATCGAAAGGATCTGTACGGCCAGCAGACCGGCATTGATTGCCCCTGCTTTGCCGATGGCTACCGTCGCAACCGGAACGCCGCCTGGCATTTGGACGATGGACAACAAAGAGTCCATTCCGCTCAATGCGCGCGATTGGACCGGAACACCGATGACCGGAAGCGTCGTTTTCGCGGCGATCATACCCGGAAGGTGCGCCGCTCCGCCTGCGCCGGCAATGATGACTTTCGTTCCTGCAGCCCGTGCTTGTTCAGCAAAGGCGAACATCAGATCCGGTGTCCGGTGAGCCGAAACGACTTTCTTTTCATAAGCGATACCGAATTCATCCAGTATCAAGCAAGCTTCTTTCATAGTTTCCCAGTCAGAAGTACTACCCATTACGACAGAAACAACCGTATTCATCCATTTTTCCCCCATTATCAATTTTTCACTTTTAATATAGCATATCATCCCTCATTATTCCAAACGTTTTTGGGAACGAGCGTCGTTTTCGTTCGGAAATAATCTATTTTGATTCCAATCCGGAGAACTGATGCCCGCATTTTGCATTAAAAAACACCTATTTTTTTATTCAAAAACCAACTCTTTTTCAGCATAAATGGCAATAACATGATAAAATAACGATATACAAACCCTTCCAAACTAAAAAATTACTGATTTCCTTTTTATTTCTCTTTTTATCCTATAGAATAAAATGAAATAATATTATTAACCATGATTTTTTCAACTTATTTATTTTATTTCCAACAAAACCATCTGCTCACAGGAGGAACGATGATCATGAATAAATTCTTTGATATCTATATGGATCTGAGAAAAAAAATTGAACACGCAGAATTTGAGACTGGATCTCTGTTGCCCAGCGAAAAGACCCTTTCGGACCATTATCATGTTTCACGGGAAACAATCAGAAAGGCTTTGGCGCTGTTGTTGGAAGGTGGCTATATCCAGAAGAAGCAAGGTAAAGGTTCCATCGTACTGGACATCAGACGGTTCAATTTCCCCGTTTCCGGTCTGATCAGTTTCAAAGAGCTGCAGGATTCCCAACAAATCCCGAATGAAACGATCGTCATCAAAAATAAGCTCGAGACCATTCCGGACTTCCTTGCCGAAGATCTGAAAGTGGATCCCGGCCGCGAAGTCATTTCACTTATCCGGCTGCGCAAGATTGCTGGGGAAGTCGTCATCATGGATAAAGACTATCTCTTCCATGACATCATCGAGCAAATCCCTTCCGAAGCTGCCGAAAATTCCATCTATGCCTACTTGGAGAATGAACTGGGCCTGAACATCGCTTATGCCAAAAAGGAATTCGTCGTGGAGCCGGCGACACGGGAAGATCACAAGCTGATGAACCTGAAGGATGACACGCATGTCGTCGTCGTAAAGAGTGAAGTCTATCTGGAGGACACACGCCTGTTTCAGTACACAGAGTCGCGCCATCGTTTGGACCGCTTCCGCTTCGTCGAGTTCGCCCGCAGAAAACACAGCCTATAGAAAAAAGATGAAGCCAAGCCGGCTTCATCTTTTTTGCTTAATCAAGGGCTGGTCACTCATTGACATTCGTATAATCAACTGTGAAATAGGCACCCTCAGCCATCAGGATATGCCCTGATTCATAAGGGTTTCCGGCCACAGTAAGGTAGACTTCCTGGACTCCGTAATATTCCCCGATTGTATTGACTACACCCTGCAAAATCAGTGATTCCGCCGATGTCCCGGCATTCATCTCAGAAACGAATTCCTGCGAGAAGTCCACATAGACACGCCCATCGTCACTCAAGGACAAGCTGTTGATGGAGACATTCGGTCCGATCAGACTTCCCCCCGGCGCATCCGGCACGTTCTTCAGCGCATCCGCCAGAATGGTGCGGGTAATGTCATTGGTCGCATAGGATAATGAAATACTTGATGCATCCAATCCCATCAGCTCGCTGTCCGGATAAAAGACGCGCAACTGTTGTGTTTCCGGCACATTCTCGTTGCGGGCTTCCAGACTGGAAGAGACAACCATGTCATCCCCAAGATCCGTCACCCGTTTCACCAAGCCCATATCCTTTACGTAGTAGTCTTTGGTAGTCGAGGTTTCATACGTTGTCGTCACTTCAAGCGCTTCGAAATTGCCCATCGGTGTTTCGACCTGTGCCGTCAGATTGGTGATTTCGGAAGATACTCCGCTCGGATTCACCCAACTGTTCCCGACTTCCAAAGGCTCCTTCAACAAAATATCCAACTGGTTTGCGGCATCGCCGCTTGCTGTTTTTTCAAGCATGTTTTCCCTGAAGTAGGTTTCCGGACGCGTGAATACTTCTCTGATTTCCCCGTCAGCCAGTTCCAATACCGTCACGATCTGGGTGCCGCCGTTGTTGGAAGTAATCTGCATCCGGTTGCCTTCGATATATTGCGGATAGACCGTGAAGGAAGCGTATTCGTTCCCCTCACCCAAATATTTTGTGAAGACGGATGCGCTGAACGGATAATAAGCCTCGATTGTCGCTGCGTCTGCAGGTTCAGAAGAGGATGAAGAAGCCGATCCGCTGTCTGCTGAACTGGACACGGAAGAGGACACACTGCTGACAGCCGAAGAATCGGAAGAGGCATCGGATCCTCCAAAGAGACTGCAAGAAGCTAATAGGGGCACCAATAACGCTACCATCAGGTTTGAAACTTTCTTTCTCATGTTTTTTCCCACCTTCTGCCTTAGTTGTCTTCATTATATCACAACCGCTTTCTAAGGCATTGCCCTAACTATCGCTGCAGCGCACGAATGCTGTGGCACTGAGCAGCTCCTTTCAAGTATAATGAAGCCAGTACGAAACTAAAAGAAACATTTCACAAATTTCAAATAGAGGTGGAAAACTTATGAAGGAAATCAGTTTGAACGATACGGTCTACAATCTGGTGAAACAGTATCCTGAAATCAGGGAAGTCATCATCAGTCTGGGCTTTGAACCATTGCGCAGCGACAAAATGCTGAACACCGCCGGCCGGATCATGACAATCGGAAAAGCGCTCAAACGCAACGACGTGCCGGAGGATGCATTCGTCGAAATGCTGGTGAAAAATGGGTTCAGCGTGAAAGAATTGGCGCCGTCACCGGCAACGGTTGCCCCAAGCGAAGCGGCAGAGCCCGCTGCTCCAGCCAGTGGAACTGCCCGGATGGGTTCACCGGAATTTCAGGAGCGCCAAGACATTCTGCAGAGTCTCATCCTGCGCTTGCATAGAGGAGAGGACTGGGACGAGGTGCAAGCCGACTTCAAGAAACATTTCACAGGTGTCAGCGCCTACGAGATTTCCGTTATGGAGCAAGGCTTGATGGGCAAAGGGATAGACGCCGAAGACATCCAGCGCCTCTGCAACGTGCACGCCTCCCTCTTCGGCGGATCCATCGAAGCGGTCTACACCACTTCAGCGGAGCAGCAGCATGCCGGACATCCGATCCAAGTTATGAAACTCGAAAATTTGGCCATCGAAAACACGCTGGAAAAGGTCAGCAAATTACTGGCCGTTTACCTCGAAACAAGGGAACCCAGCCTGAAGGCAGGAATCCAGAAACAATTGGCGCTGCTAGGCGAATTCGATAAACATTATGCCCGCAAAGAGTACGCCATCTTTCCGATCATGGAGAACAAAGGCATCACGGCTCCGCCGAAAGTCATGTGGGGTGTCGATGACGATATCCGCGCCATGTATAAGGACTTCAAAACCCTGTTGCAGAACGAGGACTTCGATGCGATCCCGAAAGCCTTCTCCGACCTGAAATACGAAATGACGGAAATGATCACAAAGGAAGAAGACATCCTCTTGCCGATGATCACCGACATCTTCAATGAGGACCACTGGCTGCAGATCGCCCAGGAGTCCGAAGAAATCGGCTACTGCATCGTCAAACCGGAAGCAAAATGGGTGCCGGAACGTTCCCTTCCTGAGGATGTTTCACATGAAACACTGACGACTGAAGCAAATCCTTACATAAATTTCCAAACCGGGCATCTGACGCCGCACCAATTGGAAAAGATGCTGAACAACATCCCTTTGGAATTGACTTTTGTGGACGCCGACAACATCGTTCGCTACTACAATGACAACGGTGAAGAAAAGTTCTTCAAGCGCACCAGCAGCGCAATCGGCCGCGATGTGCTGAACTGCCACCCGCCGAAGAGCCTGCCGATCGTCACGAAACTGCTCGCCGACCTGAAATCAGGCGCGAAAGAAAGCGAATCGATGTGGTTCCGCGCGATGGGCAAATTCATCCTGGTCACCTACCGCGCTGTCAGGGATGACGACGGCAGCTACATGGGAACACTTGAATATGTGCAGGACATCCAACCAATCATCGATCTTGACGGCGAAAAGCGGACACTGTCCTAAGCCGCCGTTCCGGAAAAGATTGCCGAAATAAACAAATGCAAGCTGTCCCTTTTTGGGGCAGCTTTTTTCGTCGGCAAGCAGCTTTTCTATCTGTGTCAGCCGCTCGCGCTCCATTCGACTGAATCTTCATCTTCCTCCGGCGAGCCGAGGCCCCGCCGGAGGAGAACCAACATTCTGATTCTTGTGCTCCGGTGAGAACAGCTTCCTCGGAGTTCGCGCCGCTGAACATCGGCGTGTTCCGGTGACTGCGCGCTTCGCCGGAAGTCAGGTCAGCTGCTGCATCCCTCCTCCGACGAGCACACCCCATCCCAAAACAAGGGCCATCCCCTAAGGAGACGGCCCTTGTTGCTGTTTATTTGCTTATCCTGAAAGCGATGGTTTCGTAAGGCTTCAGTGTGAAGGACGGCGTGAGCTGTCTCTCCCCGTAGTTGCCGGCCAGCACACTGCTGGCCTTGTTTACCCACTCTTCCGGTACGCTGATTGTATAATCGCCGGCATAGAAATGGTTCAGGACCAACACTTTTTCCTCCTCGTTCTCCCGGATGTAGGCAAACACTTCGGGATCGTCCAAGAGGATGCCCTTATAGGAACCATCCGCAATGACCGGGTGCTCTTTGCGGATGCGGATCAGCTCCTGGTAGTAACGGAAAATTCTGCCCTCAGCGAGCTCTTTTTCGACGTTCACTTCCGGATAATTGGCCGCCACCTGCAGCCAAGGTTCGCCGGTCGTGAAGCCGGCATGCGGGCTGCCGTCCCATTGCATCGGCGTCCTGCTGTTGTCGCGGGATTTTTTCTTGATGATGCGCATGGCCTCCTGATGCGTCAATCCGGCAAGTTTCAGATCGCGGTAGGCATTGTGCGATTCGATATCCCGATAAACGCTGATGTCGTCATAATCCGGATTCGTCATGCCGATTTCCTCGCCCTGATAGATGTAAGGCGTGCCCCGCAGCAGATGGATCGTTTGCGCCAGCATGGAGGCTGTTTCGAAAGGATAACGCTCCGGATCGCCGAAGCGGCTGTTGGCGCGCGGCTGATCATGATTGTTCCAGAACAGTGCGTTCCAGCCGTTCCCGTCCGACATGCCTGCCTGCCACTCATTTAGAATCCGCTTCAGTTCAAGGAAATCGAAGGGATGATCCGTCCATTTTTCACCGTCCTTATAGTCGACCTTCAGATGGTGGAAGCTGAAGATCATCGACAATTCGTTCCTGTCCGGATTCGAATAAAGGATCCCGTTTTCGACAGTGGTCGATGACATCTCGCCGACCGTGATGATATCCTCCAGCGTACCGAAAGATGCCTGGTTCAGCTCATGGATGTAATCATGGACAATCGGACGATCCGTGTAGAGGCTCTTTTCGTTGCTTCCTTCACTGTCGACCAACGCGACATCCTTGCCGATAAGGTTCAATACATCGAAGCGGAAGCCCTTGATGCCCTTTTCCAACCAAAAATTGACGACTTTCTGCAGTTCCTCGCGCACTTTCGGGTTGCGCCAGTTCAGATCCGCTTGCGTGACATCAAACAGATGCAGATAGTACTTGCCGGTGTCCCCGAATGGCGCCCATGCCTCTCCGCCGAATTTCGAACTCCAATTGGTCGGCAGGCTGCCGTCTGCTTTCGGATCGCGGATGATGTAATAATCCTGGTACTCTTCGTCACCGGCCAACGCTTTCTGGAACCACTCATGCGTAGTCGACGTATGGTTGAACACCATGTCGAACATGATTTCGATGCCGTGCTGCTTCAGCTTCCGGATCAGTTCTTCAAAATCTGCCATCGTGCCGAAAACAGGATCGATGGCATAATAATCAGTGATGTCATATCCATTGTCCATTTGCGGGGATACGAAAATCGGATTCATCCAGATCATATCGATGCCCAGTTCCGCCAAATAAGGCACTTTGCTGATGATCCCTTGGATATCACCGATGCCGTTGCCGTCGGAGTCCTTGAATGATTTTGGATAAAGCTGATAGATCACTTTTTTTTGAAAGTCTTTCATTGTAAAGCCCCCTGTCTTCTTACTATGACTGAAGGCAAAAAGCTTCACTAACAGCTTTTTGCCTTCAGTAATTCACTTTTTTATTTTTGAGTTTGGATAACCGGTGCGTCCTCGACTTCGCCTTGAGGAGCGAAAAGTTGTTTTTTATCAAACACAATCGTCAACAGGAACGGCACGACGATCGCGATGGCCATACATACGATGAACATCGCCATCGAATCGGTCTGGATGCTCAAGAATCCGGGAATGCCGCCGACCCCGATGCTGTTCGCCATCACGTTGAAGGTCGTAGCCACCAAACCGGCGATCCCGGATCCGATCATCGCTGCAACGAACGGATAGATGTATTTGATGTTGATCCCGAACATGGCCGGCTCGGTTACGCCCAGGTAGCAGGAGATGGCAGCAGGGATGGAAACCTGTTCCTCTTTTTCATTCCCTCTGTGCAGGAAGATGATTGCCAGTACTGCCGATCCTTGTGCGATATTCGAAAGGGCGATCATCGGCCACAGGTTTGTGCCGCCGAAATCGGCGATCAGCTGCAGGTCGATGGCATTGGACATATGGTGAAGCCCCGTGATGACGAGCGGCGAATAGAGCGTACCGAAGAACAGACCGAACAGCCATCTGAAGTCCCCTGTCAATCCGGCATAGACGACTTCGGAAACCCATTGCCCGATCGTCCAACCGATAGGACCCAGCACCGTATGCGCGATGATGACAGTAGGAACCAAGGCCAACAACGGAACAAAAATCATCGAAATGTACTGCGGAATCCATTTGCGCAGCCAGATTTCCAAGTAGGCCAACACAAACCCAGCCAACATGGCCGGAATGACTTGCGCTTGATAGCCGATCTTGTCGATCGTGAAGGAACCGAAATCCCAGAACGGAATCTGTTCCGCGCCAGCGACACCATAAGCATTCAATAATTGCGGTGATACCAATGTGATCCCTAGAACGATACCCAGAATTTGCGTAGTGCCCATTTTTTTCGTGATGCTCCAAGTGATGCCGACTGGCAAGAAGTGGAAAATCGCCTCACCGATCAGCCAAAGAAACTCATTGACGCCTGCCCAGAACTGCGAATTGGAAACGATCGTACCGTTGGCGAAATTGATCCCTTCAAGCACATTGCGGAACCCGAGGATAAGACCCCCTACTACGATGGCCGGAATCAGCGGCGTAAAGATTTCCGCCAGAACAGCCATGGCACGCTGCACAACATTTTGATTCTGCTTGGCTGCCGCTTTCGCCTCATCCTTCGAGACGCCCTCTTTGCCGGATACCTTCGCGAACTCGTTATAAAATTGTGGCACTTCATTACCGATGATGACCTGAAATTGTCCAGCTTGGGTGAAGGTTCCTTTTACTGCGGGTATATCTTCGATCTTCTTGACATTGGCGGCAGCGGGGTCATTCAGGACGAAACGCATCCGGGTGGCACAGTGACTGACTGCAGAAATATTATCGGGTCCTCCGATATATTCCAGCAAATCCTTTGCATCTTTGTTGAAATCTACCATTTTTTCTCCTCCTCAACTTGTATAGACATGTTCCTTGCATTTTTATTTTACCGCGAACCGTTTTATAATGCAAACGTTTTCCATCCGCAATACTTTAACTTGTATAGACAAGTTATGCATTTTCCGTATTTTATGAAGCGTTAACACGCTGGACAACCCAATCAAAAAAACGGCAAAAAGAATCGGATGTGTCCGGTTCCTTGCCGTTTCTCTTGATTATGCCAAACCGATCATATCCCTTGTTTCACTTTCACCAACGTACGCCCGTGCATTTTCCCGTCCATGATCTTCTCGAAAGCCTCTGGCAAATCCTCCAGCGTGATTTCCTGTTCTACCAACAGCTCCAGATTTTCCGGCTTCAGATCGCTTGCCATCCGCCCCCAAAGCTTGATGCGTTCAGCGTACGGATGGCTCACTGAATCGATCCCAACAAGTTTGACCCCCCTCAGGATGAACGGCAGCACGGTCGCCTCGAATGCGATTCCGCCGGCATTCCCGCTCAAAGCCAGACAGCCGCCGTAATGCAGCTGCGCCAATAATTCCGGCAGCATCGGACCGCCGACCGGATCGACGATCGCCGACCAACGCTGCTGCGCCAATGGCCGCTTCTTCTCCAGCGCCACTTCATCGGGATGGAGAACCGTTTCAGCACCCAGTTGCTCCAGGTAATCCGCGCAGTCCGCTTTCTTGCGGGACACAGCTTCGACCGTGTACCCTAGATGCTTCAGCATAGCGATCGCCATGCCTCCGACACCGCCGGAGGCGCCAGTCACCAATACATTCCCCGTTTTCGGCTGGATGCCTTGTCGCTCCAAGGCATCCACTGATTCCGCCGCTGTGTACCCGGCCGTTCCGATGATCATCGCTTCCTTCAGGCTCAACCCTTCCGGCAACGGCACGACCCAGGCTGCAGGGACCCGGGCATATTGGCTGAATCCGCCGAAATGACTTACACCCAGACCATAGCCAGTCACGATCACCTTATCCCCTGCCTGGAGAGCAGGATCGAGCGATTCCACAACCACGCCGCTCAGATCGATCCCCAAAATCATCGGATAATTGCGGATAACCCCGCTTTTCGGATTGGTTCCGGCCAGCCCGTCCTTGTAGTTGACGCTCGAATAGTGCACTTCGATCAGCACTTCCCCATCAGGCAAGTCCTCTTTTTTGAATGGTCTGACCTTCGTCTCCACTTTCGCATCTATATTTTCCGCCCATAAAGCCTTGAACGCTTCCATACTACCCCTCGTTTCTGCTTGTATTCTCTTCAGTTTAATCCATCTTTCGCGAATTTGCGACCTCTTCTGAGTGCCACGCAGCAAGAAAAGCGGCAATACAAAAAAAACTTCACCAGGGATCAGTTTGATTCCCGGTGAAGGTTTTATGATATTCGATTAATCCGCTATCTCAACGACCAAATAACGATGCGGCTCTTTGCCCTCGGAATGGGTTTTGATGCGTTTGTTCTGGCTCAAACGCGCATGGATCTGTTTTCTTTCAAAAGCAGGCAGCGGCTCAAGGAACACGGGCTGTCTCGTTTTGATGACGCGTTCCGCAGTACGGTCGGCGATGCTTTCCAAAACGGCAGCTCTGCGCTCACGGTAGTCACCGACATTCACGATTACGGACAGGCGGCGACGCACATAGCGTTGCACCAGCGCTTGCGCCAATATCTGCAGAGCATTGACGATTTTTCCGAATTTGCCGATCAATAACCCTGGCTTTTCACTGTCCATCTGGAAGGTCAGCATATTGTTCTTCTCTTCGACCGTTACGGTGGCAGGAGCCCCATATGCTTCAGCTACAGAAGTAAGATACGCAGTCACTGCGGCAATCGCTTCATCGCGGCCGGATTCTTCATCATAATCTTCCGCTTCTTCATCCTCATCCGAATAAATCACCCTATCGATTTCAGGTTGATCAGCCAATATCTTTTCCGCAGCTTCCGGATAATCCTCTTCAAGATCTTCTACGATGTCTTCGACTGTCTCTTCGATTTCGGCTAATTGGATATCGCCGGCTTCATCAAAGTCCATGATCTCTTTGCGCGTGATCTCCACGACTGCCTCTTTTTGTCCGAATCCGAAAATCCCTTTTTTGCCTTCAGAGATTACGACGATATCGGCTTCATGGCTATCGACGCCCAACAGATCCAAACCTTTGCGGATCGCTTTATCAACGGTCGTATCTTTCGCAATTACTTTATCCATAATAGAATGTCATCCTTTCCTACTTCAAAGTATAACTAGTTTTTCTTTTTCTTTTTAGGATTTTGGGCTTTCTTCAATGCTTTTTCGCGCGCTTTTGCTTCGGCTTCCGCTTGTTCACGCTCGCGGATGGCCTTGTACGGGTTGTTCAGCAGCAGCGTCTGACCGACCGAGAAGGCATTGCTGGCTACCCAGTACAATGACAAGGCGCTCGGGAAGTTGATCCCCATCATCAAAATCATGATCGGCATCGTGTAAGTCATCGATTTTGTCGCGGAATTTGCTTCCGTCTGTGACATCATCGTCAGCTTGCTTGTGGCATACGTCAGGATCGCTGCCACTACCGGCAAAATGAAGAATGGATCGCGTTCTCCCAAGTTCATCCATAGGAAGCTGCCGCTCTTCAAAATTTCAGTCCGGCTGATTGCTTGGTACAACGCCATCAATACGGGCATCTGGACCAAAACAGGCAAACAACCCATATAAGGATTTACATCATTATCCGCATACAGTTTGGAAACTTCCTTCTGCAGATGTTCCTGCGTTTCCCGATCTTTGGAGGCATATTTTGCCTGCAACGCTTTTATCTGCGGTTGAACAGCCGACATTTTTTTCGTGCTCTTCGTCTGGAAATGATTGAGCGGCAACAGGATAACCCGGATGATGATCGTGAAGGCAATGATTCCTAGGCCGTAGTTGCTGAAAAATAGATTGGACAACCAAACGATCATGTTGGAGAAATTAAAGACAACATAACGATCCCAAAATCCGGAACTTTCTGAGGTGATTGGTTCCGTTCCACATGCTGATAGGACCATCATAACAGCAAATAAGCTGAGTGTAAAAAGTAATCGCTTACGCTTTGACAAGAGAACTCCTCCTTAATAGGAATAACATAGTTTATTTGTTTTTTAAAAGATTGGAAAGCTTAAGGACATGGATCAGGCTCTTCTTGACTTCCGCAACCGACATTTCAGCAACCGGTTTGCGCGCGATAATGATGAAGTCAACATCCTGAACCAAATCTGCCTTCAATTCCGTGAGTGCCTGGCGGATTTTTCTTTTGACGGCATTCCGCACCACGGCATTGCCGATTTTTTTGCCGACGGACAAACCGACCCGAAAATGCGGTTGCCCCTTTTTATCGAGCACATAGATCACGAATTGGCGGTTCGCTTTGGACACACCATTATGAAATACTTTCTGAAATTCTTTTTCTTTTTTAACACGAAAAGATTTCCTCATGTTCTTCCCTCAAATCTGCAATCATAGCATGCAAAAAAAATCTTCCCCAAATGGAGAAAAACAGAAAAATTTCTCTCTCCGTTATCATCACAAATATGGACCTACTCCCGAGGCATTGCTGCTTTCGGTTCGGTTGGACATATTTGTCATACTCTCCATTTAAGAAAGACATTTTTGCATTTTTCGAAATACTTAAAAAAAAAGACCACTGAAACGGTCAGTGATCTATGCAGATATAACTTTTCTGCCTTTAGCGCGTCTTCTTGCTAATACTCTACGGCCGTTTTTTGTGCTCATACGTTTACGGAAACCATGAACGGATTGACGGTGACGTTTTTTAGGTTGGTATGTTCTTTTCATTGATCTTTACACCTCCTGATAAACTATCTTTCAAATAGGTTATATTTCACTGTTTAGACAGTCCAATACATTATAAAGAGACAGAATGTGACCTGTCAAGTAAAATTGGTTCATTTTTATTGAACTCACTGAGATATAATAGCACAAAACATTGAAAGATAAAACACCTTTCTTGAAAAAAATTTGATTTTCACCGAAATAAAATTATCCACAACCTTTTTTTTAATGCACAATGCCCCGGGATAACTCCTGTAGCCCCCTTGATTGCGCACACCTTCGATCCGACTTGTCCACATTCCTACAGCGTGTGCATTTCTGCCTGAACATCACCCGACGAACCTGTGGAAAAGTGTTCCAAACCCCGTAACAATCTGCATTTTAAAAACATCCCATTCCACAGCGGACCGTGGACAACTGCTCTGGCAACAAGTCTTTTCCACACCTCTCTCGAACCTGTGGACAACTATTTATGCACCGGTTAATTGTTTTATTCACAGCTGAAAACAGTTGTGGAAAACTTTTTGATATAATGCTAAAATAAAAAGGACTCACTAAAAGGAGGTGTCCCATTTGGATGACATCTATTCATTATGGCGTTATCTGCAAGAAAAATTTCAAGAATCACTGTCCAAAGTCAGCTATGATACTTGGATAGACAGCGCAGTCCCGGTCCGGCTGACTGATACGAATATCATCATCGAAGTTCCTTCTTCTTTACATAAAGATTATTGGCAAAATAACTTGATGAGCAGAATTGTCGAAGGCATCTACGAATTCAGCGGCAAAGAACTGACTCCCATTTTTATGATCAAGAATGAGGAAATGCCTGATATTGCAAAACCGACCATAAAACGCACCAACAACAATCGTCTCTTTAAGGATGCCCAACTGAACAGCAAGTACACCTTTGACACCTTTGTTATCGGAAAAGGAAACCAGATGGCTCATGCGGCTGCACTCGTCGTGGCGGAGGAACCCGGCACGATCTACAACCCGCTCTTCTTCTATGGAGGCGTCGGCTTGGGCAAGACCCATTTGATGCACGCCATCGGCCATCAAATGCTGCAACTGCGGCCAACCGCCAAAGTAAAATATGTCAGCAGCGAAACGTTCGCCAATGATTTCATCAATTCCATCCAGAATAGGACGCAAGAGCAATTCCGCAATGAATACCGCAGCGTCGACTTATTGATGGTCGATGATATTCAATTTTTTGCCGACAAAGAAGGAACGCAGGAAGAATTCTTCCATACGTTCAATGCACTTTACGATGAACGCAAGCAGATTGTGCTGACGAGCGATCGTTTGCCGAATGAAATCCCTAAACTGCAGGAACGGCTTGTCTCCCGTTTTGCTTGGGGCTTATCCGTTGATATCACACCGCCCGATCTGGAGACGCGTATCGCCATTCTTCGCAAAAAAGCCAACAGCGAGCGCCTGGAAATTCCTGATGACACCCTCAGCTATATCGCTGGGCAGATAGATTCCAACATCCGGGAATTGGAAGGCGCACTGGTCCGGGTTCAAGCCTATTCTGCGATACAAGGGACCGACATCACCACCAGTCTGGCAGCGGACGCACTGAAGAGCATCATGCCTTCCGAAAAACCAAAAGCATTATCCATCTATGCCATCCAGCAAGCGGTCGGGAAATATTACCATGTGACCGTCGAGGAATTGAAGGGCAAAAAGCGCACCAAAGGGATTGTGGTGCCAAGACAAATCGCCATGTATCTTTCCCGAGTGATGACGGACAATTCCTTGCCGAAAATCGGTTCCGAATTTGGCGGTAAGGATCACACAACCGTCATTCACGCCCATGACAAGATTGCCCTTTCCGTAAAAAAAGACCCTGTTCTGCAACGCGAAATCGAGACGATCCAAAACAGTCTGAAAAAATGATCCTCTCCCGCATTGTGGATAAGCCGATAAATAAGCCATCATTTACGAACACGTTATCCACAGGTGGAAAACTAATGGTTTTGTCGGCATCTTCCACTTATCCACAGTATGAACAGGCCCTACTACTATTACTATTATTATTTAATTTATATTAATTACCATCGGAGGTCCCTTATTATGAAATTTTCCATTAATCGTCAGGTTTTGATCAAACACTTATCTGACGTACAAAGAGCTATTTCCAGCAGAACGACTATCCCTATTTTGACAGGGGTAAAAATCAGTGCTGATGAAAATGGAATCGTATTGAGCGGAAGCGACTCGGATATTTCCATCGAAACGCTGATCCCTGTGTCGGAAGAAAATAATCAAATCGAAATCCACACACAAGGCGGCATTGTCCTGCCGGCTCGTTTCTTCAGTGAAATCGTTAAAAAATTAGCTGATGAAAAAATCACGATTGAAGTCAAAGATCACTTCCAGACAAACATCACTTCTGCAAAAGCTTCTTTCACCATCAACGGAATCGATGTAAACAATTATCCGAATTTCCCGGTCATCGATTCGAATGAAGTCATCACCTTGCCGACCGCTTTATTCAAGCAAGTGATCCAGCATACCGTTATCGCAACGTCGACACAGGAAAGCCGTCCGATCCTGACCGGGGTGAACATGACCATCAAAGATGGGAAATTGACGGCTGTCGCTACGGATAGTCATCGTTTAAGCCAGCGCATCATCTCGATCGCCGCGCCTGAATCACAGCTGGAAAAAACCTACAATGTCATCATTCCCGGAAAAAGCTTGGTGGAACTCTCGCGGATCGTTGAGAACCAACCAACTATCGAAATGATGATCACGGAGAACCAAGTCCTTTTCAAAGCCGAAAATGTTTATTTCTACTCGCGCTTGCTGGAAGGCTACTATCCGGATACAAACCGCTTGATTCCGGCCAGCTCAAGCACCCAGATTGTCCTGAATGCCTACGATTTGCTGCAGGCTACCGACCGTGCCTCCCTGCTTTCGCATGAAGGAAAAAACAATGTCGTCAAATTGTCCATCGACTCGAATAAAGTCGAATTATCAGGAAACTCACCTGAAGTCGGTAATGTCGAAGAGTCATTAGCCTATCAGTCCGCCAGTGGCGACCCGCTGATCATATCCTTCAATCCCGATTACATGAAGGATGCGCTGCGCACATTCGGCCAACAGGATGTCCAAGTCAATTTCACTTCGGCTGTACGGCCGTTCACAGTCGTGCCGGCGGATCGTGAAGACGAAAACGATAATTCGTTCATCCAATTGATCACGCCTGTAAGGACTTATTGATCCGATAGCTAAAATCCAAAAAGCAAGTAAACGATCCGCTCGTTTACTTGCTTTTTGCTTTTTGAAAAATGAAAAAGCTCGTGCCCTGCTCGTTTTTCCCCATAGGAAGAAAATCCGCATCCAATCCGTTTATCCAGATAAAGATAAAATGACCGAAAAACGCGAATTTTTAATTTATAAGCCTATAGACGCTTTCGTTTGGATATAGCTAATTTGTATTGTTTTCGAAAAAAATTGAAATAAGGGCCTTTTTTTGCGCGAAAATTTGAAATTGATCAAAAAAAATAGTATAATGAACCTATTAATGAGCGTTGTTGCGTGGATTTTGTTTTCCACGCTTATTTTATTGGAAAATAGGTGAATTTCTTGAAAAATATTGTGAATATAGATGCAGAGTTCATTACTCTTGGTCAACTACTCAAACATGTCAATCTGATTTCCAGCGGCGGGATGGCCAAATGGTTCCTTTCGGAATATGTGGTGTACGTAGACAACGAAAAAGAAGATCGCAGAGGCCGCAAATTATTTCCCGGTACGATGATCGACATCCCTGGTGAAGGAACTTTCTTCATCCAGTCAACAAAATCGGATAAAGAAGAGGCTGAGCAAAACAACAGTGAGTCCGAAGCATGATCCTGAAAGAAGTGACGCTGCAGAATTTTCGGAATTATCCGTCTCTTTCCGTGTCCTTTTCAGATGGCATCAATGTGTTTTTGGGTGAGAATGCGCAAGGCAAAACCAATCTCATGGAAGCAATCTATGCATTGGCTTTGGCAAGGAGTCCGCGCACGTCAAACGAAAAAGAAATGATTCGTTGGCAAGAAGATTCCGCCAAGATAACCGGCAAAATTCAAAAAAGGGTTTCAACGTTCCCTTTGGAAATCATTTTTTCCAAAAAAGGTAAGATTGCCAAAGTCAATCACCTGGAACAAAAAAAACTGAGCCAATATATCGGCCAACTGAATGTTGTGCTGTTCGCCCCGGAAGACTTGAATTTAGTGAAGGGCGCACCCGCCAACCGGAGAAAGTTCCTGGATATGGAGCTGGGCCAGATGAATCCGGTCTATCTGCATGATCTTGTGCAATATCAGCGGATACTGAAGCAACGGAATCTTTATCTGAAGCAGTTGGTGACAGGCAAAGCCAAGGATGAAGTCTATTTGGATGTGTTGACTGAACAATTGGCCATTTTGGGTGCCGATCTGTTGGTCTACCGTCTACAGTTCATCAAAAAATTGGAAGCCTGGGCCCAACCGCTGCACAAAGAGATTTCTTTGGAGCGGGAAGAACTGACGATCGCCTACAAGTCGAACATCGAGTTTTCCGATGAGATGGATAAGGACGCTCTGTTTTTGAAGCTGATGGAAGCGTTCCGCCAAGGGAAAAGCCGGGAAAGAGATCAGGCGGTCACCCTTTTTGGTCCGCACCGCGATGATCTGATTTTTCAGGTGAATGGGCGCAATGTCCAAAACTATGGCTCTCAAGGGCAGCAAAGAACGACTGTCCTCAGTCTCAAATTGGCGGAGATCGAATGCATGAATGAGGTCCTGGGGGAGTATCCGATCCTATTGCTGGATGATGTCCTGTCGGAATTGGATGATGAACGCCAGACCCATCTGCTGAAAGCGATCGAGAAGAAGGTACAGACCTTTTTGACGACAACCAGTTTGGATGGCATAAAGAAGAATAAGATAGACGAACCGACTATCTACCATATAAAAAACGGTGAAGTAGAAATGGAAGGTGTGTAACAGAATGGTAGAAAACGAAAAGAACAAAGCTGAACGAGCAAAGGAATATGATGCCAGTCAGATCCAGGTTCTGGAAGGACTGGAAGCAGTCCGCAAACGTCCCGGAATGTACATTGGCTCCACCAGTGGAGCGGGTCTGCACCATTTGGTCTGGGAAATCGTGGATAATTCCATCGATGAAGCGCTGGCCGGTTTTGCGACAAAGATCGAGATCGCAATCGAAGAGAACAACAGCATCACCGTAACCGATAACGGCCGCGGCATTCCTGTCGATATCCAAGCCAATACCGGTCGCCCCGCTGTAGAAACAGTCTTCACTGTTCTTCACGCAGGCGGTAAATTTGGCGGCGGAGGCTATAAAGTATCCGGCGGTCTGCACGGTGTTGGAGCTTCTGTCGTAAACGCCCTCTCCTCCAAACTGTCCGTCAGTGTACATAAAGACAACAAAATTTATACGCAGACATTCGAGCGCGGAGACATCACTTCCGAATTGACGGTGACCGGCGATACAGACAAGCATGGAACGACCGTTAATTTCCTTCCGGATCCGGAAATATTCAAGGAAACAACCGTTTTTGATTTTGAAAAATTGGCTGTGCGCGTAAGAGAATTGGCCTTTTTGAATAAAGGTCTGAACATCTCCATCGTCGACAATCGTCCGGAAGAACCTTTGAAACAAGAATATCATTACGAAGGCGGCATCAAGAGCTATGTCGAATTCCTGAACCGCAACAAAAAAGTCCTTTTCGAAGAACCGATCTACATTGAAGGCGAACAGGATGACATCCAAGTAGAAGTTGCCATGCAATATACGGATGGCTATCATACAAACTTTCTTAGTTTCGCCAACAATATCCATACTTATGAAGGCGGAACCCACGAATCCGGTGCAAAGACCGCTTTGACCCGTGTCATCAATGACTATGCAAAACGCAATAAGATCATCAAGGAAAACGAAGAGAACCTGACCGGAGAAGATGTGCGTGAAGGCCTTACCCTTGTCCTCTCCATCAAACATCCGGATCCGCAGTTCGAAGGACAAACAAAGACAAAATTGGGCAATTCCGAAGCGCGTACCATCACCGACCGACTCTTTTCATCGTATTTCGACAAATTCCTGATGGAAAACCCGCAAGTCGCCCGTCAGATTGTCGAAAAAGGGATGCTGGCTGCGCGTGCGCGTTTAGCCGCCAAAAGAGCCCGTGAAGTGACCCGCAAGAAGAGCGGATTGGAAATCAGCAATCTGCCTGGTAAATTGGCCGATTGTTCAAGCAAAAATCCAGCAGAATCCGAACTGTTCATCGTCGAGGGGGATTCGGCCGGAGGTTCGGCAAAACAAGGCCGCTCGCGTTTCTTCCAGGCGATCCTGCCGATCCGCGGTAAGATTCTGAACGTAGAAAAAGCATCAATCGACAAAATCCTTGCCAACGAAGAGATCCGTTCGCTGTTTACGGCGATGGGTACCGGCTTTGGCGGAGACTTCGATGTTTCTAAAGCGCGCTATCATAAATTGGTCATCATGACCGATGCCGATGTCGATGGTGCCCACATCCGTACGTTGCTGTTGACGCTTTTCTATCGCTATATGCGTCCTTTGGTCGAAGCAGGATATGTGTATATCGCACAACCACCTTTGTATCAAGTGAAGCAAGGCAAAAAAGAGAAGTATCTCGACACCGATCAGGAGCTGGAAGAATACTTGGCATCCATCCCTGACTCGCCAAAACCAAGCATCCAACGTTATAAAGGGCTTGGAGAAATGGATGCAGAACAATTGTGGGATACGACCATGAACCCTGAAAACCGTCACTTCCTGCAGGTGACCGTCGATGATGCCGTCAAAGCCGACGAAACATTGAATATGCTTATGGGGGATCATGTAGAACCAAGAAGGAACTTCATCGAAGAAAATGCGGTTTACGTGAAGAACTTGGATATCTAAAAGGGGGTTGGAGACTAAATGTCTGATGAAATTGAAAAAATAAATGATCAAGCCATGGAACAAAGGGAACTGAGCCATGAAATGGAAACGTCATTCCTGGAATATGCCATGAGCGTTATCGTGGCCAGGGCTTTGCCTGACGTCCGTGACGGACTCAAGCCGGTCCATCGCCGTATCCTTTACGGCATGAGCGAATTGGGCGTTACGCCCGATAAAGCACACAAAAAATCCGCACGTATCGTCGGGGATGTAATGGGTAAGTACCATCCCCACGGTGACAGTGCCATCTACGAATCCATGGTGCGGATGTCCCAGGATTTCAGTTACCGCTATCCGTTGGTCGATGGACACGGAAACTTCGGTTCCATCGATGGGGACAGCGCCGCAGCGATGCGTTACACCGAAGCGCGGATGTCAAAAATCGCCTTGGAAATGCTGCGCGATCTCAACAAGGATACAGTCGATTACCACGATAACTATGACGGTTCCGAAAGTGAACCAGATGTATTGCCGGCCCGCTTCCCTAACCTGCTGGTGAATGGGGCTTCCGGTATCGCCGTTGGGATGGCGACAAACATCCCGCCGCATAACCTGACGGAAATCATTTCCGCCCTGCATATCTTGATGAATGATCCTGAGGCTACGACTGCCGAATTGATGGAGGCCGTCCCTGGCCCTGATTTCCCTACTGGCGGTATCGTCATGGGCAAATCAGGCATCCGGAAAGCTTATGAAACGGGTAAAGGATCCATCATTGTCCGCGGACGTGTAGAGGTTGAAATGCTGAAAAACGGCAAAGAACGCATCATCATTTCCGAATTGCCTTACATGGTCAACAAAGCGAAATTGGTCGAACGGATTGCTGAATTGGCCCGCGACAAACGGATTGAAGGCATAACCGATTTGGCGGATGAGTCCGACCGCGATGGTATGCGTGTCGTCATCGATGTCCGCAAAGATGTCAGCGCCAGCGTCATTCTGAATAATCTGTACAAATTGACGCCGCTCCAATCCTCTTTCGGCTTCAATATGTTGGCGATCGTAAAAGGCATCCCTAAAGTTTTGGGACTCAAGCAGATTTTGGTTCATTACCTGGAACACCAAGAAGAAGTCATCCGCAGAAGAGCTGCATTCGACAAACGAAAAGCGGAAGCCCGGGCGCATATCTTGGCCGGGTTGCGGATCGCTTTGGATCACATCGATGAAATCGTAGCGATTCTGCGCGGTTCAACCAATGGCGATGTAGCCAAAAAAATCTTCATTGAAAAATACGGTCTTTCCGACAAACAAGCGCAAGCCATTTTGGATATGCGTCTGGTGCGTCTGACCGGTTTGGAAAGAGAAAAAGTTGAAGCAGAGTATGACCAGTTGATGGCTCTGATCGCTGATTTGGCTGACATTTTAGCGAATGAGAAACGTGTCTTCGACATCATCTATGCAGAATTACTTGAAATCCAAGAAAAATTCGGCGACAAACGCCGTACCGAACTGTTGGTCGGGGAAGTCTTGTCGCTTGAGGATGAAGACCTGATCGAAGAGGAAGACATCGTCCTGACTTTGACCCACAACGGCTACATCAAACGTTTGCCAAACAGCGAATTCAGAGCCCAAAAACGCGGCGGACGCGGTGTCCAAGGCATGGGCATCCATGATGATGATTTCATCGAAACGCTGATTTCGGCATCGACGCATGATGTGTTGCTGTACTTCTCGAACCAAGGGAAAGTATACAAGACAAAAGGCTATGAAGTACCTGAGTACGGCCGCCAGGCAAAAGGTTTGCCGATCATCAACTTGCTGAACTTGGATGCCAACGAAAAAATCCAAGCCATCATCAACGTCAAGGGCGGCCCGCAAGACGGGGATTACTTGTTCTTCACGACGCGGATGGGTACCGTCAAACGGACATCCGCTACGGAATTCCAGAACATCCGTCAAAGTGGTCTGCGCGCAATCAACCTGAAGGAAGAGGATGAGCTGATCAAAGTATCCTTGACTGACGGCAACCAGAACATCATCATCGGAACGCATTTCGGCTACTCCGTAAGCTTTAATGAAAAGGACGTCCGTGATATGGGCAGGACCGCTACCGGTGTCCGCGGCGTGAAATTGAGAGAAAACGACTATGTTGTCGGCATGGATGTGCTGAAACACGAGTCGGAAGTTCTGATCATCACGGAAAATGGCTACGGCAAACGTACCGCAGCCGATGAATATGCCATCAAAGGACGCGGCGGCAAAGGGGTCAAAACAGCCAACATCACTGAGAAAAACGGTAAATTGGTAGGCTTGACGACTGTCTCCGGTGAGGAAGACATCATGATCATCACAGATAAAGGCGTCATGATCCGTTTCCATGCCGATGCCATTTCCCAAACAGGCCGTGCCACGCTGGGCGTACGTCTGATCAAGCTTGATGGCGAAGCCATTGTATCGACGATGGCAAAAGTTGAGCGCGAAGAGGATGCCGAAGCTGTAGCTCCTCTGAACGAAGAAGTGGATTCAGAAGGCGAAAACAACGCCTCAGAAGCATCCGATGCAACTGAACAGGCAAATACACCAGATGCAACGGAAACATCCGAAATGGCCGATAAATTGAGCAATTTCGCAGATGAACTGTTGGATGAGGAAGATTCGGAAGAATAAAGCGTCAAAACCGAAACTACTAAAGAACGGGGCCTTCTCAATGTGAGATGGCCCCGTTCTTTAGTATACTTTGGGTTTCGGCTAGCTGCCAGCCGCCACAGCGGAGCTGCAGGAGCGGGCAGCTGCTCCGGTGTGGCGGCTGTTCATCGGAGGACAGAGACCATTATTGATCGAACCTCCGATAAAGCCGATCTTATCGGAGGAAAGCAATAGAATGTTTGCCTAACTTCGGCGAAGCCTTCGTTCGCCGGAGAAGAAGGGAAAATTCACAGACCTGATTGCGGACTGCCCAGCTGGAGGCTGGGTCCATCTGTGTGAGTTATCCCCAGTTCCAAATTCATGGCAAAAAAAAGCTTGCCATAAAAAATGGAATATGGTACAATCTTTAGATGTGAGTAATCCTGAAAAGGTACTCTCCTTGCTCTTACAAAAGTAAGGGCCAAAGTCCACAAGGAGGTGACAGTCAAATGAGCAATTACGAAATCAACTACATTATCCGTCCTAACATCGAAGAAGAAGCTAAAGCAGAATTAATCGCACGTTTCGATTCTATTTTAACAGATAATGGCGCTGAAGTTATTGAATCAAAAGACTGGGCGAAACGCCGTTTAGCTTATGAAATCAAAGATTTTCGTGAAGGTATCTACCATATCGTGAAAATTTCTGCTTCAGATGCTAAAGCAATCGACGAATTCGACCGTCTAGCAAAGATCAATAGCGATATCATTCGCCACATCGTTGTTAAAGAAGAAACTAAGTAAAGTGTTCCACGTGAAACATTTTGAAAGGAGTAAGATGAATGATTAATAATGTTGTCTTAGTCGGCAGACTTACAAAAGATGTTGATTTACGCTATACATCCAGCGGCACAGCAGTCGGAACCTTCGCTCTTGCAGTAAACAGACAGTTTACGAACCAAGCAGGAGAAAGAGAAGCTGACTTCATCAATTGTGTCATCTGGAGAAAATCTGCAGAGAATTTCGCGAATTTCACTCGTAAAGGCTCTTTAGTCGGTATCACTGGCCGAATCCAAACAAGAAATTATGAAAATCAACAAGGACAGCGCGTATACGTGACTGAAGTCGTTGCAGATAATTTCACATTGTTGGAATCGAAAACAACTACCGAACAAAGACCGAGAGAGACTGGCGCAGGTTCTTCAAATCAAGCAGCTCCGAGTGCAAACTTCGGATCAAGCAAATCTTTTGAATCTAACCAAAACCAAGGACAGTATAATAATCAATACTCTTCTCCGAAACAAAACGGTTTTTCTGATTTTAACTCAACTGCTGATCCGTTTTCATCAAACGGAGAATCAATTGACATTTCAGACGATGATTTGCCGTTCTAGTCTTTAGGGCAGAATGGTTAGTTTAGGAAAAGGAGGAATTGACATGGCATTTCAACGTAACAGCAGAGGCGGACGCAAACGTAAAAAAGTTTGTTACTTCTGTGCTAACCACATTGATCATGTAGATTACAAAGAGACTGATTTATTGAAACGTTATATATCTGAAAAAGGTAAAATTTTACCTCGTCGTGTAACAGGTACATGCGCTAAACATCAAAGAACTTTGACTGTATCTATCAAACGTTCTCGTATCATGGCTCTTATGCCATTTACATTAGCAGAATAATATGAAGGGAGTCGCTTCCAGGAGCGCTCCTTTTTTTGTACCCAAAATTCAGACGGCTAATATGGATGATATGCGCCATATTGGATAGCGCAAGTAACCTCCCCTTCGCCTCGTCCGGGAAGAGCATTATTTTTGGCTGCCCCTGATCCGCTTCTGTTGAACGATCGTGTTGGCAGCTGAAGCGAACTACGCACCCGATCGTTCTGAGTGCCTCCTACCCTGTCTCTTTCAGTCATCACTAAAACGGCTAAGGCTCCACTATTGTTATCCATCAGGCTGAACGGATCTTTCCCCTGAAACTCTCCCGCAACCTCTTTATCAATTAGGATACACTGAATATCCGAGTCGGAAGCTCAGCACCAAGAATAATGCTGTTTTATCTAAATGCCCTACCCTACTCTTCATGCTATCAGAAAGGCTCCAAAATATTTCTTTAATACCTACTGGTGCACCGGCTGGATATTCTCCGTCAGAGAGGTATAAGGCTGGACACTATAATGCTCTGATCGGGTCAAAAAAACCATTGAGAACGAAGTATGCTTTGTCGATGGGAATTCATATTGATACGGACACAGTTACTGTCAGGAGCTCAAATATTGCCGATTTGAATGAAGAATAAAAGAGACGGCGATAAAATGTTCCACGTGGAACATTTTATCGCTGTTTTCGAGGCATCTTATTTTCGGATCGTTCCTGATGGATCTTTCTTAGTGGTTATTGATCTCAAGCAATGAAAGCGGGATGCCAAAACAAGCAGCACCTGTCACACCGCCCATCACCAAGGGAGCAGTGCCATTCGACTAGACTATTTTCATAAAGAAATACAATTCCGGAATCAGCAAAAACTGATTTATTCGGGAATGTCCATAGCATTCAATCCAGAAAAAATTATGATCCGCCCTGCTATCACCTGTTCCAGGGTTATCCCGAACAGCAAATGAATGCATACGAATCAATAGTACATTAAGTGTAAGCCGCTACAGATTCAACTTTGAGCTGTTTTGTTCGCTGCATGCAGTATTACGCTGACATGGATTCGAGGCGAATGCATAAGTTAGCCTATTTGAGATAAATTCAAAATCGGAAGTAGACACCCAATCCCAGGCCACTTAAAGTAGCGACATCCCTCCCTTTCATCTTAATGGTGATAAAACAGATGGTGACACGCCACGAAGTCAGACTTTTTCAATTATATACTGTAGATAAACTAAGGATTCAGCGACAGGAGCCATCAAGCTATCAAACGACTATGCGTAAAAAATTTTGATGGTTCTGCCTTTATAGCCGCAGAAAGTATTAGCAGATGGAGATGATGAGGTGAGGGCTCGGCCTGAAAAAGCGCACATGCAAATCTATAATAAACAATGGAAGATTTCATGTTTAAAGAAAAAAATTTATCGACACTATTCAAAATATATCAGCTTCACAGTCGAAGGCTTCCTTCCTGACTGTATATTCCTTTGCCAGAGATCCCTTTTGTACATCCGAATTTCAATGGTGAACTATTTAAAATTCTATTTGGAATATGAAAGCAAGGGTTCACTTAAAATGATCGAACCTACTCTTATCAAGGGATAGTTTCTCTGCGAATGGGGTTATTCGTACTATTTTAGCAGAGAGGCAGTTTTCTCAGGGGCTGGCTAGCTGTCTCCTTTTTGATGATTGGACTCATCATGATATATCAAAATTATCGTCAGGTCAGATCTTGAAAGAGCAAATACAGCCCTTTAGCATACTATATTAATGAGATGGTTTCGTCCATGCAGTTGATATAACCGGAAATGATCCGTAGGTTGTCCACAGGTTGATTATAGTTTTTGTTTTCGGTTATCCACAAAAGGATATAACGACGATTCCGGGACTTATTGGGCATTCAAAAATAGAGTGTGGAAAACTATTCCTTATACCTTATCCACAACAAGATTTCATCAAGAATAACAGGCTTTTATCATGCATTTCCAAACGAGCAGGGACGACTAAAGGTTGGATATAAGGAGGACCCTTATTCATGATCCAGCAATTTTCATTAAAATGATAATAAATTCATCCAAAATAAAGGATATTATTTCATAAATACATGAATCAAACAAAAGTTCGGATGAAAAAAGGAATCGGCGCAGCGACCCTTACTTATGCACAGGATATTCACAGGCGTTCATTAGGGTCAAAAGCCAACATAAACAGGATTAGGACAATAAGTTATCAACAAAGTCATTTTATGGCAGAAACCCTAATACATCAAGGCTAGAACGTATTAATATATTTAGTTATACACAGGGCGACAGCGATTAATGTGCATAACTAAAGAGGTTGGGGATGATTTGAGTTATCCCCAACCAAAGTAGCTGCTGGCGGCAAAGAAAGCTGAAAAATAATAAACAGGATGAGAATCAATTTTCAAGCAAAAAAATTGATTCTGCGGATTTTGTGAAAAAACAAGAGAACATCATGTAGCTAGATTATTCAAATTATTAGTGAAATAGTAAAGTAATAGAAAGCATTAGAAAAATCGTTTCTGAAAAAAAAGGGTGTTAGAATAACAACTTGAAAGAAAGCAAGTTTACGCTGAAAAAAATAGTAGTACCGGAAGGGATCAAATAGCAAAGACAACATGATCGAACATAAAAGTTCCACGTGGAACATCGGTTGTAAATAAACCTGCACAGGATTTGAGGATATATTCAAGGGGTAATCAATAAATGTTCCACGTGAAACTATTGAAGACTGTAGAGGGAATTGCAACCAAACAAGAACTATAATAATAATTACATCATGATCGGAAATGGTAATTATTTTTAGAGACAGATTTTCACGGTGCCCAAATTTGTTTACGGATAATTATTCATCCAAAATACAGCACAGAACTATAATCCAACCTGAACGAGGGAGGGTGTAATAAAGCCTGGATGCGAAATATTTGGATGATCTGTCCCAAAGCACATATCATAATTGAGGAAATTATACATTTTAATGCCGAAAACATAATGATGAACAACCGTGCTCGGAAAGTCCGCAATCCGGAATGAATGTTTCACGTGAAACATTCAATTTGACGTTGAGATGTCAACTAATCCCGTTGGAAAGGGCATTATAGCTATTATTACCTGAATATGTTAAAATGTACGAGTGCAAATTGTAGGTTCAGTAAAGGAGCTATCATGAAAATAAAGGAAAAGTTAAAAATTCTTCCTCACTTCATAAAGGCTGACAAGATTAAGGTTCCTTTCCTGATTATCATGTTCTTATTGCTGGTGATCGTTGTTTTGACGTTCATTGCAGATTGGAAAATCGGAATTGGAATTACGCTCTTATGGGTTGGAATTGTTGGATTCATCAGTTATTCTTCGGAATATTTGATTGATGAGACAACTCAATACATATCTGACTTATCTTATCGAATCAAAAAAGGTGAACAAGAGGCTTTAATTAAAATGCCTATTGGGATACTTCTATATAATAAGCAAGAAGAAATCCAATGGATGAACCCATATTTAATAAAGTATTTTGGTAAGAAAGATACACTGGGAAGAAAGCTGAATGTGGTGGACGAGGAATTATATCAGCTTTTTAAAGAATCGCAGGATTATGTGATCCGTCGTGTGAAGTGGGGAAATCATTATTTTGATATGATCATTCAAGAGGATATTGGCGTCATTTATTTGATGGATATAACAGAATATGCCAAAATCGAAGAAAAGTACAAAGACGAAAAATTTGTTTTTGGGAATATCATTGTCGACAATTATGACGAGGCTGTCCAATCCATGAACGATCGTAAGCGATCAAATGTGAATAACTACTTGACAAACCAACTCACAAATTGGGCAAACATGAATAATGTCTTTTTGAAACGAGTGGATGATGACCGCTTTATAGCATTGACCAATATGCGTGCATTAAAGAAAATAGAAGAAAACAATTTTGATATCATAAATCAAATAAGAGAAAGAACCTACAAGCAGAATTTTCCGTTGACATTAAGCATGGGTTTCTCATACGAGAAAACTTTTGAGCAGACCAATTTTAAAGAAGTCGCCAAAATGGCGCAGTCGAACATTGATTTAGCCTTGGCAAGAGGTGGCGATCAAGTTGTTGTGAGGGCCGAAAGTGAAGACGCCCGTTTCTATGGCGGGAAAACGAATCCGATGGAAAAACGGACCCGTATCCGTGCGAGAATGATCAGCCAGGCTTTGGAAGAGCTCATTGTTCATGCCGATAAGGTGATCATCATGGGGCATAGTTATCCGGATATGGATGTCATCGGTTCCTGTTTAGGGATCCGCCGCATTTCTCAGATGAACAATCGGGAAGCCTGGATAGTGTTGGATCCGCAACAATTTTCCAATGATGTGAACCGGATCATGCAGGAGATAGACAAGGATCCTTTGATTGCGAAGCGGATCATTTCGCCTGATCAAGCGATGGCGTTGGTAACGCCACAGACGCTTATCGTGATGGTTGATGTCCATCGCCCATCCATGACACCGGCACCTGGGCTTTTGAATCTGTCCAAAAAAATAGTCGTCTTGGATCATCACAGGCGCGGACAAGAGTTTCCGAAAGATTCTGTTTTGGTTTATATGGAGCCTTATGCATCCTCCACATCGGAGTTGATTGCTGAATTGTTCGAATATCAATCCAATGAGATGGATGCCATCAATAAGATAGAAGCAACCGCTATGTTGGCGGGGATCATAGTCGATACCCGCAACTTCAGTTTGAGAACCGGATCAAGAACTTTTGATGCTGCCAGTTATCTGCAGTCTAATGGAGCCGATACCGTACTGATCCAGAAATCACTGAAAGAGGACTTGGATACCTATCTGTTGCGCAGTCATTTGTTGCAGACTATGGAATTTGTGAATGGCAATCTGGCGATCGTCCATGGGGAAGATGATAAAATCTATGATACGGTCGTCGCTGCTCAAACAGCCGATACGATGTTGTCGATGGAAGCGGTAGATGCTTCATTTGTCGTCACAAAACGCCAAGACGGCAGAGTCGGCATCAGCGCCAGAAGTCTGGGCCAATACAATGTGCAGACTGTCATGGAAAAATTAGGCGGCGGTGGACATTTATCCAATGCAGCTACGCAGCTTGAGAATACGACAGTTCATGAAGTCGTTGAGAGACTGAAAGAAGTCATAAATCCAGAAAAAATCAAGGAAGGGGAATAATATATGAAAGTTGTGTTTTTAGAGGACGTTAAAGGCAAAGGTAAAAAAGGGGAAGTCAAAGATGTTGCGGATGGCTACGCTAATTTTCTGATCAAAAACCGTAAAGCTGAAGAAGCGAGCGCTGCCACTATTTCCGCATTGAAAGGCCAAAAGAAGGCTGAAGAGAAGAAGCAGGCTGAGGAGTTAGCCGCTGCCCAAGAATTAAAGGCACTTCTGGAGAAGGATGAATCAATCATCAAATTGTCCGCAAAAATTGGCGAAGATGGTCGTTTGTTTGGTTCCATAACAACGAAACAGGTTGCGGAAGCATTACAGAAGCAACACAATGTCAAATTGGATAAGCGAAAAATTGAATTAGATAGTCCTATCCGCGCATTGGGTTTCACGAAAATGCCCGTAAAAATTCATCCGGAAGTGACAGCGATGTTGACAGTGCATGTGACTGAAGGGTAATGATTTTCCAAATACAAAAGAAAGACAGGGATATCGATCTCTGTCTTTTCGTTTGTTTATGCGGATCATTGATCCTGAAGTTGTATTCAAATGACATTCGACAAAAAGGGAACAAACGTTCTTGTTTGTGAATTGTAAATGTGGCTGATTTAGAGTACAATAAGGAAGCAAAAGATGGGGAAGCCAGTAATGATTTCCTTGTCCGAATGAATCAAACCTAAAGGGTGAAAATAAAAAATGGAAGAAACACTTCAAGATCGCATACCCCCTCATAGTATAGAAGCAGAGCAATCCGTTCTGGGTTCCATTTTTTTGGATCCTGAAACGGTTGTGAATGTTTTGGAATACCTTGAAACATCTGATTTTTACCGAAAAAATCATCAGATTATTTTTGATGCGATTTTGCAATTGAACAATCGGAATGAAGCGATAGACGTCGTCACCATCGCAAATGAGTTGGATACGAAGAATCAGCTTGAAAATGCTGGCGGCATGGAGTACTTGGCCGAATTGGCGGTTGCCGTGCCCACTTCAGCCAACGTGGAATATTACGCCAAGATAGTGGAAGAGAAATCCATCTTGCGCAATCTGATCCGATCGGCTACAGAAATCGTCCGAAAAGGCTATGAAGAGGGTGATGAGCTCGCCGTCATGCTGGACAGCGCCGAACAGAATATCCTTCAGGTATCCGAACGGAGAAACCGATCCGGCTTCATCCGCATATCGGATGTCGTTTCGGCATCGCTGCAGAACATCGAATCGTTGGCTCAACAAAGCGATGACGTCACAGGGGTGCCAACAGGTTACATCGCCTTGGACAAAATGACGGCGGGCCTCCAGAAAGAAGAGCTGATCATCCTGGCAGCCCGACCGGCCGTCGGTAAGACCGCTTTTGCGCTGAACATCGCACAGAATGTCGCAACCAAAGCGGATCAGGTAGTCGCCATCTTCAGTTTGGAGATGGGGGCGGAGTCATTGGTCAACCGGATGCTGTGTGCGGAAGGGAACATCGATGCCGGCCACTTGAGGACAGGGCAGCTTTCTGAAGATGAGTGGTCCAACCTGATCATGGCGATGGGGACGCTTGGCCAGTCCAAGATCTTCATAGACGATACACCAGGTATCCGGATTGCGGAAATCAGGGCAAAAAGCCGTCGCTTGCTGCAGGAACAGGGAAAACTGGGTCTCATCGTCATCGACTATCTGCAGCTGATTGAAGGGAACAATCGCGAGAGCCGCCAACAGGAAGTTTCCGACATTTCGCGTCAATTGAAGAAGTTGGCGAAGGAACTGAAAGTACCGGTCATCGCCCTTTCCCAATTGTCCCGTGGCGTGGAGCAAAGGCAAGACAAACGTCCGGTTTTGAGCGATATCCGTGAATCGGGATCGATCGAGCAGGATGCCGATATCGTTGCTTTCCTGTACCGCGACGATTATTACGAACGTGAAGGCGGCGAAGAACCGGAACGGGATGAGCAGGAGAACAATGTCGTAGAAGTCATCATCGAAAAAAACCGGAGCGGGGCGCGGGGAACCGTAAAGCTCCTGTTCAAAAAAGAATTCAATAAATTTTCTTCGATGAGCTATATGCCGGAAATTAGCTGACCATAATGGACAAATTGTTCAGAAATGAGCGCTTTTATTTGATTCTTTATTGAAAGACATAGGTAATATTGGTAAACTAGCATAGTGTTATGAATAAATAAGATGAGGTGGAGTAAATAATGACTTCAGTAGTAGTTGTTGGGACTCAATGGGGAGACGAAGGTAAAGGGAAGATCACAGATTTCCTTAGTGAGAATGCAGAAGTAATCGCTAGATATCAAGGCGGAGACAATGCTGGCCACACAATCCAGTTTGATGGCGTTACATACAAATTGCACTTAATTCCATCCGGCATTTTTTATCCAGAAAAAATCAGTGTAATCGGAAACGGCGTAGTCGTGAATCCAAAATCATTGATCAAAGAATTGGCATATTTGAAAGATCACGGCATCAACACGGATAACTTGCGTATTTCCGACCGTGCCCACGTCATTTTGCCTTATCATATTCAATTGGATCAGCTTCAGGAGGATTCAAAAGGCGAAAACAAAATCGGTACGACCATCAAAGGTATCGGGCCAGCTTACATGGATAAAGCAGCGCGTGTCGGTATCCGGGTAGCTGATTTGTTGGACAAAGAAATCTTTGAAGAGCGCCTGAAGATCAACTTGGAAGAAAAGAATCGTCAATTTACAAAAATGTTCGATTCTGTAGAAATCAAATTCGAAGATATCTTTGAAGAGTACTATCAGTACGGGCAAGAAATCAAAAAATATGTGTGCGATACATCCGTTATCCTGAACGATGTATTGGATGCAGGCAAACGCGTCTTATTCGAAGGCGCTCAAGGGGTTATGCTGGATATCGACCAAGGTACTTATCCATTCGTGACTTCTTCCAATCCTGTTGCTGGTGGCGTAACCATCGGTAGCGGTGTGGGCCCTACCAAGATCGACAAAGTTGTCGGTGTCTGCAAAGCTTACACTTCCCGCGTCGGCGATGGCCCGTTCCCAACTGAATTGTTCGATGAAGTAGGAAGCCAAATCCGCGAAGTCGGCCGTGAATACGGCACAACGACAGGCAGACCGCGCCGTATCGGCTGGTTCGATGCAGTTGTTATGCGTCATTCAAAACGCGTTTCAGGCATCACTAACCTATGCTTGAACTCCATCGATGTTTTGAGCGGCTTGGAAACAGTGAAAATCTGTACAGCCTACAAAAATGCTGAAGGCGAATTGATTTACCACTATCCAGCAAGCTTGAAGGAATTGGCTCAATGCACGCCTGTCTACGAAGAGCTTCCGGGCTGGAGCGAAGACATCACTGGTTGCCGTACTTTGGAAGAACTTCCAGAAAATGCACGCAACTATGTCCGTCGCGTTCAAGAAACAGTTGGCGTTCGCATCTCCACTTTCTCAGTGGGACCGGACCGCAACCAAACGAACGTATTGGAAAACGTTTGGGCAAGCATCTAAGTCAATAGTGAATACAGCAAAGAGCCCACTTCTGGAGATGCTATCCGGAAGTGGACTCTTTTTTTTATTAAGTTATTGCATTTTATTGAAAAGGAGAGTAAAATAACATTTGTTACGTGATCAGCACGTGATACGGGTAATTAGCTCAGTTGGCAGAGCAGCTGACTCTTAATCAGCGGGTCGGGGGTTCGAGCCCCTCATTACCCATACATTATCATTTTAGAAGCCTTGGAAACATTGATGGAGCGCGATTCCTGATATGTCCCACAATGTCATTAACTTAAGCGACTTGACAACTGTAAAAAAGCGAGAATGCATTCACAACTATGCATTCTCGCTTTTTTTTATGATGAGATGATGATTTCATTCCTCCTCTTTGTATTTCCCGTTATACTTAGTGTAAAGAGGATGATTCATATATCAAAAGGAGGGTTCAAAAATGACGGTCCTACTGATGGCATTCCAAGAATACATTGAAGAAGCTCAAACTATTTATCTGGAAGATATCCGCGAAGGGAACCCACAAGCTTTTACCCGAAAAAGGAAAACGAGTCCTCTCGCATTGATGCTTCAAATGTTTGCCCAAAAAGGGAACTCCCAATTTTGCGAACTCTTAAATTTCTACGAGGACCAAGGGAAACCCCTCGACATTTCGACCGTCGCTTTTTATAAGGCCCGAATGAACTATAACCCCAAAGCCATCCGGTTGATGATGACTGACTACATGTCCATGATTTATGAAGAAAACGATGACCAATTGGTCAAGCTGAACGGCTACATTGTGACTGCGATAGACGGTTCTGACATCATCCTGCCCTCCACGGAGGAAAACGCCAAGAAATTCGGTGTGGTTCCTAACCCCAAGGCATCTGCCACTCCGGTGATGGCCTCCGTTTCCCTGCTTTATGATTGTATCAACAAATTGGTGATTGACACGTTTGTCGGTCCGTATAAGAGCAGCGAGCGCGACTCGGCCTCGCAACATCTTCACGTATTGAAAGAAACACTTCGTCAACCGACGATTACCGTGTTTGATCGCGGCTATTTCTCGATGCGTCTGGTTCACCAACTGATCCAGGACGGGCAAAAATTTGTGATGCGGATGGATCACCGGAACTTAAAGCGTTACTCCAGCCAACTGTCTACCGGGCAAGATCAAACTTTTGATGTCACCTTTGACAGATATCAGACAAATGATTACCGGAGTGATCGGATTTTCCGGGCAACCTTGATGAGCACGGTTTATCCCTTGCGGTTTATAAAAATTCCACTGCACAAACAGGATAGCGATAAGATAGAGGACGAAGTCCTTTTGACGAATCTAACACCTGCAGAATTTTCATCCGACGACTTGAATGAAGTGTACCGATTGAGATGGGGAATCGAAACTGCCTACAACGTACTGAAAAACCGGATGAAGTTAGAGGAGTTCAGTGGCATTAGGGAACGGCTGATTCTTCAGGACATTTATTGTAGTGTTTGGTTGTACAACCTGACGATGCTTCATCTAATCGAAGTGAGCGAAACAAGAGCAATCCCCCAAGAGCGTTATAAATATGAAATGAAGCAAAATCTCAGCATCGCTATCGGAATCGTGAAAACCTATTTCATCCGATCGTTCATGAGTGAAACACGCGAACAACGGAGAGAAAGTTTCGAGCAAATGAGTGCGCTGCTTACCAAGCACCTTGTCCCCGTCCGCCCACATAGGGCGGCCAAAAGGAAGAACCCGGTGAACAAATCCAGACGATCTTATCGTTACACATATTAACTTGGATTCCCTATAACATTATAACGGGGATCATTTAAAGCTTGATAAATCAATGTTTCCCTATTGAACCACGTTATAATAATCCGGGAATGAAGGTATCAGGGCAACTTTCTTCATGGAGCTGCCTTGCTTCGTCGCGCTTTCGATTGTCAGAAAAGAAAAAGACAGTGAAAATGAGAGAATTTCTCTCCCATTTCCACTGTCTCTTATTTGTCAACACCCTTAAGTTAATGACATTGATATGTCCCAGGGCTCTTTTTTTGTTTTCCGCTCAGATTGGATGCAAAATAGTTGGAAATCAACGCAAGCAGTGAATTTTTTTCGCTGACGTGCGTTATTTAATTTCGATTTTATGGACAGCAGGTACGAATTCTTTTGTTTCTTTTCCTAGAGTGACGGTTAAAACGCCATTCTCATAAGCGGCAGACACAGCATCCTTTTTGACGTTTTTCAAAACATATTGACGTTTGTAATGTTTGCTTGAACGCTCCCGGCGAATGTATTTCTTTTCGTCGTCTTTTTCTTCTGTGGATACTTCGTGTTTCGCTTCGATAGTAAGAACGTTGTCTTGGAAAGTGACTTCAATATTTTCTTTGGTCATCCCCGGCAAATCTGCAATTACGCTGTAACTTTCGTCTGATTCTTTGATGTCTGTACTAGGGTATTCAATGCCTTCAAAGAAGTCAGGGTCATCAAAAAACGGTTCTTTGAAAAGAGGGGATCTGAAATAGGCTGGAAATAATCTGCTCATGATGTTACTTCCTTTCTTTAATCAACCTCAGTTATAAAGCGCTATCAACACCCTTATCATACATCTTTTTTAAATTAGTGCAAAAAAAAGTCTCTGAAAAAAATTTGTGAAAGATCATTGTTGTTATTTTTATAAAATCTAGCTTGTTCTCTTCATTTTTCTGTTACGCCATCACCAAAATATGGTACGATTGTCATTAGAATGTAAACGTTTGCCGAGGGGTGATGATTTTTGCAGAGAATCGAAAAAGTGCTCGAGGCATTGGGCATGCTTTACGAGGAGAAGAAACAGGGGATAACGGCCGAGGAAATCGCCTATAGATTGAAAAGTGACAGAAGCAATATTTCGCGTGATCTGAATCAACTACATAAAGAAAAACGCTGCTACAAAGAAAAAACCAGACCGGTACGTTTTTTTCCGTGCACACGTAAGCTGCCCCAACAGGCTGCGGCACCGAAGGAACTGCCTAAAATCGTGGACATGGATAACTTCCTGAAGAAAAATCCTAGCCTTTTCCATCAGATCGAACAGGGGAAGGCTGCGATCCTGTATCCAGGGGACGGCATGCATATGCTTTTGTTGGGCGAAACTGGCGTCGGCAAGTCTTTGTTTGCCGATTTGCTGCACAAATATGGCATCCAATCGGGGAAACTGGAGGAATCTTCCCCCTTCATCCAGTTCAATTGCGCCGATTATGCCCATAATCCGCAGTTGCTGATGAGCCAACTTTTTGGCCATACAAAAGGGGCTTATACGGGTGCGGAAACAAATAAGACTGGACTCCTCGAGAAGGCGAACGGCGGCATCCTTTTTTTGGATGAAATCCACCGGTTGCCGATCGAAGGGCAGGAGATGCTGTTCACCTACATCGACCGAGGCGTTTTCCGGCCGCTCGGTGAATCCGAAAAAGATCACCACGCCAGTGTCCTGATCATTGGAGCGACGACCGAAAAAAAGGACACGCTTCTGAAGACGTTCATCCGCAGGCTGCCGATCATCATCGATCTGCCGAGTTTGAGGGAAAGGTCGATCGAGGAACGCCATCAGCTGTTCGATGCCTTCGTCCAGCAGGAAGTCGATCAATTGGGAGTTCCGATGTATTTCAGCAAGAATGCGCTGAAAGCTTTTCTGCATTACAAATGCGAATTGAACATCGGGCAGTTCAGAGCGGATATCCGGATCGCTTTCGCGAAAAGCTATGCCCGTTTCTTGGCCGTCAAGGAGGATTATCTGAGAGTCAGCAGCAAAGATCTGCCGGATTATATCCGGGCGGGTCTGCTCAGCAATGCGGACCACCGCCAGATGTGGTCGAAATACGAGGGGACGAACCGACAGGCAATCCAGTATCTGCCTTCCAACGCTACCGTTCCGGAAGTCATTGCGCCGAGCGATAGCACCATCTATCGGGAAATGAACACACGCTATCGGGAATTGGAAAAGAACAAAGCCAGTGCGGAAGAGATCCAAAAAGCGATGGAGCACGATCTGAAGACGTATTTCAAACTGACAGGGGAAAAGGAACAACGCTTCTGCAACAAAGAAAACCTGATTGCGCTTGTGCCGGACAACATCATCAAGGAACTCGAAAAAATCCTCCGCCATGTCACGATCAAGACCGGCAAGGTGGTGAGCGATAAGGTCTTCCAGATGATGGCGATCCATATCTACAACCTTGTGAAGCGAAGCCAACAGGATCATATGCTGAAGAACGATATGCATGAAGCGATCATCGACAAGTACCCGGAGATGTACGGCGTCGCGAAAGAATGCATGGCCATTTTGGAAGCGGATCTGGGTGTGCGCATTCCGGAAGAGGAAGCGAGTTACTTCATCATGTTCCTGACCCACGATGAGATGGATGCGATTGAAAGGTTGGCGAAAGTGCAGGTCATCGTGATTGCGCACGGATCGGGGATTGCCTCGGCGCTCTGCGACACGGCGAACCAACTGCTGAACCACGAGGGTGCCATCGGGATCAATGCGCGCTTGGATGAGGAGCCCCAGCAAGTGTTCGAAAGGCTGGTCCGCTACATCAAAAACCATCAGATTACGGATGATATTCTGCTGCTGGTGGATATGGGCAGCCTGACGACTTTTGCGGGTGAATTGGAGAAACTGTTCCCGTTGAAGGCCGAGTCCATCCCATTGGTGAGTACGATGCATGTCCTCGAGGCGAGCAGAAAGGCGATGATCGGCTGCAGTCTGCGTGAGGTGTATGTAGAAACGCTGAAGGTGAACGAATATATGGCCATCTATCAGGACAGGAAGGCATTGGAACAGGTGCAGAAGCCGAAAGCGCGGCCGCAAGCCACCGATTCGTTCCACTTCCGACCGCTGGCGATCATTTCGATCTGCCTGACCGGCGAGGGGACGGCCGTAACGATCCGTGACATCATCCGCAAGGAGATTTCCTTCGATGAGAAGGAAATCACGATCGTGCCGATCAATCTCGTCGGCAAGGAGAGCATTTATGCGCGCCTTCAGGAATTGACGAAGGAATACGAGATCATCTGTGTCATCAGCACCTTTGCGATCAAAACGGAGTATCCGACCTTTGAACTGTACACGGTCATGAACCGGGCGGGACTGCAGCGGATCCAGGACTGCATCGACGAAATCTATACATACCGTTCGATCAAGGAAACGATCCTGAAGTATTACGACATGCCCGAAATAGAGGAGCTGCTGTCCAGCATTTATCGCTTCAACGATGAAGTGAACGAAATGATGAGCCCTTCCCTGTTCGTGAGCGACAAGATCGGACTTTCTTTCCATATCATCGGCATGCTGCGGAAAATCAAGCGCAAGGAACAGATCCCGCGTTTTGAGAAGGGTATGGTTTCGTTCCCGCAGGACAAATATGTCGTTCCGAAAATCAAGAATCTTTTCCTGGATTATTTCCGGGAGCATCTCGAGATCATCAACGAAGACATGCTGAACCATGTCGCCTACGCTTATCTGGCCCGAAGTGTGTCCTACATAGCGAACGGCTGACACACAAGTGTACAATTAAAAAAAATCTGTGTCGTTTTGACGACACAGATTTTTTTGTTGCCCGATGTGGTGTGCTTCATGTGTGTTGGCACGATTTTTGCATATGTATAAGTGAAAGGATAAAGGACAGGAGGGATCCATTTGGAAGATGAGGAAAAGATCATCATGCAGCTGATCATCCATGGTGGGGATGCCCGCGCGTACAGCATGAAGGCCATCCAAGCCGCCGAAAAGGGCGCGTTTACCGAAGCCGACAAATTGATGGGGGAGGCAAAGACTTCCCTGAACAAAGCGCATGATTTGCAGACTACGATTATCCAAGAAGAAATCAGGGGCAAACCGACCAGCACCACGCTGCTGATGGTCCACGCACAGGATCATGTGATGAATGCCATGACCGTGAGGGATCTGGCGGAGCACCTGATCCAATTGAGAGAAGAAGTCCATTTGTTCCACACACAAAAAGTGAGCCAGGAGGAGATCGCATGACACTATCGATTATGTTGGCCTGTGCGGGAGGTTTTTCGACCAGCATGCTGGTTGAACGGATGAAGGATGCGGCAAAAGAAAGAGGGCTGGAAGTCACGATTGATGCCACGGCGGAGGGGAAGGTGGATAAGCTGATCCAGAACATCGACATCCTTTTGCTGGGCCCGCAAGTCGGGTATATGGAAGAAAGCTTCAAAAAGAAGTACAGTGGCCATCCGGTCGCGATCGCCACGATTCCTTCGATGGATTACGGCATGATGAACGGCAAAAAAGTATTGGTGGATGCTTTGAATTTATTAAATTAATAGGGGGCTGAAAAGAATGGCTGATTTTTCTAATGTACAGATGAGTTTACAACGTGCTGCGGGTGCGATCCAAAACAACAAATATATCAGTGCCATCACGAATGGTCTGATGTCAGCGATGCCGATCACGATCGTGGGTGCCTTGGGGAGTCTCGTGAACAGTTTCCCGGTTCAAGGGTATCAGGATTTTTTGGTCAACACCGGATTGAAAGCGATTACGGTCATTCCTTCCGAAATCACGACCAACCTTTTGGCCATCTATGTTGTTTATTTGATCGCTGCGAAGTTTGCCGAGTCCTATGACATCGACGGTACGCCGGCAGGGATGCTTGCCTTGATGAGCTTTCTGATCGTGACACCTTTCAATTATTCCGAAGCGAACACATTGGCCTCGCTGCCCGCTACCTGGATGGGCGCACCGGGACTGTTTACAGCATTTCTTGTCGCATTATTGTCCGCGAAAGTTTATACCATTTTCAAAATTAAAGGTTGGGTCATCAAGATGCCTGATGGCGTACCGCCGACCGTGTCCAAATCATTCTCCGGTCTGGTGCCTGGTTTGGTGCTTGCTGTTATTGCCTTAGTCATCCGCTACGTGATGACGTTGACTGCCTATGCCGATATCCACTCGTTCATCTTTTCGGTAGTGGCTGCACCACTGACCAAACTGGGTGGGAGCTTTACGGCTCTGTTGGTTGCGATGTTTGCTGCACAAATTTTGTGGTTGGTCGGTGTACACGGCGCGATGGTCGTCTACAGTGTATTCATGCCGATCTGGACACCGCTGGGTACCGAAAACTTGGCAGCGTATAACGCTGGTCTGGAAATCCCGAATATCGTTTCCGGAAGCATGTTCGGGATGGTCGTATTCATGGGTTCAGGCGCTACCTTAGGTTTGGCGCTGGCGATGTTGCGGGCGAAATCGGAACAATACCGTGTCCTTGGCAAATTGAGCTTGATCCCGAACATCTGCGGCATCAATGAACCGATCATCTTCGGGATGCCGATCATCATGAACTTCACTTTGGCTATCCCATTCATTCTGGTGCCTTTGATCATCGCAGTTACTTCCTATCTTGGCATGCTGACAGGCATCCTGCCTTACCTGCCGGGTATCGCGGTGCCATTGGGTGTTCCGGTCATCATCAACGGATTGATGGCAGGCGGCTGGAGATGGGCGATCTACCAAGCATTGATGATCGCTGTGAGCTATTTCGTCTATCTGCCGTTCTTCAAGGTCATGGATAAAGCCGCTTATAAGCAAGAAGTGGAAGCGCAACAGCAAGCGGAAAAATCCGAATTGGAAAATGCATTAGTCTGATAAGCGAAAGATACTGGGGAAACAAGATGATAAGAAACGCAGCAAAAAAGATTCGTTCCACTGGTACAAAAAGGTCATCGCTTCAAACGGGGCCGAGTTAGACTGAATGCCCGGAGCGGACACACTGTTTTCTGTAAGTCTTCAATGGAAAAACACAAATAGATCGGGAGGAAAAAAATATGATGAGTAGAGTGAAAAGAATGGCTAGAGTAACGGCATTAAGCGCAGTGGTTTTAGGAGGGTTGTTCGCGACGGCCGACCCGGTTTCGGCAAAAGAGTTGAAGACGCAGCCAGCATCCTATGAAACGGTCATCGAAGTGAAGGATTGGGGTGCAACGGTGACGAAAATCATCGTGGACTTGGGCAGACCGGTTCCGCAGGGATCCGTGACGACGGATACGTTCAGAGTCAACGTCTCAAGAAGCGACAGCCGCTTGACCCCTTCTTTGTTGGGTGAGGGCATCGTGAACGTCACCAACGCCTATGTAGCCGATAAAGACGGCAACCTGGCCGTTCAGACTGGCCAATATGCGGTGCTGGAAATGGAATACGGTCCGACTTTGGCCCTGAGCTCTGCTTTGAACTATCAATTCACAACCGGGCGCAATGATTGGACGACGAACGCCTACACCATCACGCAGCAGACGGCGATCGAAACGCCGGCAGGCACCGTATCCGGTCTGGTCGTCACCGAATTTGCCGGAACGACCAAGGAAATCATCGAAGATTTCGAAACCGGCGCATCGACCTTCAATGATGTCACGTTGACTTATGCCGACTACAGCCCGGCTCAGGACAACCAAGAAAATCCGTTGATCGTCTGGCTGCACGGAGGCGGGGAAGGCGGAACGGATGCGACAATCCCGTTGGCTGCAAACAAAGCGACTGCTTTGGCTACGGATGAGATCCAGTCCTACTTCGATGGGGCCTATGTCTTGGCTCCGCAGACACCGACCTATTGGATGGACGGAATCGGCGGAAGAGCGGACGGTTCTTCCAAATACGAAGCTGCTTTGATGGCGCTGATCGAGGAGTATGTCGCCAACAATCCGGATGTTGATACTGACCGGATCTATATCGGCGGACCGTCCAACGGCGGCTACATGACGATGCTGATGGCGCGTGATTACCCTGGCTACTTCGCTGCCGCTTTCCCTGTCTGCGAAGGTTTGAATGATGTTTTGATCTCGGATGCGGACATCCAGAATCTGGCGCAGACTCCAATCTGGTTCACTGCCGCCGCAAACGACACGGTGCTGCCTCCAGCAATCAATACGGTGCCGACCTACAATCGCTTGCTGGCTGTAGGTGCGGATGTGTACATGACCTTGTTTGATGATGTACACGACACTTCCGGCCTGTACACAAATGCGGACGGCACGCCATACCAATACAATGGCCACTTCTCTTGGGTCTATGTCCACAACAACGAAGTCATGACAGAAATCAACGGAGAAACGATCACGTTGATGCAGTGGCTGTCCGAGCAGTCCTTGAACGACTGAGCTGTTTGCTGCAACCGGAACAAAATGAACAGCCTCCGGGAATCCGTAATATGCGGATTTCCGGAGGCTGTTTTTAGTATCAATGGGCGGACAACGGTTTGTCGGACAGAGCCCAACCTTCTATGACGCGTGCCCCAATCGGTTCAGGATTTTCTTTGAACTTGACGAATTCCATCGTTTTCTGTTCGATCCGTTCACCGGTGCGTTTGTCGATGATATAGACGTTATAGCGGATGGCACCCCATTCACCTTCCACGATCATATTATGGAATTCGCCGAGTTCGATGTCATAGGCCTGGAAAAGTTGCCCCATCATGTCCTTGTACTGCTGCAAAGTCAGGCGGTCGCTGTAGACATTGTAGTGCGCATCCGGTTCATAAAGCGTTTCGCACCAATCCAGCCAAGCATCGTACCCACTGTTCCAATTTTTGAAGCCTTGCTCAAACCGCTCTCTGATTGCATTCTCGAAATTCTGACTCATTATTTTTCCTCCTTCAGTTTGGTTTACTTTGTGTGTTCTGTAAACCTTGGTATGACTATATCAAGAGGGTATAAACTGAACGTAAACTTATTGAGGGGGATCAAAAAGTACAAAAATATCGGGACGTTTATTGTATGATAGTGAAAAAAGCAGGGAGGGATTGTGATGGTTGAACTGGATCGCTTGGTCAAACTGCTCGTGGAGAAGCTGCTGCGTTCGTCCAAAAAACCGGAACCAAGCGGGAATGGGACCGATGACGAAAAATTGGCAGGGCATAAACCCCAAGAGCGTGTTTCGGAAGAGGAGGCCAAAAACGAAACGGACGAAAAAATGCCTGAAGGATGATTTCCTTCAGACATATTGGAGCAGTTCATCATAATAAAGCTTCGTGATCAATTCCCGGTCTGCGGTAGTGGGTTTGTCGATGTAGATGACGTATTCGGCATCCCAGGTATAGGCGGATGTGCCTTCCAAAAACGGATTCTCTACGGGCGTTTCGGTTTCCAGCTCGGCGATGAGGACGGCGATGTAGTCTTCGCTTTCGGTTTCGTCATGGAAGTCGAAGTCGTCGCTTGTCTCGATGTAGAGTTTGTAGGCTTTGTTCGGGTGCTCGGCTTTGAATTTTTGGATGATCGCAATTTCTTTGTCCAGGTTTCTCATGGTGCTTGCTCCCTTCGGAAATGGCTTTGGATCAAGTGTTTTCTATAGGTCTATCATAACATTCTCGACCTGCATCTGCACTTAATAACGCGGCGGTGGGTGACGGTTGCGGGCTCATATATTATGATGGAATAATCAATTTTAAGGAGGGATCAGCATGGAAATCGCAATTTTACAGCACGTGGATTTTGAAGGGCCGGCAGAAATCGAGAGTTGGTGCCGGCAGACCGGAACCGAATACAGGGTACACCGCCTATTTCTGGGGGAAGCTTTGCCGAACGCGGAGGAAACGGATTTCCTGGTGATATTGGGCGGTCCCATGAGCGTCTTGGATGACCTGCCTTGGCTGGAAGAGGAGCGCCGGCTTATCCGCGCACTCATCAGCCAGGGCAAGCCAGTCTTAGGTGTCTGTCTGGGTGGACAGCAAATCGCCAAAGCTTTGGGTGCCGATATTTTTCAGGGGGAATACCGGGAAGCGGGCTGGCTGCCGATCCGGATGATGGGCTCGGCAACAATCGGCGATCTGCCTGAGGAATTGGTCGTGTTCCATTGGCATGGGGAACAATTCGGCTTGCCGGAAGGAGCGGAGCGCCTGTTCGCAAGCGATGTCTGTCCGAACCAAGGCTTTGTCTATAAAGGTAATGTGATCGGTCTGCAGTTCCATTTCGAATCCACAAAGGAGAGCATCGAAAATATCCTCCAAAACGATGCGGCCTTCCTGGACGGCACCGCCTACACGCAGACGGCAGCAGAAATCCGGAATTATCCGATCCCCGCGAGCAACCGGGAGCTTCTTTATCGCTTGCTGGACGGGTTGAATGCTAGCGTTCCGGATTGGACAGCATAAATCAGGCGAAATCGATAGGCTGGGTGAATCGGAATTTCCGGTGAAAGTGTGTTTCGTCGGTTGTTCGTCATGCGCTTCCGTGCGAACAACCGACGAATCCCCTTTGTGTCTGCTGATGTGCAGTCGCTACTTTGCGAATAGTCAAGGACTCTCCTTTGTGTCGGCTGATATGCAGCCGTAGTTTTGCGAACAGCCGACAACCCATGTTTATAGGGGCTGTTCCACGCTTATGCACCTAATATCCGCAAAGCGCAAAAAGAGGCTGGGACAAAATCCCAGCCTCTTTCGGTTGTTAAAGCAAGTCATTCAATTCGCGGATATCGTCTATCAGTGCATCCGCCGATTCCAGTTCCCCGGGGAAGCCGAAACCATAACGGCAGCCCACTGTGCGGACGGGATGATGTTCGGCGACCTCGATGTCCTGGAACCGGTCGCCCACAACCAGGTAATCGCCAGGAAAAACAGCTCGGATCGATTCGAAGATTTCATATTTTGGGATGAATCCGAAATCTTCCGTGCAGTACATGCCGTCGAAGTAGCGGTCCAAGCCGAAGCTTTTCCGGTGAGCTTCCATGTAGGCCCGGCTGCAGTTGCTCAAAAAGACCAAGCGGTAGCCTTTCTCCTTCAATGCCTGCAGTGTTTCCAGGGCGCCCTCATAAAGGACTGCCTGCCCGGTTTTGGCTTTTTCCAGCAGAATCTGGCCGATCATTTTTGAGGCCTTCGATCGGACCTCTTCATCCAGGTCGGGCATGAAATTTTCCCACATTGCTTTGCTGCTGTAGCCCAGCCACTTCGTGATTTCTGCATCCGCCCAATCCCTTGGTGCGGCATAGCCGGCTTCAACGAGGTAAGCATAGGCTTGTTTGAAAGCGTGGATATAATTTCGGGTACTGTCATGGATGGTGCCGTCGTAGTCAAGGATGATGGTGCGTACACCTTTGAACATTAGTTTTTCCATAGATTTTTATAGATTTTTGAGCAGGTTGGCCATTTCGATAGCGGATACGGCACAGTCGTAACCTTTGTTGCCTGCTTTCGTGCCGGCACGTTCGATGGCTTGTTCGATCGTGTCGGTCGTCAGAACACCGAAGATGACCGGAACGCCTGTATTCATGGAAGCTGTCGCTACGCCTTTAGATACTTCCGAACAGACGTAATCGAAATGCGCCGTTGCGCCTTTGATGACGGCGCCCAAAGTGATGACAGCATCATATTTTCCGGAAGCCGCCATTTTTTGCGCTACCAATGGAATTTCGTATGCGCCGGGCACCCATGCCAAGTCGATGGCTTCTTCAGCCACGCCATGGCGTTTCAGGCCGTCCAAAGCACCGCCCACCAATTTCGATCCGATGAATTCGTTGAAACGTGCCACCACGATCGCGATTTTTAAATCCTGTGCAATTAATTGTCCTTCGATGATATTCATTTTGTTTTCCTCCTGTTTGGTTGTTTTTTTATAAGTCTAGAAAGTGACCCATCTTTTGTTTCTTTGTTTCCATATAGCGCTGCGTTTCGCCGAATATTTCCAACTGGATCGGAAGCCTTTCGGTGATTTTCACACCATGCTTTTTCAATCCTTCTATCTTAAGCGGGTTGTTCGTCAAAAGCCGGATTTCCTTGACGCCCAAGTCCTGCAGCATTTCATCAGCCATGTAGTATTCGCGCAGATCGCTTGGGAATCCCAGCATCAGGTTGGCTTCAACCGTGTCGTAGCCTTGGTCCTGCAGCGCATAAGCATGGATTTTATTGACGAGGCCGATGCCGCGCCCTTCCTGGCGCAAGTAGACCAATACCCCTCGGCCTGCCGCGGCGATCTGCTTCATGGCCGCGTCCAATTGCTGGCCGCAGTCGCAGCGTTTCGATCCGAAGACATCGCCAGTCAAGCATTCCGAATGGACGCGCACCAGCACGGGTTCTTCCGTCGTGACATCGCCCATGACCAAGGCGACGTGGTGCTCGTCCGCATCGATCTTGCTCACGTAGGTGTAGATGTCGAACTCGCCGTATTTGGTAGGGAGTTTGGCTTGGCCTTCGCGTTTGTAGAGCTGTTCGTTCTCCTTGCGGTAGGCGATCAGGTCGGCGATCGTGCCGATCTTCAGGCCATGCTCTTTGGCGAAAGTGATCAGTTCGGCTGTGCGCATCATCGTGCCGTCATCGGCCATGATTTCGCAGCAGAGTCCTGCCGGCTTCAATCCGGCCAAACGCGCCAAATCGACGGTGGCTTCAGTGTGGCCGTTGCGCGCGAGCACGCCGTTGTCCACTGCCTTCAGCGGGAAGATATGGCCCGGTCTGCGGAAATCTTCGGGCTTGGCGTCATCCTCCACGGCCTTCATGACGGTCAGAGAGCGTTCGAAGGCCGATATGCCGGTTGTCGTCTCGACGTGGTCGATGGCGACAGTGAAGGCCGTCCCATGGTTGTCCGTGTTGCGGTCCACCATCGGGGTCAGCACCAGTTTTTCAGTGAGTGTCCGATCCATCGGCATGCAGATCAAACCTTTTGCGTAGATGGCCATGAAGTTGATGTTTTCCGGCGTCGCGAATTCTGCTGCGCAGATCAGATCGCCTTCATTTTCGCGGTCCTCGTCATCGACCAGCACGATGTTCTTGCCGGCTCTGATGTCCGCGATGAGTTCTTCAGTTGTATTGAACATGTATGTATACCTCCTCTTTCTTTCAGAAGAAGCCGTTCTCTTTCAAGAAAGCTTCAGACAGGTTGCTTTGTTTCGTTTGTGTTTTAGGGCTCAGGCCCAGCAGCTTTTCCACGTATTTGCCGATGATGTCGCACTCCAGATTGACCGTGTCGCCCAATTTCTTCTCAAGCAAAATCGTCTCTGCTCCAGTATGGGGAATGATCGATACCTGGAACGATTGGCTATCGACTGTCGCTACAGTCAGACTGACGCCGTCGATGGCGATCGAGCCTTTTTCGATGATGTAGCGGAGCAGCTCCGGCCCGGCCGAAATGGTGATCCAGACGGCGTTATCGTCCTTGCGGTATTCCTTGATCGCTCCGGTCCCGTCGATGTGCCCGCTGACGATATGCCCGCCCATTCGGGTATCGAGCAGCAGTGCCCGTTCCAGATTGACGCGGCCACCCATCTGCAAGGCGCCAAGGTTTGAGCGTTGCAGCGTTTCCGGCATGACGTCCGCATCGAAGGCATCCTTATGCAGCTTCGTGACCGTCAGGCAGACGCCGTTGGTGGAAATGCTGTCGCCGATTTTTGTGTCTGCCAGCACTTTTTTTCCGCCGATAGTGACGACGGAAGATTTTTGGCCGTGGCGGATGCCTTTTAAGGTGCCGACTTCTTCGATGATCCCAGTAAACATGAATTTCCTCCCACTTTCCTCTATTATTCGTTCTTGGAAATGTAGCCTTCCAAGAGGATGTCTTCCCCGACTGTGCTGGCTTTCAGTTCGATTACGCTGAAAGCTTGGCTCAGCTTTTCGATGCCATCTCCGCCGACAGGTGTTTTTGCCGTTTCTCCGCCGATCAGTTTCGGGGCGATGTAGACCTGCACCTTGTCGACGATGTTCGCCTGCAGTGCAGAAAAGTTCAGGGTCGCGCCGCCTTCCAGCAGGATGCTGTCGATTCCGCGCTCCCCGAGGGCTCTCATCAGCACTTTCAGATCGGTCCGGCCATCCTTGGCGGCTGGTACAGTCAGAAGCTCGATGCCGGTTTCTTCGAGCCGGGCTGCCTTGCTGCGGTCCGCCCGTTCTGTCGTTGCGATGATAGTCTTGGCCTTGTCCTGATCCTGGAGCACTTTTGCTTCCAATGGGATGCACAAGGTGCTGTCGACGATGATCCGCAGCGGACTTTTTCCTCCTGGAATGCGGGAGGTCAATTGCGGGTCATCCATGATCACGGTCTGGACACCGACCATGATGCCACTGAGGGCGCTCCGCAGTTGGTGCACGCGCTCCCTCGCGGCGGGGCCGGTGATCCATTGCGATTCGCCTGTCCGGGTCGCAATCTTTCCGTCCAAGGACATCGCTGCTTTCATGACGACGAAGGGCTCTTTTTTGACGATGTATTTCATGAATATTTCATTCAAACGGCTGCTTTCTTCGGCCAGGACACCGGTCACCACTTCGATGCCGGCATCCTGCAGTTTCTTGACTCCGCGACCGGAAACCAATGGATTCGGATCCAAAGCCGCGATGACGACCCGACCGATTTTCTTTTCGATGATTTTGTCTGAGCAGGGCGGTGTTTTGCCGAAATGGGAGCAGGGTTCCAGGGTCACGTAGATGGTTGCGCCGGCCACATCTTCTGTTGCCGAGCGGAACGCGTTCACCTCAGCGTGGCCTTCTCCGATTTTTTCGTGATAGCCTGACCCGATAATGCGGCCATCCTTGACGATGATGGCGCCGACCATCGGATTTGGGGCGACGGCACCGCGTCCTTTCTCGGCAAGCTCCAGCGCCATTTGCATAAAGTATGTATCCTTATCGTGCATCATTTCGTGCCTCCGTTTTCCAAAATAAAGAGCCCTGAACAGTTCTGCTTCAGGGCTCGACAAAGGAAGGCCAGCTAAATAAAGCCAAAAAATCCCTGGGTATAGACTACACCCAGGGATTGACGTTCCGATCATGAACGGATGGCACGAAAGCGTTTTTTGTATGAAAAATAAACGCAACGTGCCATTCGATAAATGGTTATTGTCTTCTTTCATCCAGACTCTGACTGTCGGCTTCGGAATCTAACCGAATCTGCCTTTACGGCTCGTGGGCTTTACCACCGGTAGGGATTTTCACCCGTCCCTGAAGACTATTCAATTAAGTTGTCTCTAGGATAATCCCAATCCGTATTATTGTCAAACGAAAAATTTTGCAAACAAAAGTTCAGCGCCGGATAAGCACCTGATGCGACAAAGGCCAGCCTTTTGTTAACTGAATTGTGCTGGATTATATCCGGAAGATTAAAATAAAGTTTGTAATCCATTAGAATTGGGTATAAAATGAGTCCAATAATAGTTGCATCATGACTCGGAAATGATCGTTCACAAGAGCGATAGTGAGAATAAAATTAAAAGGGGATGGCGGAATTTTGGAACAAGTATTTCAAGGAAGAAGCTTATTGGCGGAAAAAGATTTCACTCGGGAAGAATTGGAGTATCTGATCGATTTTTCGGCGCATCTGAAGGATCTGAAGAAACGGAATATTCCGCACCGTTATCTGGAAGGCAAAAACATTGCCCTTTTGTTCGAAAAAGCATCCACTCGTACCAGAGCCGCTTTCACAGTGGCTGCCATCGATCTTGGGGCACATCCTGAATACCTCGGGAAAAATGATATCCAATTGGGCAAGAAGGAATCCGTTGAAGACACCGCTAAAGTGCTCGGCAGCATGTTCGACGGGATCGAATTCCGCGGCTTCAGCCAAAAGACCGTCGAAGACCTGGCGAAATATGCCGGCGTGCCGGTATGGAACGGCTTGACCGATGAGTGGCATCCGACCCAAATGATCGCCGATTTCCTGACTGTCAAAGAGCATTTCGGCAAGCTGGCCGGACTTAAGTTGGTCTATGTAGGGGACGGGCGCAACAATGTCGCCAACAGCCTGTTGGTTACCGGCGCTATCCTGGGCGTTAACGTCACAATCTGCGCGCCGGAATCGCTGTTCCCGACCGAAGAGTTGGTTGAGATGGCACAGAAATTCGCTGAAAAGAGCGGCAGCAAAATCGAAATCACGGCCGATGTGGCCAAAGGCGTAAAAGCGGCTGATGTCCTTTACACCGATGTATGGGTATCGATGGGCGAAGAGGATAAATTCGAGGAACGTATCGAATTGTTGACGCCTTATCAGATCAACATGGAGATGATTGAGAAGACCGGCAATGACGATGTGATCATGCTGCACTGCCTGCCGGCTTTCCATGACACAAAAACGCAGTATGGCCAGGAAATTGCAGAAACATTCGGCATGCGCGAGATGGAAGTGACCGATGGCGCCTTCCGCAGCAAGCACGGTCTTCAGTTTGAACAAGCCGAAAACCGCATGCATTCCATCAAAGCGATCATGGCTGCGACTTTAGGAAATTTATTTATTCCAAAAGTTTGATTGACAAAGTGAAAAACAGATGATAAATTTAATGCAAATGTCAAACAACATCTAACACAAACAAAAACTTTGACAAGAAGAGTAATCCATTTGCACAGTGAAGCGAACCTTGGAGGGTGAAAGCAAGGTCAACCGCGGTGGATGAACAGGAACTTTGAGTTGATAAGCTGAATGTGAACCATAAAGTTTAATCCGGTTGCCCCGTTATCGCAAAAGTAGCAATACTTGAGTCCGGCGTGCGCGCATGCTGGAGAATAAGGGTGGCACCACGAACTTTCGTCCCTATACTGAATCTATTTGATTTGGTATAGGCACGGAAGTTTTTTTGTATAGTCACAACAATTTGTAAACAGGCTTAGCCTGCACTTACTACAAACATTAATGAGGGGGATGGGAAGTATGATTCATGTCAGTATCATTGGAGCAACAGGTTACACGGGGGTGGAATTAGTCCGATTATTGGGATTGCGCGAGGATGTGATCTTGGATCATCTGACCTCCCGTACATATGCGGGTCAAAAGATCCAGCATCTTTTTCCGCACCTGTTGGGCAACGTCGATCACACCTGCGAAGAACTGGATCTGGAACAGGTGACGACCGACAGCGATGTGATTTTTGTGGCCTTGCCGCATGGCCACGCGTTGCCGATAGCCAAAAAAGCCAAAGAAAAAGGCAAAAAAGTCATCGATTTGGGGGCCGATTTCCGCTTGAAGGATGCAGCCGTCTATGAAGAATGGTACAAAGTCGCGCACACCGAGCCGGAACTTTTGGAAGAATCCGTCTACGGTCTGCCCGAATGGGACCGCGAGGCAATCAAGGATGCAACAGTCATCGCCAATCCGGGTTGCTTTGTGACAAGCATCCTCCTGGGATTGATGCCTTTGATGAAGAAAAAAGGCTGGGTCGTCCCGAACAGCATCGTCTGCGATTCCAAATCCGGCACATCCGGAGCGGGCCGCGCCGGCAACGTAGCGAACCTCTTCACTGAGGTGGAAAGCAGCTTCAAAGCCTACGGTGTAGCGCATCACCGCCACACACCGGAAATCGAGCAGCTGTTGACGCAGATGGCCGGCACGGACACGATGATCCAATTCACACCGCATCTTGTGCCGATGAGCCGAGGCATCCTCAGCACCATCTATGCGACGGTTACTGGGGGGCACACAGCCGACGAAATCCACGCTCTTTTTGAGGAAGCTTACGCCGATGAACCGTTTGTGCAGGTTCTGCCTGCGGGCATGTGGCCGATGACGAAATCGGTAAAAGGCACAAATAACTGCCAATTGGGTGTCACCTACGATGAGCGTACAGGCCGGGTCATCATCGTGTCGGTCATCGACAACTTGATGAAGGGCGCTGCCGGCCAAGCGGTGCAAAACATGAACCTGATGTTCGGTCTTGCCGAAACGACAGGATTACAGATGATAGGGCTTTTCCCGTAAAAACGGAAGATTGAAGGAGGAAACGGACGACATGATAAAGAAATTACATAAAAGCGGTGTGACTGCCGCTGCAGGTGTGCAAGCCGCAGGTATCCACGCCGGCTTCAAGAAACGCAAAAAGGACATGGCGCTGCTGTATTTCCCTGATGGGGCAACAGTTGCGGGCGTCTTCACCAAAAATAAAGTCAAAGCGGCTCCGGTCCAGTACGATCAACAAGCCCTGCAGCAGCAGGACCGCTTCAAGGCGATCCTGATCAACAGCGGCAACGCGAACGCCTGTACAGGCAAACAAGGCAAAGCCGATGTGGAAGAGACCGTGAAGCTCCTTTCTGAAGAACTGAATATCCAACCGGAAGAAGTGTTGGTGTCTTCGACAGGCGTCATCGGAATGTTCATGAACATGGAGACAATGAAAAAAGGGGTCAAGGCGATCGCACCGGAAGTTTCCGAATTCGGCGGCGCTGCAGCCAGCAAGGCGATCATGACGACGGATACGGTTCCGAAAGAAGTCAGCTTCACCTTTGAAGTCGCCGGCAAGACAGCTACAATCGGCGGAATGGTCAAGGGATCCGGAATGATCCATCCGAACCTTGGCACGATGCTGGGCTACATCACAACCGATGTCGCAATCGGCCAAAAAGCTTTGCATGCGATGTTATTGAAAGCCGCTGATGCGACCTTCAACCATGCGACCGTCGATGGGGACACGAGCACGAACGATTCCGTTTTTGTGGCCGCTACCGGCAAACTCGACAATCCGCTGATTGCTTCCGCTGATGATGCCGGCTATGCTGAGGTTGAAGCGGCTGTCCTGTCCATCTGCTCCCAATTGGCGCAGCTTTTGGTCAAGGACGGCGAAGGGGCGACAAAATTTGTCGAGGTTCTGGTTTCCGGTGCGAAGACAATGGCTGATGCGGTTTCGGTCGGCAAATCGGTCGCGACCTCGAGCTTGGTGAAAACGGCGATGTTCGGCGAGGATGCCAACTGGGGCCGTGTCATCACGGCTGCCGGTTATGCGGACACCGAATATTTCGATGCCGATGTGATCGACATCGCCTTCTCAAGCAAGAACGGCGAAATCCAACTTTGCGAAGCAGGGATGGGTGTCGTCTTCGATGAAGAACTTGCGAAGAAAATACTGGAAGCAGACGAAATCAATATTTTGATCGATCTGCATCTGGGGACAGAAGCCGCCAGCACATGGACATGCGACTTCTCATACGACTACGTGAAAATAAATGCGGATTACAGGAGCTGAGAGCGGGATGAAGATGAACAAGAGCAATTGTGAAAAAGCCGAAATGCTTGTCGAAGTACTGCCTTACGTCAACCGTTTCCGCGATAAGATCATCGTCATCAAATACGGTGGCAATGCCATGATCAATGAAGAACTGAAAAAAGCCGTTATGCAGGATTTATTATTGATGAAATCAGTGGGGATGCACCCAATCCTTGTCCATGGAGGCGGGCCTGCCATCAACGACATGCTGAAAAAGCTGAAGGTCGAGAGCCACTTCGAACAGGGGCTGCGTGTGACGGATAAAGAGACGATGGAAATCGTCGAAATGGTGTTGGCGGGTAAAGTCAACAAGGATATCGTCGGCACACTGAACCAGCTCGGCGGCAAAGGCATCGGCTTGTCAGGGAAAGACGGCAATCTGATTCAAGCGCGCAAAAAATTTCTGGAGAAGAACGGCGAAAAAATCGACATCGGCTATGTCGGCGAAGTCGAAGCAGTCAACAAGGAAATGTTGGAGTCGCTCATCTACAGCGGCTATATTCCGATCATTTCCTCCATCGGGATGGGAAAGGACGGGATGAGCTACAACATCAACGCCGATTATGTAGCCGGCGCTGTGGCGAAAGCTGTTCAGGCAAACAAATTTATCCTGCTGACTGATGTGGAAGGGATTTTCCGCGACTATCATGATAAGGATTCCCTCATCTCGCGCATCACGCTCGAAGAGATCGAAGCATTGGAAGCGGATGGCATCATCTCAGGCGGAATGGTTCCGAAGGTGGACTGCTGCATCGACGCCTTGAAGGGCGGCGTTGCCGGAGCGCACATCATTGACGGCCGTCTGCGCCACTCGATTTTATTGGAAGTGTTTTTCGACGAAGGGATCGGCACGATGATCGATCGCGATAAGGAAGGGGTACTCGAATAATGAATGAAGAGATAAAAACAAAAGGGCAAGCCTACTTGATGAATACATTCAACCGCGGAGCCATCTGCATGGTCGAAGGACAAGGCAGCTACCTGAAGGATGCGGACGGCAAGCAATATTTGGACTTCCTGGCAGGCATCGCCGTGAACGCGTTAGGGCACAATCATCCGAAAGTGACGGCTGCGATAGCGGAACAGGCGGCCAAACTGGTCCACTGCTCTAACTTTTATTGGATCGAGCCGCAAGTGCAGTTGGCGGAAAAACTGATCACGAATTCCGTTCTGGATAAGGTCTTTTTCGGCAATAGCGGCGCGGAAGCCAATGAAGGAGCCATCAAATTGGCGCGCAAATACGGACGTGAGGTCCACGGCGAAGGCTGCTACGAAATCATCACTGCAGATAACTCTTTCCACGGACGCACGTTGGCGACGTTGACGGCGACCGGCCAAAAACAATTCCATAAAGATTACGATCCGTTCCTGGAAGGTTTCCACTACGTTCCCTTCAATGACTTTGAGGCTTTGGCCGCCAAAGTTACAGAAAAGACATGCGCAATCCTTTTGGAGCCGATCCAAGGCGAAGGCGGCGTCTACGTGGGTGATCAAACTTATCTGCAGCAAGTGCGTGCGCTCTGCGACGAGAAGGATATCCTGTTGATCTTTGATGAAGTCCAAACTGGCATGGGCCGCACCGGCAAGCTGTTCGCATACGAAGGCTACGGTGTGGAACCGGATGTGATGACGTTGGCGAAAGCTTTGGGCAATGGCGTTCCGATCGGCGCGCTGTTGGCGAAAGATGCCGTCGCTTCCCACTTCAAACCGGGCGACCATGGTTCGACTTTCGGCGGCAACCCGCTGGTCTGTGCGGCAGCTTTCGCAACCATTCAAGCGATCGAAGACGAAAATATCTTGGCGAATGTAAATGAGATGGGCAACTATTTCGAAGAGAAATTAGTGGCATTCAAGGAAAAATACGACTTTATCCTCGATGTGCGCGGCAAAGGCTTGCTGCTCGGGATGGAACTGGCGATGAAGGGTGCCGACATCGTCGCGAAGTGCCTGGAAAAGGGCGTCATCATCAACTGCACGCATGATACGGTATTGCGTTTCCTTCCGCCGCTGAACGTAACAAGCGCGGAAATCGACAAGGCTGTTGCAGTGATGGATGAGGTTTTTCAAACAATTGAAGCTTAAAGAAAGGATGGCAAAGCATGCCTAAACGAACAGACATCAAGTCGATCCTAGTGATCGGCTCGGGACCTATCATCATCGGCCAAGCCGCGGAATTTGACTATGCTGGAACGCAAGCATGTTTAGCCTTAAGGGAAGAAGGATACAAGGTTATCCTGGTCAACTCCAATCCTGCTACAATCATGACGGACGTTGAAATCGCCGATAAAGTCTATATGGAACCACTGACATTGGAGTTCATCGCGAACATCATCCGCAAAGAGCGCCCGGATGCCTTATTGCCGACATTGGGCGGCCAAACCGGTCTGAACATGGCGGTGGAACTGGATGAAGCCGGTATCCTGAAGGAGTACCAGGTCGAGTTGCTTGGAACGAAACTGACTTCCATCCAACAAGCCGAAGACCGCGACCTGTTCCGTCAATTGATGGCGGAATTGAATCAGCCGGTTCCGGAGAGTGACATCATCCACACCATTGGGGAAGCTTTGAGCTTCGCGGCGGAAGTCGGCTATCCGTTGATCGTCCGTCCGGCTTTCACGATGGGCGGCACCGGCGGCGGCATCTGCCACAATGAAGCTGACCTGCGCGAAATCGTGGCGAACGGCTTGCGCTACTCTCCGGTGACGCAATGTCTGCTGGAGAAATCGATCGCTGGCTTCAAGGAAATCGAATACGAAGTGATGCGCGACAGCAACGACAACGCCATCGTGGTCTGCAACATGGAAAACATCGACCCGGTCGGCGTCCACACAGGCGATTCCATCGTCGTGGCGCCTTCGCAGACTTTGTCCGACAAAGAATACCAAATGCTGCGCGATGTCTCGCTGCAGATCATCCGCGCCCTGAAAATCGAAGGCGGCTGCAATGTCCAGTTGGCGTTGGATCCGCACTCGTTCGCCTACTACATCATCGAAGTGAACCCGCGCGTCAGCCGTTCTTCGGCTTTGGCGAGCAAGGCGACCGGTTACCCGATCGCGAAGATGGCGGCGAAGATCGCTGTCGGCTTGACCTTGGATGAAATGAAGAACCCGGTAACCGGCACTTCTTACGCGGCTTTCGAGCCGGCTTTGGATTACATCGTCTCGAAAATCCCGCGTTTCCCGTTCGATAAATTCGAAAAGGGCGACCGCACCCTCGGCACGCAGATGAAAGCGACAGGCGAAGTTATGGCCATGGGCCATACGTTCGAGGAATCGATGCTGAAAGCCGTCCGTTCGCTGGAATACGGCGTCAACCATCTGGCCTTGCCGAAAGACCAAGGCCAGACCGTGACGATGGCAGAAATCGAACAGAATATCCGCGTCGCTTGCGACGAGCGTCTGTTCTATCTGGGCGAAGCGTTGCGCCGCGGCGTGACACCGGAAACGATCCATGAATGGAGCGAAATCGACTACTTCTTCCTGTACAAATTCAAGCACATCATCGACTTGGAGAAGGAAGTGGCGGCAGCCGAACCGAAAGACCTGGAAATCCTGCGCGAAGCGAAGAAATACGGCTTCAGCGACGAAATCATCGCGGAACTGTGGGGCATGGCTTCGGAAGACATCTATGCGTTGCGCAAAGCCAACGGCATCGTGCCTGTCTTCAAGATGGTGGATACGTGTGCGGGCGAATTCGAATCCTTCACACCGTACTTCTACAGCACGTATGAGATGGAGCAGGAATCTTTCCCGAGCGACCGCGAAAAAGTCATCGTTTTGGGCTCCGGTCCGATCCGCATCGGTCAAGGGGTCGAGTTCGACTACGCAACCGTGCATGCGGTTTGGGCGATCCAGGAAGCCGGCTATGAAGCGATCGTCGTCAACAACAACCCGGAAACCGTTTCGACGGACTTCTCGATCTCCGACAAGCTGTATTTCGAACCGCTGACCGAAGAAGACGTGATGGCCATCATCGATCTGGAACAGCCGTTGGGCGTCGTGGTGCAGTTCGGTGGCCAAACGGCCATCAACCTGGCTGACAAATTGGTGAAACACGGCGTGAAGATCCTGGGCACGAGCCTGGAAGATCTGGACCGCGCCGAAGACCGCAAACTGTTCGAACAGTTGTTGCGCGACTTGGATATCCCGCAAGCACCCGGCAAGACAGCCGTGACCGTTGAAGAAGCGGTCGCAGTTGCGGATGAAATCGGCTATCCGGTCTTGGTGCGTCCGTCCTACGTATTGGGCGGACGGGCGATGCAGATCGTCTACAACCAAGCGGATCTGGAGAAATACATGCGCGAAGCGGTCGTTGCCAGTCCCGAACGTCCGGTTCTGGTCGATCATTACTTGGTCGGACAAGAGTTGGAAGTCGATGCGATCTGCGACGGCGAAACCGTCCTGATCCCGGGCATCATGGAACACATCGAACGCGCCGGCGTCCACTCGGGCGACTCGATTGCTGTCTACCCGCCGCAGAACCTGTCACCGGAACTGATCAAAACAATCGAAGATTACACGATCCGTGTGGCGCAAGGGTTGAACACCATCGGTTTGGTGAACATCCAGTTCGTCATCAGCGACGGCGTCGTCTACATCATCGAAGTGAATCCGCGCGCGAGCCGGACGATCCCGTTCCTGAGCAAAGTGACCGGCATCCCGATGGCGAACTTGGCGATGCAGGGCATCCTGGGCATCAAACTGAAAGATCAAGGCTACCGGAGCGGGTTGGTTCCGTCCAAATCCGGTGTATACGTGAAGATGCCGGTGTTCAGTTTCAACAAACTGAAGAAAGTCGACACGGTTCTGGGACCGGAAATGAAGTCCACAGGGGAGATCATCGGCAAGGATAAAATCCTTTCCAAAGCCTTGTATAAGGCCTTCCGTGCTGCCAATATCGAGATTCCCGAGTACGGAACAGCGCTGTTGACGATTGCGGATAAGGACAAGCAGGAAATTCTGCCGCTGGCGAAACGCTTGATTGCGGTCGGCTACCGTTTGCTTGCAACCAAGGGCACTGGGGAAGCCTTGTTGGATGCGCAAGTGCCGGTCACAATCCTCCAGAATGGCGAAGCGAAACGGGAAAATATCCTGAAAAGCATGCATAACGGAGAGATCCAGTTCATCATCAATACGATGACCGAAGGCAAGACCGAGGAAACCGACGGCTATTTCATCCGCCGGGAGGCAGCGGACAACAACCTGCCGTGCCTGACCTCGCTGGATACGGCCGAGGCGCTGCTGCAAGCGATGGAAATGATGCATTTCCAACTGCAGGCAGTCGGGACCGAACCTTTATAAATACCTGATTTCAGATGCAAAAAGGCCGCAAGCTTACCCTGTATGGATAAGCTTGCGGCCTTTTAAGCGCGGGCTATATTTTTTCGATAATATAGAGAGCATCCCGGACGCCGTTATGCATTTCAATGTTGTCTTCAGTGAAGTCCACGGTCATTTCGAGTCTTTTTTCCAGATTTATGGCTTTCAGAGTGAACGAATCTTTGGCCAATTGTAATTGACGGATGTCCAAGCGCGTGTTTACAGGCAAGTAGATGACAGTTCTCGTGTCGGTCTTGCCTAAGCGTATTTGACCAGTGTTTTTCAGAACAAGATTTATTGGTTCAACATCAAACAATTGATACGTGGCAACCAACTGTTTTAAGTATCCAAAATCATCTGCTCCGGGGAAGCGCATCGCATCGTTCAAATCATAAGGCTGGTCAAAGCCTTCGCCTTCGACTATGCCGAATCGCTCACCGGTTCTGTGCCAGCTCCAAATTCCGTGTGCGCCATAAGTTATGCCCGCACTGGCTCCAGCAAGGATGCTTTGCCATGCCACTCTCCGGCAATCCTCTTGTGTGAATCGACCAAATGAATGCCTGCTGTAACTGATCTGTTCATAGCAGGGTTCAGTATTTATGATGGGCATTTGTATTCCGTTTGCTCTTAATTTCATTGGTATTTCGTATACTTTTTCGGGATAGTCTTTGTTATGCCCGGACTGATAGCTGAAGAAGTCTGAAGCTTCCAGAAAAACTGCAGGTATTTCATCCAAGCGGCCTCTGATGTGAAAAGATACCAGTGCATCATCATCATGTTTTTTTAAAGTTGTCAGTGCGATGTTGTAATATTCAATCGTTGCTTCTGAAGGGAAATCAGTATCGCCGCTGATGAAATAGATGGGGTTAAACTTTTTGTACCTTCGTGCCACATAGGCAACATAAGGTTCTATTTGGTTTTTGTCCATCAGGTTATTCCGGTTCATGGGTTCAGTCCAAGTGTCGGGAACATAATTGGCCCAAAGCAGCACAAGCGCAGGAGTCAACTCGTATTTTTCCATGATCGACAGCATTTCTTCGACGCGATCAAAATAAGCAATATTCAATTGCGAATAATCATAGATATAATGATTGGCATCGTCGAGACTTACCAGTTTGAATGGGTCCCTCCGGATTTGGGTGGAGCTTGCATCCCATTGGCGCAATAAGTTTAGCTGAATAACAGTGAATCCTTGGCTTTTTCTGATTCTGCAGTAATTTTCAAATTCAAACAGCTCAGCATTAGTAAACGCACTCCAACAAGTATCCGCCAAGAAAAAGAAATCCCTGTCGTCTTGCTGGAACCGCATATTATCGATTGTTAGCATCCGAACAACTCCTTTGAAAACGTTATTTTGATAACCGAATCCTAACACACAAAGTAAATGCCGTCAATTTAATTTATATAAAAAAACAAACGTTTAGTTCTTTTTGTTTAGTTGGGGTGCATGCATAATATCTATAGATTGTCCAAAAAACGTCAGACAACGGAGTCTCTTTCGATTAAATTGGTATTGATGAAAGAGTGCATCCCATAATCTTCTTCCTGTCTCTCTAGATTCGCAAGCATTTTTCGCATAGCCTCTTGTGCGATTTTTTGTTTATTGACGCCTATTGTTGTAAGTTCGGGCGTAATCACTTTTGATTCGGGTATGTTATCAAAGCCAATTACTGAGATATCCTCCGGAACAGTGATTTTCAGTGCGGATAGCGTTCTGATCAAACTAATCGCGATATAATCATTCTCGCAAAAAACAGCTGTCGGGGAACCGGATTCTGATTGCAGATCGGCGAGATTTTCTGTATCTGTTTCGATTTTCATGCCGTGCAGCCGGTAAATGCTGACATCTTTCGACGAAAAGCCATAGTGGTTCAGGGCATCGAAGAATCCGCGCTTCCGCTCGGAGAAGTTATATATCCGCGTTTTTGATTCTGCATAGCCAATTTTCTGATGCCCTTTTTTGATCAGATATTCGGCAGCCTGATAGGCTCCTTGATAGTTATTGATTGAAATGAAATCCAGGTTCGATTGGGGAGCGCAAGTATCCAACACTACCAAATTCTTCTGGATCTTCTGGATCTCTTCAATTTGCTGAAGCGTAAGGTTCGTGCCCAGAAGAAAAATACCGTCGGAAGGTTGCTCGTCCTCTATTCTTTTTAAATCCGCTCGTATTGAATTGGAATCTATCGAGGAAATCAGTAAGGAGAAAGGATAATTTTTCAGTTCATTGGTAAAATATCCGAGCAGTTCGTTAAAAAATGGCATGTTGTGATAGTTATCCTCAATCAGATCAGTAGCCTTGCAGCCCACAAAACGAATCACATAGTTTGTGGAGCTGGATGGGTTAATGTATTTTTTTTTGATTTTTTTCAGCGGCACGTAATTGTGCTCTTTTGCAATTCTCAAGACAGTCGCTCTTGTCTCTTCGCTGACGCCTGGCTTGCCGTTCAACGCGAGTGAAGCTGCCGACTTCGAAACATTGGCTAATCTCGCTATATCCTCAAGTTTCACATTCATACACCTCTGTAAAGTTTATATTTAGTTTAGTTTATGTAAGTGTATCACTTGTTTTGTTGTTAAGCAAAGGTAATAATGCATGTTTTGCAACATTTTCTATTGACCTTAACTAAACTAGGTGTTATTATCGTCTCAAGAAAGCGATTTATTTATATAAAAAGAACAAAATTAACGTTTTTGTTTAGTTAGCAGAAGGAGTGAAGGGAATGGACAAAATTAAAATCGGTTTTGCGCCGACAAGAAGAAATCTGTTCAGCGCAGCGGCAGCGATTGAATATGCGGATTTAACAAGAGAGAAACTGGACGAGTTTGGGATAGATTATGTGGACATCAAAGAAATCAATGAGGATGGTCTTCTGTATGATGATGCAGGGCTGGAAAAAATTGCCGAGAAGTTTGCGGCCGAAAAAATTGATGGCCTGTTCCTTGCGAACGAAAATTTCGGAACAGAGTACGAATGCGCAAGATTGGCGAAAAAGTTGAATGTGCCTGTATTGCTTTGGGGCCCTAAAGATGAACATCCTGCAGATGATGGTTCTCGGTTGCGCGATACCCAGTGCGGATTGTTCGCTATCGGAAAAGTGCTGCGCCGATTCAAAGTCCCGTTTACGTACGTACGCAATTGTGATTTGGCTGACCCTGCTTTTGAAAGGGGTATCAAAGATTTTGTGAAAGTCTGCAATGTGGTCAAAGTGTTCCGGAATACGCGTATTTTGCAAATCGGGCCGCGGCCTTTTGATTTCTGGTCGACAATGTGCAATGAAGGGGAATTATTGGAACGCTTCAATATTCAATTGTCACCCGTTCCCTTGAACGAATTAGTCAAAGAAATCAAGAAAGTCCAAAATGCAGAATCGGACCTGATCCAAGCAAATATCGATCATGTTCATGAGCTTGCAGAAGTACAGATTACACCGGATGAATTAAGGATGGTCGTTGCTTTGAAAATAGCCATCCGTAATTTGGCTGAGGCGTACGGTTGTAACGCCGGGGTTATTCAATGTTGGACCGCCCTGCAGGATGAAATCGGAATTCTGCCATACGCAGCATTGTCTCTGTTGCAGGATGAAGGTTTCCCGGTCACTTGCGAAACCGACATCCATGGAGTCATTTCCCAATTGTTGGTCGAGGCGGCTACATTGGGTGAACATCGCGCCATGTTTGCGGATGTGAATACGCGTCATCCATCGAATGAGAACGGCGAGTTACTTCAGCATTTGGGTGTTTTCCCGCTGTCCACTGCAAAAACAAAACCGATTTTGCCGCCGCGGCATTTTGTATTCGATTATCCCGGATCTGTCGGGTTTGAAGCAAAAGAAGGCGACTTGACGCTCTGCCGATTTGACGGAGACAACGGAGAATATTCCTTATTGATGGGAAACGCCAAAGTCATCGATGGTCCTTACAACCAAGGAACCTATGTATGGGTGGAGTTCGAAAATCTGAATCGATTGGAAACCAAATTGGTGTACGGTCCATACATCCACCATATATCTGCTGTTTATGACAAAGTTGTCCCAGTGCTCTATGAAGCATGCAAATACATCGGCATCCAGTCGGATTTCTATGATCCGATTGAAGAAGACATTCAAGCGTATCTCAGAGGGGAGTAACTATGACTACTACAATAAATGCTTTAGAAATGAAAGCGGTCGATATCAGACGTTCGTTACTGACGCTGGTCAAGGAAGGCGAGACCGGCCACACCGGATCAGACTTATCTTGTACCGATATCCTTGTCGCTCTCTACTATAAAATACTCAACATTGATCCAAAAAATCCGAATCACCCTGACAGGGACCGTTATATTCAAAGTAAAGGTCATGCTGCAGAAGTTCTATGGGCAATCCTTGCCGATAAAGGCTTCTTTCCTGAAAGTGAACTGAGCACTTTTTCCAAATTCGGTTCGAGGCTAATCGGACATCCCAACAACAAAGTAGATGGCGTAGAAATGAATACGGGTTCCCTCGGGCATGGGCTATCTGTATCGGTCGGAATCGCACTTGCCGCAAAAATGGACAAAAAGTCTTATCAAACCTATACATTGATGGGCGACGGAGAACTGGCTGAAGGATCAGTTTGGGAAGGGGCGATGGCGGCTGCGCATTATAAGTTGGACAATCTGACAGCCATCATTGACCGGAACGGCCTGCAGATCACAGGCAGATCGGAAGATGTGATGGGAATGGAGTCATTGAGAGGCAAATTTGAAGCATTCGGTTGGCATGTGATCGATGTCAAAGACGGCAACAGTATGGCTGAACTTATTGAGGCGTTTGAAGCGCCGACCATGACAGGTAAGCCGAAACTGATTATCGCCCATACGACGAAAGGGAAAGGAATCTCCTTTGCCGAAAATCAGCCGCAATGGCATCATAAGGTCCCGAGCAATAGTGAATTTGCAAAGGCAATGGAAGAATTGGATGTACGGATGGAGGTTCTGGCCAATGAGCGTTGAAAAGACAAATTCTGTGGCGAATAGGCAGGTCGTTTGTGACGTCCTTGTTGAGTATGCAGAGCAGAACAAGGATTTGGTGGTATTGACGAGTGATTCCCGTGGATCGGCATCGTTGGCGAATTTTGCCGAAAAACTGCCTGAACAGCTGGTTGAAGTTGGGATTGCAGAGCAGAACATTGTCAGCATAGCTGCAGGACTGGCCCACAGCGGGAAGAGACCTTTCGTGGCATCACCGGCTTGTTTCTTGAGCATGCGCAGCATAGAACAGATCAAAGTCGATGTCGCCTATTCCAATACCAACGTCAAACTTATCGGAATCAGCGGAGGAGTCAGTTACGGCGCGCTGGGGATGAGCCACCACTCTTTGCAGGACATTGCAGTGACACGGGCGATCCCGAATCTGCAGGTGTTGCTTCCGGCGGATCGGTTTGAGACGGAAAAGATGTTCCAGGCGTTGGCAACCAGTGATGAACCCGCCTATATCCGCATCGGCAGAAATCCGGTGGCAGACTGCTATGACTCTTCGGATTATGAATTTGAAATCGGTAAGGCGGTTACGCTGCGAAATGGTAATGACGTGACTTTGGTGGCTACGGGAGAAACCGTCCGCATTGCGCTGGATGCGGCGGATCAATTGAGGCAAGACGGCATTGAAGCAAGAGTGTTGAACTATCATACGATAAAACCCTTTGATTCCGAAACGCTTCTGCAGGCCGTGACCGAAATGGGGAAAATCATTTCGATCGAAGAACACAGCATCTACGGTGGGCTTGGAGGCGCAATTGCGGAAGTATTATCCGAAAAAACCGGCGTATCCCACAAAATCATGGGCCTGCCTGATGAACCAGCGATCACCGGCAATACGAAAGAGATTTTTGATCATTACGGACTGAATTCTCAAGGTGTCAGAAAAATGGCTCTAGCGATGGTGAAGGAACATGTCAGATAATCGTATCTATAAGTTGGTGTTCGATCAGAGCACATCCGGCACAAAATTATTATTGGTTGGAATTGAAGGTAACGAAGCTGAAATATTACGGCGGATGGATAGTAAGCACAAGCAGATTTACCCTCAGGATGGTTGGGTGGAGCATGATCCGATGGAAATCATCAAGAACATGAAGCAGTTGATTGCCGAAATGCTGGCTGAAACAGCTATCGATAAGTGCGATATCCAATCGATTTCGCTGACCAACCAACGGGAAACAATAGTAGCCTGGAACAAGCAGACTGGCCAACCGGTTTCGAATGCTTTAGTGTGGCAATGCAATCGCAGCAATGACATCTGCAAACAGCTGATTGAAGCAGGAAAAGAACAGGAAATCCAGCAGAAAACAGGTCTGAAAATCGATTCATATTTTTCTGGTCCAAAGATTAGGTGGTTGTTTGAAAACTCGGATGAAATGCGTAACCTGGCCGTTTCCGGAGAGCTTGCGATCGGAACAATGGATTCATGGCTCATCTGGAATTTGACTGAGGGGGAAGTGTTTGCGACGGAACCCAGCAATGCGAGTCGTACGTTGTTGTACAATATCTATGAAAATTCATGGGACGCTGCTTTATGCGACATTTTCCTTGTCCCTCCTGATTCTTTAGCTGAAATTCGGGATTCAAATGATTCCTTCGGTCATTATGCAGGTATTCCCATTCAGGGAGTCATGGCGGATTCTCAAGCAGCTTTATATGGGCAAAATTGTTTTGGTTTCGGGGACATAAAAGTGACGATGGGAACCGGCTGTTCAGTGATGATGCAGATAGAAGAGCGCTCCGATTTGATAAGCGACAATATTTTGAAGACCATTGCGTTCACCGACAATGGAGCGACAGATTACGCTTTGGAAGGAATCATCCGTTCCTGTGGAGATACGCTTACATGGTTATCGAGTGAACTGGCGCTATTTGGCACAATCGAAGAAGGGATAAAATCGGCGTTCTCGGTGGATGATAATGAAGGGGTCTACTTGGTTCCCGCCCAACTTGGCTTGGCAGCGCCTTTTTGGGATTCCGACATCAGAGCCGCTTTTCTCGGCATGAACAGGAGGACAGGCAAATCGCATTTGATAAGAGCTGGATTTGAAAGTATTTTGTTTCAGATAAGGGCGGTGATCGATGAAATCAAACAGGTCACTCGTATGGAAATTCCGCGGGTCAAAGTAGATGGAGGGGTCACCAAAAACAATAGATTGATGCAAATGTTGGCTGATGTTTTGGGCATCACAATCGAGGTCAGTTGTGTCGAGGAACTGTCGGCGCTCGGCGTGTTGATGCTTACATCCGGCTTTGAAATGCAAAAAGAAGGAAGGATTTTTAATCCCAAAAGCAATAAGTTGGAACCGCATTATCAGCAATGGCTAGAATACATTAATAAAGTGAGGGATAAATAATGAGTAAATTTGAGACATACAGTGATAAGGCTCTTCAAGTGGCAGCAAAGATCCAAAGCAACAACTATTTGAGAGCGATTTCGAATGGGTTGATGGCAACCTTGCCGATAAATATTGTGGGCTCCATTGCCCTGTTATTGGCAGTTCTTCCTGTAGGTTTTTGGCAAAATTTCATCGGCGGAATCGGACTGGTTCCGACCCTTTTTACTGCATATTCTTTAACAGTGGGTGTGATTTCTCTTTATGCATCATTCTTGATCGGGTATCAGTTGGCTGATAATTTGGGCCAGAAGCCGATTCCGGCGGGGATCGTTTCCCTCTTCTCTTTCCTGATACTGACACCGATGATTACCTTGGATGACGTTACGACTCTGAATAACAGTAAACTCGGCGCAGCAGGACTGTTTACTGCCATGATCAGTGCCTTGATCTTCTCCAGAATTTATTGCTTCTTTATGGAGAAGAAGATCGGCATCAAGATGCCTGAAAGTGTTCCGCAGTTTGTCAGTGATGTATTCTCTGGTTTGATTCCAGTCCTTATCGCAGCTACAGTTGCCATTCTTTTGAGCTTTTTGTTCGGAAAGACTTCATACGGCTCATTTTCCGATTTCGTGTATTCGATCATTGCCACACCGCTGCAAAGTCTCTCCTCGAATGTCGGTTCCATGTTGCTGATTGTACTTGTACAAATGTCTCTTTGGTTCTTCGGGATCCATGGCTCCAATGTTGTGGCTAGCTTCATTGCAGCGTTGTACTTGCCGATGGATGTAGCAAATATGGATGCGTTAAAGGCCGGTGCTACGAATGCGGAACTCCCGAATATTTTAGGATCCAGCTTTTATAATACCTTTGCTGGTATCGGTGGCGCAGGTGGTACGCTATCCTTGATCATTGTCATCCTGCTTTTCTCGAAAGCCAAGCAGGCAAAGGCTGTCGCTAATTTGAGCGCAGTGCCGGGTCTGTTCACCATCAATGAACCGATGATTTTCGGCTTGCCATTGGTTTTGAACCCAATAATGGCCATCCCTTTTATCCTCACACCTTTAGTACAAGTTCTTATTGCTTACCTAGGCATCAGTTCAGGCCTGTTCCCTCGATTGAGTGGTGTTCAAGTACCTTTCGGCATGCCAATCGGTATCAACGGTTTTCTGGCTGGAGGCTGGAAAATAACCTTATTGCAAATGATCTGTGTATTGGTTGGATGCTTGGTCTACTATCCGTTCGTGAAATTGTTGGACAAAAAATTGTCGGAGGAAGCGGAAGAAGCATTGCAATTCAATGAACAGCCGGCAGTTGATTAAAAAGAGCGGTAGTGTATAAATGCAAATTCGATGCGGACTAGGGCCAGTTCAAACGCCTTTTTCCGCATTTTCTTGATATAGACAGGAAGAGGTCAGGTATAATGAAATATTTTACCAGAAATATAGGCATGCATAATGGAACAGCTACTTTTTATTTACATGAACCTACTGCGGAGATTGATATAGACAGAAAGTATCCGGTAATGGTCGTCGTCCCGGGAGGCGCGTACATGTGGACCTCGGACCGGGAGAGCGAGCCTGTTGCCTTGGAGTTTTTCGCTAAGGATTACCATGTCATGGTAGTGAATTATAGCACGGAGGGGTTGGCTGCTTATCAGGACAAAACTTTTTTGCCAGCGGATCCGACATCGAAATTCCCGACACCTTTAGTCGAATTGGCCGAAGCTATTGCAGTCCTGCGGGAGAATTCTGAGGAATGGGCAGTAGATACCGATCAAATCAGCGTATTGGGATTTTCTGCAGGCGGCAATCTCGCGGGTTTGTTGGCTGTCTATTGGCATGAGTCATGGTTGGAGGAGTTGGTGAATAAGGACAAGCATCTTTACAGACCGAATCGGATCATCCTTGCCTATGCACCCTTGGATTTTGTAGGGATCCATTTTGAGGAATCAAGCGCAATTAATTTGGCTTTGATGGGAACGATGACGCCTGGGACAGAAGAAAGGAAGAAAGTCTCGCCGATTTACCATGTCTCCAAAAATACGCCGCCAGTGTTTTTGTGGCATACAACAGAAGATCCATTGGTGAGCGTCGAAAATTCATTGAAAATGGCTATTGCACTTCAAGAAAAAAATATTCCTTACGAGCTGCATATCTATCAAAAAGGAATCCACGGTGTGGCACTGGGCGACAGCCGCACCAGCAGAAAGCCGAATCAATCAAATAAACAGGCAGCGTCATGGGTAGAACTGGTAATGGGTTGGCTAGGCTAGCTTGTAGCAAGTGACTCCAATAAAGTATGTGATATCAACAAAATACAGCCTCAAAACAGATCAATGTCTGCTTTGAGGCTGTTTTTTAGCGTGTAAAAGTATTCACCAATGTCCCGATGCCTTCGATGGTGGATTCGATGACATCGCCTGGTTTCAGCCAGACTTGTTCGTCTTCCGGGTAACCGAGGATGACCCCATCCGGTGTGCCGGTGAAGATGATGTCGCCGGGTTCCAAGGCAAAGTGCTGGGAAATATAGGAAACGATTGTCGCGATATCGAAAATGAGATGCTTCGTGTTGCTGTTCTGGCGGACTTCACCGTTCAGTTTCAGCGAAATGGCCAGATTGGTCGGATCGAGCTCATCGGCGGTCACGTAGACCGGGCCGAGCGGCGCGAATTTATCCGGCGATTTACCCAGCAACCATTGCGGCGAGCCTTTTTGCCAGTCGCGCGCGGTCACGTCGTTGCCGATCGTGTAGCCTGCGACGTGCTCAAGAGCCTCTTCCGGGGATACGCAATAGGCTTTTTTGCCGATGACCGCCACCAGTTCGACTTCGTAATCGACCTTGTTGGTATTCGCCGGAATCGGTATGCCTTCTTTATGGGCAGCCAAAGCGCTCGTAAATTTGCTGAAGACAAGCGGTTTTTTCGGGGCTTCACTTTTCGTTTCCGCGACATGGGCGGCATAGTTCTTGCCGATGCAGAGGATTTTGCCCGGACGGGAGAGGACGGGCAGGAACGTTACCTCATCCAAGGAAACATAGTAGGCCGGATCCGTCAGCGTGTCCGCTTGGGCCAGTATGGCGTCCAGTTGTGCAGCCTGTTCCGTATCCTTCAACACATCATCTATATAGGAAGGAACAGGCAAGGATAAAGCTGAAGCCGCTTTTGCTGCGTTCAGGAAACCGCGCTCCATTTTGATACCGATGCGGCTTTGGCCAGCTTCTGAGAAATGAATCAATTGCATTGGGAAACCTCCTTAATATTGGATTAGAACTTGCTTATATCCAGTGTAGCAATTATTCTCAAAAAGCGATAGATTTAATGCAGATTCTGCAATAATTTTCGTATTTCGGGAAAGAACACAAAAAAATTCCGTTGGATAGCGGTTACTGTTTTCCGTTTCCCCAAAAAACAGTAGTCATTCCTTTTAGATGTGATAGAATAGGAAACATAAAATTTTAATTGGATTTTCATATTGTTGGAAAATGGTATAATGGACTCGACAAAAAACTAAAGAAGCAGGGGCGAAAAAGATGAGAGCAATCATGACCGTAACAGGTAAAGACCATACCGGAATCGTAGCGAGCGTATCGGTGGAATTGGCACGTCTGGGCGTAAATATCCTGGATATTTCACAGACCATCATGGAGGAGTATTTCACCATGATTTTGATGGTCGAATTGAATGAAGCGAATAATTCAGTCAAAGAAGTCAAAGAGGCGATGAAGAAAGTAGAAGAAGAACAGGGCTTGGTCATCCGTTTACAGGCAGAAGACACATTCCATGCGATGCATCGGATCTAGGGGGACATTTGAATGTTAAGAACAGACAATATCTTGGACACCATCCGCATGTTCGAAGAGGACAATCTGGATATCCGCACAATCACCATGGGGATTTCTTTATTGGACTGCATCGACAGCGATGGCGAAAAAGCTCGTGAAAGAATATACAAAAAAATCACCACTAAAGCGAAAAACTTGGTCAGCGTAGCGCAGGAAATCGAAGATACGTACGGCGTTCCGATCACGAACAAACGCATTTCGGTCACGCCGATCGCCTTGATCGCCGGCGCCAGTGATGACACTGACTATGTGGCGTACGCAAAAACCTTGGATGCTGCGGCGAAGGAAGTCGGTGTTGACTTCATCGGCGGATTCTCTGCATTGGTCGAAAAAGGCTACAACAAAGGCGATAAAATCCTGATTGACTCGATCCCGGAAGCTTTGGCAGTGACGGATAAGGTCTGCAGCAGCGTGAACATCGGCTCCACTAAAGCGGGCATCAACATGGATGCTGTCAAATTGATGGGCGAAATCGTCCTTGCAACGGCTGAAAAAACAGCCGACAGAAACGGCTTTGGCTGCGCAAAATTGGTTGTTTTCGCAAACTCCGTAAGTGATAATCCGTTCATGGCGGGTGCTTATCATGGCGTTGAGGAAGCCGACTGCGAAATCCACGTCGGCATTTCCGGACCGGGCGTTGTGAAGCGCGCTTTGGAAAAGGTCAAAGGCGAACCGATGGATATCGTTGCCGACACAATCAAAAAATCGGCTTTCCAGATTACCCGGATGGGGCAATTGGTCGGGAACATTGCGTCGCAAAAATTGGGCGTGCCATTCGGTATCGTCGATTTGGCTTTGGCCCCGACTCCTGCAGTCGGCGACTCGGTAGGGGAAATCCTTGAAGAGTTCGGCTTGGGCGTAGTCGGTACCCATGGAACGGTTGCTGCTTTGGCTGTACTGAATGACGCAGTCAAAAAAGGCGGCGTAATGGCTTGCAGTCACGTTGGTGGCTTGTCAGGCTCGTTCATCCCTGTATCTGAGGATCACCGCATGATCGAAGCGGCCGCTGCCAACCAAATTTCACTGGATATGTTGTTGGCGATGACGGCCATCTGCTCGGTCGGTTTGGATATGATCGCCATCCCTGGCAATACGCCGGCGACAACGATTGCAGCGATGATCGCGGATGAAGCGGCCATCGGGGTCCAAAACAACAAAACCACAGCTGTCCGGGTGATTCCGGCAATCGGCTGCGGTGTGGGCGATTTCGTTGAATTCGGCGGCCTGCTTGGACGCGCTCCGGTGCAACCTGTCCATGAAGAAAGTTCAGCTGACTTCATCAACCGCGGCGGACGCAGCCCGGCACCGATCCACTCATTCAAAAACTAAATTCAGTAAAAAAATGGAGCTGTCCCGTTGCGGGCCAGCTCCATTTTTTGAGTGCGGCCGGGCATTTTGAGCGTGAGCTCCGGCGAGGGGAGTCCTCACCGGATTTCGACCAACATTTAGTCTGCGTCCTCCTGCGAGGCCTTGCTCGCAGGAGGAGACCATGATGGTTGTCTCTCTTCTCCGGGGAGCGGCATCCTGGCCGGAGCTGGGTGCTCGATTCCGGAACACTCCTTCGACGGCAGCCAGGAGCGGATACCGTCCAGATACTAAAAAACGAAGAAGGGCTGCCCGGCAAGGACAGCCCTTCTTTGTTTTTAAGCCGTAATTTTTTTCTCGTAGTATTTATAGCCGAGGAAGCAAACCACGAAGCAGAACAGGATGAAAATCGGTACATAAGTCGGATTGGACACGATACCGCCGATCAGAATGATGGCAGATCCCATGATTGCAAATACCGGCGTGATCCAACCGAAGAAAGGACTGGTGATGACACCTTCTTTTTTCATGCTGATGACTTTCAGGTAAAGGATGACATAGGTCAGATAACTAAAGACAATCGCGATTTCGCTGACATCTCCGCCACCCATAATACCGGATTTTTGGGTCAGATAGTGCAACACCATCCACACAAAGGAAATTGCAAAAGCAATTTGTGCAGCTGCCGGGGACAGTTGGCTCTTTGGATCAATCTGTTTTACTTTAGCGCTGTTCGGCAACATGTTTTTCTCAGCGAGCGCCTGCGGTAAACGCAGGATACCCATGATTACGCCGTTCGTTACGCCCAGGATTGCGATCAACACAAAGGAAAGGATGATGCTGCCGCCGCGTTCGCCTAACAAGGAAATGCCTACTGTTGTAGTGGCTTCATCCCCCAGCGCCAAGATGTACTCGGGGCCGGCGATAGATACCAATCCGCTGAAATAGGTCAAGTAGATGGCCAGCACCAGCAAAGGGCCAATGGTCAGCGCCAAAGGCATCGTCCGTCTGGCATTTTTCACTTCATGCGTGATGTTTGTCGCGATGGTCCAACCATCGTAAGAGAAGGCCATCGGCGCCAATGCAGCCAGCCAACCCCAACCAACATTCGTGATCGGGACAGCCAATTCAGGAGGAACAATCGGAGCCGGTTCATTCCAGAAAATGCCCACAACAGCGACGGCAATCAGCGGAATCAGTTTCATGATGGTGGCTAGGTTCTGGAAATAGCCGCCCAATCTGAGCGAAAAATAATTCAATAAGAAGAAGAACGCCATGTAACCTGTCCCGATCAGTGTTTGTGTTTCCAATGTGTTCGGCAAGCCCAACAACATGCAAGTGTAAATGCCGGATACCCAACTCACGACGACGGTGATCGTCGGCAAATAAACGAACAACTGGAACCAGCCGAACGCGCTTGCTGCTTTATCGGAGATGAACTCCTCGAAATAAGCGACGACGCCACCGGTTTTTTCGGTCCGGTTAGCCAGTTGCGTCAATGTGATACTTCCGAAAATGATGCTGAATGCACCGATACAGAAAACCAAAATCCCTAATGCTACGTTTCCGCCGGTCGCTCCCAAAATGTCATCGGCTTTGAAAAAGATCCCTGATCCAACGCAGATGCCGACGATCATGGATACTGCAGTGAATAAGCCGTAATGTTTCTCTTCTTTCATAAGTCACTCCCAATAGATGTATTTTTTCCAAAAAAAAAGACGGACAGATCTTGATGACAGCTATGTCCGCCAAAATAATCTGTATAAATCCGTCTGCTATTATACCATCAAAATGATGTCAGGCCTATCAAACTTATAACATCAGTGCGTTAGAGGTTCTACGTGGACATCTATTTCGAAAACATCAAATGCCGTACGCAAGCGCTCCTCTACTTCTTCCGTGATTTCATGGCTGCGCAGCACTGTCAGCTCCGCATCCAGAAGAATAGTCACATCAACATAGACATTTGCTCCGTAGCTGCGCGCGGCGATGGTCGTGACCTGCTGGACATCAGGAATTTCGAGGATAGCCTGGCGATACTCGGCCAAATGATTCGTTTCGAAACCGTCCGAAAGGGAGAAGGCACTTTCACGGAAAATATCGATCGCGGTCTTGATGATGACGATGCCTACGATGACTGCCATGACGCCGTCCAACCAATATAGCCCGAAAATGGAGCCAAAAATGGCGATTGCTGTCGCAAAACTGGTCAGGGCATCGCTCAGGTTGTCTTTGGCGGAAGCGGCCAACCCAAGGCTGTTGATGCGGTTTGCGAGGCGGCTGTTGTATACGTAGACCCCGATCATGATAAATCCTGCAATCAAGGCGGTGACACCGGACAGCACATCGGGAGTAGTGAACTCTCCGCTAGTCAGTTTTGAAAAGCTTGAGAAAAGTACCTGCAGGCCTACCAGAAGCATAAGCAAGGAAGTGGCGAGGCTCGCAATCGTCTCCGCTTTCCAATGGCCATAAGGATGATCCTCATCGGCCGGCCGGCGGGCGATCCGAAGGCCGATCATGACAGCGACCGTGGAAATAACATCCGTGAAATTATTCAATCCGTCGGCACTCAGCGCGGCCGATCCGAAGGCGTTTCCGATGAAGAGTTTTGCGAAAGAGAGTGTGACATAGGCAACCATGCTGAGTCGTGCGCCCTGTTCCGCCAATTTTAAGTCCTTGTATCTTTCGTTCATCGTGTCCTGCTCCATTTCCTATGAATTCATCCGTCTGTTTCTGCGCACTTTCCAAAATTGAGACAATAGAAGGATTCTACTATATTTCGGTTTGGATGTCATCCAAAAAGAATATGAACAGCTTTTCTTCGGAGGTGCATGAAGACACTGGCGTCCTTCGATAAGGGATTGGGCAGCTGGAATCATTGCCTTTTTTTTGCCAGCAACCTACAATGAAGAAAGAAAGAAATGAGAGAGGTGTTTGGATGGATCGTCAAAAAGATGCATGGTATTATGCTGATTTGCTTCATAAAAGGAAGGCTTCGCCAGCCGAATTGCTCGAGGATGCGTTCGCGAAGATAGCCAAAGAAAACCCTCACTATAATGCTGTCGTGCATACGAGGAAAGAGAAAGCATTGCAGGAAGCCAAGTCAAGGGATTACAGCGACACCTTGTTCGGCGGGGTGCCTATTTTGATCAAGGATCTGGGACAGGACTTGGCGGGCGAACCAGCAACTTCCGGTTCACGCCTGCTGAAAGGGTACCGCGCTACGAAAACGAGCCACTTTGTTGAGGCGATCGAAAGAGCCGGATTCATCGTCATCGGTCAGACCAATACCCCGGAGTTCGGGTTCAAGAACATTACGGATGCAACCATCCATGGTCCTTCGCGCAACCCTTTCGACAAGGAGCGTTCACCTGGGGGTTCGAGCGGCGGCGCTGCAGCTGCGGTCGCATCCGGGATGGTGCCGATTGCTACGGCAAGCGACGGAGGCGGATCGATCCGGATACCCGCTTCCTTTACAGGACTTGTAGGGTTGAAGCCGACACGGGGAAGAGTGCCGGTGGGGCCGGGTTCCTATCGCGGTTGGCAGGGCGCGTCCGTAAGCTTTGCCTTGACGAAGAGCGTACGCGACACGGCGTTGCTGCTGGATGCGCTGCAGACGGAGCAAGCGGAAGCGCCGTTTCAGACGCCGCTTTTCCGGGGCAGCCATTACCAAGAGTTCCAGATAAGGAAAAAGCGCACCTTCAAAATCGCCTATTCGCTTGAGTCACCTGTGCGTTCAAAAGTCAGTGAGGATGCAAAGAAAGCTGTTCTGGAGGCAGTGTCCGCCCTGGAAGTACTCGGGTACCAAGTCGAAGAGGCCAAGCCGGAGATCGACGGCATCCGCCTGATGGAGGCTTATTATGCAATGAACGGAGCGGAAACGGATGCCATGCTGACAGGCATCGCCAATAATCTGGGCCGAACGTTGACCGCGGATGATATGGAACTGATTTCCTGGAGCCTCTATCAGTACGGAAAGACGATCAGCGGAGGAGAATATTCTCTGGCGTTGGGGATTTGGGATCAGGCTGCGGCAGTGATGGCGCGCTTCCATGAAAGCTACGATCTCTTTCTGCAGCCCACTACGGCAGAAAGCGCCCCAAGAATCGATCATTCTTTTCAGACGCATGAATTGAAGGAACGGATGCTTGCGGCGGATCGTTTGCCAGCGGCGGAACGCAAGCAGGTTGTCTGGGAAATGTTTGAGGACAGCCTGGCGGTGACGCCATTCACGCAACAGGCCAACTTGACGGGGCAGCCTGCCATCAGCCTGCCGCTGTACCGGACCGCAACCGGCCTGCCGATAGGGGTGCAATTCACTGCACCAAAAGGAAAAGAGGAATGGCTGTTGGACATGGCGAGAGTATTGGAGCGGAACGGGCTCTTCCGCTGACCGAAGGGATCGTTTGGATTTGGGCGGAAATGTTTATTGCTTTTTGGGGAATTTTTCCGTTCCACTCACATTTTTTTTTAATATTTTTTTCATTAATGACCCTTTTTTTTATTTCGATGCGAGGAAATTGGCCTATCAAGGGGAGATGAAATGCCTTTCAAATGTTATTCTGACAAGGATTTACAGCTATGTCAGAAAATGTAACAAGCGATGTTAAGGTAGCGTTGACTTGAATGAGGAATAGGAGTATTCTTGTTGTATTAAATCACTTAATTAATTGTTAGAAAATACGATTAATTGCTGAAAAGCATCACCTTTTTCTCAACAGGCGCTAACTCCTGAAGAAAAAGTAAACATCTGTGGTTCACTCAACTCAGAAGCTTCGATGGAGGGGTTGGTATGAAAGAAAAAGAGCTACGACGTTCGATGGCTGTTTTTACCATCGGAACAGTCATGCAGCTGACGGATCTGACAGCAAGGCAGATTCGCTATTACGAAGAGCAAGAACTCGTTCATCCTAAGCGGACAGACACCAATCGCCGGATGTTTTCATTGAATGACGTCGATCGTTTGCTGGAAGTCAAAGACTATTTGGCGGAAGGGTTGAACATCACTGCAATCAAGCGGATGTACAGTACGGAAAGACTGAAGAAGCAGCAAGAAGAGGAGCTTGAAAACAAGCAGAAAAACTTGACCGACGAAGATGTCCGTCGCATCCTCTACAAAGAAATACTCAACGCAAGCGGATTTAATCCCGGGGATTCAAACAAACCTTGGGGTAGATTATAAAAAAACAAAAAACAAACAAAGCATAGCCAAGGAGAGGGAATACAAATGCCAAAATTTACTAGAGAAGAAATCATCGCATCAGCAAAGAATGATAACGTCCGTTACCTACGCTTAATGTTCACTGACATTTTGGGAACAATCAAAAACGTGGAAGTTCCTATCAGCCAGTTGGAAAAAGTATTAGACAACAAAATGATGTTCGACGGTTCTTCCATCGAAGGTTTTGTACGTATTGAAGAAAGTGATATGTACTTGTACCCAGATTTGAATACATGGTTAGTATTCCCATGGGGAACTGAACAAGGTAAAGTTGCACGTTTGATCTGTGATATCTATATGCCAAGCGGCGAGCCGTTTGCTGGAGATCCACGTAATAACTTGAAACGTACCCTTAAAGAAATGAAAGACTTGGGCTTCACTGAGTTCAACTTAGGACCTGAACCTGAATTCTTCCTGTTCAAATTGGATGAAAAAGGTCAACCTACATTGAAATTGAACGATCAAGGCGGATACTTCGACTTGGCGCCTACTGACTTGGGCGAAAACTGCCGTCGTGATATCGTATTGGAATTGGAAGCTTTGGGCTTTGAAATTGAAGCAAGCCACCACGAAGTTGCTCCAGGACAACACGAAATCGACTGGAAATACGCAAATGCTGTTGAAGCTTGCGACAACATCCAAACGTTCAAACTGATCGTTAAGACTGTAGCCCGCAAACACGGTTTGCATGCAACATTCATGCCTAAACCAGTATTCGGAATCAACGGTTCCGGAATGCATTTCAATATGTCTTTATTCAACGAAAACGGCAATGCTTTCTACGACAAAGAAGATGAACGTCAATTAAGCGAAACAGCTTACCAATTCATCGCTGGTCTGATCAAACATGCGCGCGGATACACAGCTGTCTGCAACCCGATCGTTAACTCATACAAACGTTTGGTGCCTGGCTACGAAGCACCAGTATACATCGCATGGAGCGGAAAAAACCGTTCACCGCTGATCCGTATCCCAGAATCACGCGGCATGTCCACTCGTGTTGAATTGCGTAGCGTTGACCCAGCCGCTAACCCATACTTGGCTTTAGCTGCTTTATTGGCTGCAGGTCTTGACGGCGTGAAGAACAAATTGGAAGCTCCAGCTCCAATCAACCGCAATATCTACCAAATGTCAGCTGAAGACCGTTACGAAAACGGAATTTTGGACTTGCCTACATCGTTGCATGAGGCTCTTGGAGAGTTCTCTAAAGACCAATTGTTGGTTGAAGCATTAGGCGACCACATCAGCAACAACTTCGTTGAATCAAAAGAAATCGAAGTAATGTCTTACATCCAACAAGTAACAGAGTGGGAAAGAGAACAATACTTAAATATGTACTAAGAGTGTGATGATTCGCGGGAGGGGATGAGCACTAAGAGGACTAACACTAAACGGACGTTTTTTGTCCGTGTGTGGTAGTCAGCTTAGGCGGAATCCCCTGCGAATCAGAACACGTTTGAAGAGTGTGATGATTCGCGTTTAGGAATCGAGCACTTTTGCAGAAGGGGGCTGTCTCGGAATGAGGCGGCCCTCTTCTTTGCTTATGCTGCATCAATATGGTTAAGATACCTCGCAGACCCGGCCGACTTTATGCTCGATTCGGGTCTTTTGCTTGGCTGAAAGGTCAGATTGTCGAATAGGCGTCACCTATTCGACAATTTCAATACGCTTTGGGAGCAAATCGTCGAATGCTTGAGAACATTCGACAATTTTGCCATACTCTGAATTCGGATTGCCGAATGTCCCTTATGTATTCGGCGATTTAGGCCTTCCGTTTCGATCAAAAAAGAAAATCTTGCTGTTGCTGTAAACTTCAGCCGAGAAAACGTATAATGGATATATGTAAAGTTCTTTAGAGGAGGGGTTACAGTGGAAGCAATCGAAATGGAAGGTCTGACAAAAATTTACCGCAAGCGTGCAGCTTTGGACAATGTCCACCTCACAGTGGAGCAAGGTGAAAGATTCGGGTTCATCGGGCCGAACGGTGCCGGGAAGTCGACAACCATCAAGCTGTTGCTTGATTTCATCAAGCCCAGCAAAGGAAGTGCGCGAGTTTTCGGACTGGACGCCCAGAAAGACTCCGAGAGTCTCAAGCGCATCATCGGGTATGTCCCGAGCGACGTGCACTACTACAGCAATCTTACCGTTGAAGAGATTTTGATGATGACAGGAAAATTCCACCAAATCCATAACATCAAGGAAATGATGGCTTATTACGTGGAACGGTTCGCTTTGGAGCCTAAAAAGAAAATGAAGGACCTTTCCTTGGGGAATCGGAAAAAAGTCGCGATCGTGAACAGCCTGATCTTCAATCCGGAACTATTGATACTGGATGAGCCCACAAACGGACTGGATCCTTTGATGCAGCATCGTTTGTTTGAGGAGCTGAACTACCACAACAAAGAAGGCGCGACCGTATTCATTTCTACGCATAACCTTCCGGAAGTGGAAGCATTCTGTACACGGACTGCCTTCATCCGTGAAGGGAAAATCATTTCCGTGGAAGATATGGCATCCGGTTATCAACCAGGGAAAGTGGTGACGCTGACCGGTTCAGCCATCGTAACGGAGGATTTCGAATCCAAAGGGTATCGCGTCCTTTCCCGGACAGACCGGATGGTTTCGTTGTTGTACAAGGACAACGTGAAGCAGATTCTGGCCGATATGGCGCCGCTGGATTTGGAGGATATCGAAATCCGCAATCAGAATCTGGAGGAAAAATTCATGACCCTATATGGTGGAGGTGAATCCCATGAATAGCATCCGATTGGAGTGGAAACAGGAGCGCGGCGGATTATTTGTATGGCTGTTTTTTATGGTCCTGATCATGGGCCTGATGATGGCGATGTTCCCAGTCATGTCGAATCAAGGGATGGAGGACATCCTGACGACCAAGCTCGATGCGATGCCTCCCGAGATGCTGGAGGCCTTCTCGCTCACGAATGGCGCGAGCTTGCTGCAGGCTGCCGGATTTTTTGCCTATATCTTCCAGTACCTCTTTTTGGCAGCCTGCATTTTTGCAACGATGAAGGGCGCACAGGCACTGATCAAGGAAGAAACGAACGGGACAATCGAGTACCTGTATGCACAGCCGATCAGCAGAAAAGCCATCGTAACGAGCAAATACATCGCCAATCTGGTGCTGTTGATGATCTTTTGGATCGTCCTTTACGGAGCGGCTTTACTGTTCATCTATTTGTTCAAGGAGGACGGAGCCGACTTTGTGGAGATCATAAAGGATATCACGCTGATGTTCGGTGCGGAGTCGTTGGTATTGTTGTTCTTCTATTCGATCGGGTTCCTTTTCTCGACAGTCATTGCGAGCAGCCGTTCAACCAGCGGAGTCGCATTGTTGCTGGTGTTCGGCACGTACATGATCGGCCTTGTTTCGAAGATGGTCGAGGACTATGAATTCCTGCGTGTTTTGTCGCCGATCGAATATGCGCATCCGGCAGCCTTGCTGGAGGAAGGCGTTTCTTGGGAATACATGGTCATTTGCATCATCGGAAGCATGTTGGTATTGGGTTTGAGCTATCTGATCTACGGCAGGAAAGATCTGCGGATTCAGGTTTAGCATAGGATAGCGCTAAGGCAGAATGATGACTTTCACAAAATAAAAAAGCCCGCGATGGGCTTTTTTTGATGGACTGCTGTAACCGCGAATCATCAAACTTTTCATAAACCTGTTCTGAATCCCAGAAATCGAGCACTCTAACCAAATGTCATGAAAAGGACGGCGGCGACAATCAGCGCGTAGGATAATTTCTCCAGATTTTTCTTTGTGATCGGGTTCAGGCCTTTGTCGTAGCGAGTCTGATACATGATCCAGACGTTGATCCCGATGCTGATGATTCCCAGTATGGTTGCGGTAAGGTATTTATTCACGGTGCTCCTCCTGTCGGGTTTCTGTTTGGTTGTTATGCGGATCGATGATCATGTCGATGTGCGGGATATCATCTTCCAGGTAAACTTCCGATACGGGACGGAATCCGAAAGAAGCATAAAAATCCTGCAGATAGGCTTGTGCTTGCGCATGGATCGGGAGTCCGGGGAAATGCGTCTTGGCATATCCCAGCACGACCTGCATCAACTCTTGGCCGTAGCCATGAGCACGCTCGCCTTGCGGGACAAGAACGCGTCCGATGCGCACGTGATCCGGTTCTAGGATCAATCGGGCATAGGCCAGAAGCCGATCATCTGCCTGCTTCCGGAAGTGGATGCTGACGAGGTCGGTGTCGTCCACCTCTTGATAGGGGCAATTTTGCTCTACGATGAAAACGGCAGTCCGTTCTTTGTAGATAAGGTGCAATTCCCTTGCTGTCAGTTCTTCAAAAGGTTTGATGACCCACATATGTTTTCCTCCTCCTCGTTTCGTGGAGAGCCACCTTCACAGTCCATTATAGCAAAGCGCAGGCAAACAAAAAACCGGGAAATGGTTTGCTGCAAAGAAATGAAGCCAAGCAGCGTGTCTCGCAGTGAGACGGCTTCTTGGCTTCTTTTGGTGTTCGTTATTCGGTCTAGTAATATTTCAAAGCTGCAGGGCCGGAATCGCTGTTGCTGATGCGGAAGGCATCGGCAACAGGTGAAACGAAGACTTTACCGTCACCGACATGCCCCGTGTACAATGCGCGACGGGCAGCGCGGATGACTTCTTCGACAGGCACTTCGCTGATGATCGTTTCGATGCGGACTTTCGGTAAAAGATTGCCCTCAGCCTTCGCACCACGATAGAAGGTTTGTTGGCCTTTTTGGAGCCCGTAACCATGCACCGATGTGACCGTCATGCCGGTTACGCCGATAGCGTTCAATTCTGCTTTCAGTCGCTCCAGTTTATCAGGATTGGCAATAATTTCCACTTTATTCATCGTGAAGCCGGAATCAGCCAGTTTGAAGGCACCGACTTTGCTGAGATCCACTTCTTGGACAGCAGGGATATCGGAAGGTTTGTTGTTGTCTGTCACATAATCTTCGAATGCAGTCGTTGCGACAAAGTCATGGTAGCTTGAAGTCAAGCCATGCTCAGCGATGTCCATACCGATGATTTCTTCTTCAGCGCTGGCACGGATACCCAGCGTCTTTTGGATGACCTTGAAGACTACATACATAGCACCGGCTGTGTAGGCAGCTACAGCAGCAACGCCTAACGTTTGAATGCCAAGCAGGTTGAATCCACCGCCGTACAATACGCCGCCATCCGTTGCGAAAATGCCGACTAAGATTGTTCCTAAAGCACCATTTACACCGTGTACACTGAAAGCACCGACTGGATCATCGATCTTCAATTTTTGATCGACGAATTCGACAGCGAGTACGATGGCAAATCCAGCGATGATTCCGATTGCGATAGCGCCGAAAGGAGATACGACAGCACAGCCTGCCGTGATGGCAACAAGCCCTGCCAGTGAGCCATTCAGTGTCATGGACACATCGGGCTTACCATATTTTGTCCAAGTGAAGATGAGAGTGACTAAAGTAGCTGCAGCTGCAGATAGATTTGTATTCAAGAAGATAGTACCGATCAGGGCGAGCGTTTCGTCCCCTGTTGCCGCAACGGTTGAAGCCCCGTTGAATCCGAACCATGCGAACCAAAGGATGAATACGCCAAGAGCGCCGATCGTCAGGTTGTGTCCAGGAATGACTTGTGCCTTGCCGTCCTTATATTTTCCGATACGCGGTCCGACGATAGCGGCACCGACAAGCGCTGCGACGCCACCGACCATGTGCACGGCTGTAGATCCGGCAAAATCGATGAAGCCCATTTGAGCCAACCAGCCGCCGCCCCAGATCCAGTGTCCAGAAATAGGATAGATCAACATGGAAATAATGAAAGAGTACACGAGATAAGAGCTGAATTTTGTCCGTTCTGCAACAGCTCCGGATACGATGGTGGCTGCGGTGGCCGCGAAGACGTTTTGGAACATGAAGTGCACGGAACCGGGGATCGTAGAATCCAAGCCTCCCATAAATAAAGTAGGTGTTCCGATCATCCCGGCGATATCATCACCGAACATGATGCTGTATCCGATGAGAAAGAATCCAAGTGATCCGAGCACAAAGTCCATAAGGTTTTTCATGATGATGTTCGCTGCGTTCTTGGCGCGAGTGAATCCCGTCTCGACCATCGCGAAACCGGCTTGCATAAAGAATACCAATACCGTTCCCAGCAAGGTCCATAATGTATCTACTGATGAAAACATAAATTACTCCTCCTTTTGTTTTAGCATAGTCTTAGTGTATAGAAATAATTTTAGGGATGCCATATCCTTCTTACGTTTGATGTCATATAATATAACAAAGCCTTCAAAGCAACGTTTGCAAGCGTTTGAATGTGAAAATGATGAGGTTTTTAAAGGGGATTCTCATTGAATTGCAGGAATGTTGAATGCTTTTGTATTTTTTTGGTCAATATGATTGAAATAAATCTGACATGAGAGAGTAGGGAATGTGACGAATGTCAGAATAAATGACAAGGGGGAGGTCACATCAGCCGGGATATTCTGCGGAAAGTGATCATATACAGCAAAAAGCCGTAAGGGAAGCATGCAGAACATGTTTTCCTTACGGCTTTTTATATTTACTTTCGGTATCTTCTAAAAGTTGATGATCCAGTCCATTTCCGATAATTCAATCAACGGCAGCTCAATCGCTTCCTCTTTTAGTGCCTTCTCGAACCCTTCCTTTGAAAAAGGGCCTTTTACAGATTCAATTCTTCTATCGATAATAAAATATTCGAATGCTTCATTATGTTCTTTTTCAAGAATGATAAATTCATCGGTCCAATTCAATCGTGTAATGTAGCCCTGGATGCTTCCAGTCGGGTAGCGATAAGATGAAGGCAGATGGAAAAGGTTTTGCCAAGAAGCGCACTGTCTCAAAAATAGGTCTTCTCCGACCGGTATTCTAAATTTAGCAATTCTGGATATTTCAGGCAACATTCTATTTTTCCACACTAGCATTTCCCCCCTTTTTATCTCCTCATTCTTTTGACATCCCTACGGCACGAAAACCGGATAATGGATCCGAAAAAAAGAATGAATCGCTTACATTTATGACAAGTCATAGTATAACTGCTTTTTTTTTCAAAGTACAGTAGTTTCTATTGATTTTATGTACTTTATATGTTTTTTAATAATTTTTTTAATATTAGGTGTATTGTTCGGGAATCAACCCGGATCAGATGGGTTTATTTGGATATTGTTTCTGTTCTGGTTATCAATGTGAGAGGCTGCTAAAAAAATACCAAACAATCCATTTTCAGGGTATTTTCCTATTGACCAAAGCATCAAAATATGTCTGCCGAATTTAGACGGAATTTGACTTTAAACACTATATATTGTGGTGGAAATTTCTCTTTGGATGATATATAGTATACAAAGAGAATCGAAACAGAGTCTACTTTAAGTGGAGGCATCCAACTTGAGAAGCGCGTCCGATAGGGAAAGCTTGCTCATTTTGTAACGACCTCTTACTTTTTATTAGCTTTTTTTGCATGTTCGGTTAATTTTTAACTAAGGAGTGGGGAAAAATATGGCTTCATTACCAACGGATTTCTTAAATGAAAGCACGAATCTTCAAGTCGATGACGCAGAAGTGAACATCCAAGTGTTGAAGGCGGATGGACGGGTGGTTCCTTTTCATGCCAAGAAAATATATAAAGCGATCAAGAAAGCGGAGCGTTTTTTGTCTGAACAGAACGAAGGGGCTGCAGATTACGATGTGGATGCTGTCGTGGCATTGGTCGTAGACAAGCTGATCGCATCAGAAACGGACAGCGTTTCGACGGATGATATCCATGATCAGGTTGAAGCGACACTTGCTGAAATGGGGAATCTGCCGTTAGCGGAAGCCTATAATACCTATAAACTGACGAAGAAAGTCAAAAAACTCCAACAACAGGACATTGAATTGCGCATCCAAAGCTTGATGAATGCCGATCAGAGCGTCGTGAACGAGAATGCCAACAAGGACAGCCGTGTCTTCAATACGATCCGTGACTTGACGGCGGGTGTGGCTGCGAAAGCGATCGGATTGAGAATGTTGCCGAAACACGTTTCCAATGCCCACATGAAAGGCGATATCCATTACCATGACCTGGATTACCAGCCGTATTCACCGATGACGAACTGTGTTCTGATCGATTTCCAGAATATGCTTCGTGAAGGCTTCAAAATCGGCAATGCTGAAGTGGACAGCCCGCGTTCAGTCAATACGGCGACTGCCCAAATGGCGCAGATTTTTGCGAATGTGGCTTCCAGCCAATACGGCGGCTGCAGCGCAGACCGTGTCGACGAAGTGCTTGCTCCCTATGCCCGCCTGAACTATGAGAAACATCTGGAAACGGCTAAGGAATGGGTGGAGGGCGAAGCGAAACAAATCGCTTATGCAGAAGAAAAAACCCGCAAAGATATCTATGATGCTATGCAAAGCCTGGAGTACGAAATTAACACACTCTACACTTCAAACGGACAAACACCGTTTACCACGCTCGGATTCGGGTTGGGGACGGATTGGTTTGCGCGCGAAATCCAAAAAGCCGTCCTGCAAGTGCGCATCAAAGGCTTGGGCAAGGAAAGACGCACAGCGATCTTCCCTAAATTGATCTTCGCCTTGAAAAAAGGCACGAACCTGGAGACGCAGGATCCCAATTATGACATCAAACAATTGGCCATCACTTGCGCCACGAAACGGATGTACCCGGATGTCCTGATGTACGATAAAATCGTTGAATTGACAGGCAGCTTCAAAACACCGATGGGCTGCCGTTCCTTCCTGCAGGGCTGGGAAGATGAAAACGGAAATGAAGTCAATTCCGGTCGGATGAATCTTGGGGTCGTGACGTTGAACATCCCGAGAATCGCCTTGGAATCGGAAGGGAATCCGGAAGCATTCTGGAACATCTTCGAGGAACGCTTGGCCATCTGTAAGGATGCCCTCGTCTACCGTGTCGAGCGCACCAAAGAAGCGACGCCTACGAACGCACCAATCCTGTACCAGCACGGAGCCTTCGGGAAACGTCTGGGTGAAACGGATAAGGTCGATGAACTATTCAAAAACAAACGCGCTACAGTCTCCTTGGGCTACATCGGACTGTATGAAGCTGCGACCGTCTTCTACGGAGCGGATTGGGAAACGAATCCGGAAGCAAAAGCCTTCACTTTGGACATCGTCAAGAAGATGAAGGAAAAAACGGATGCTTGGGGCAACCAATACGGTTATCATTTCAGCGTCTACTCGACGCCGAGCGAAAGTTTGACCGATCGCTTCTGCAGCATGGACACTGAGAAATTCGGCATCATCGCTGATATCACGGATAAAGAATACTACACAAACAGTTTCCACTATGATGTCCGCAAGAACCCGAATCCTTTCGAAAAGATCGCCTTCGAAATGGAATATCCGCAATATTGCTCAGGCGGCTTTATCCATTATTGCGAATATCCGAACTTGCAGCAAAACCCGAAAGCTTTGGAAACGGTCTGGGATTTTGCTTATGACAAAGTCGGCTACTTGGGAACGAATACGCCGATTGATCACTGCTTGGAGTGCGGTTTTGAAGGGGACTTCAATCCTACCGAGCGCGGTTTCCAATGCCCGGAATGCGGCAATACCGATCCGCAGACATGCGATGTCGTGAAACGCACATGCGGTTATCTCGGCAACCCGCAGATCCGTCCGATGGTGAAAGGTCGCCATAAAGAGATTTCTGCCCGCGTCAAACATCTGCATGCGGATTGCAAGTCAGAACAGTAATCAGAATAGTTAGGTGATGTGAAGTGAAAAATCCGCAACCGCAAGAATGGTTGGCCGAGAAATATAGCAAGGACAAGGTGGCGGACTACAAGCCGTTCAACTTTGTCGATGGCGAAGGCGTGCGCTGCAGCATCTATTTGAGCGGCTGCCTGTTCGCCTGCGAAGGCTGCTACAACAAGATTGTCCAAAACTTCGACTATGGGATTGCCTACACCGACGAGTTGGAGGAACAGATCATGGCCGACCTGCGCCAACCTTATGTGCAGGGCTTGACGCTTTTGGGTGGCGAACCGTTCCTCAACACGAAGGTCGCGCTTCGGCTTGCGCAGCGGATCCGGGCGGAGTTCGGCCGGACCAAGGATATCTGGGGCTGGACCGGCTACTACTGGGACGAACTGACGGCAGAATCCGAGGATAAGCAGGAATTGCTGCGCTTGATGGATGTGCTCGTTGACGGCCGCTTCGAACTGTCCAAACGGAATCTGACACTGAAGTTCCGCGGCAGCTCCAACCAAACCATCATCGATGTGCAAAAATCGTTGGAAGCCGGAGAAAAGGTTCTCTGGGCCAATGCGTATTCATAAATGTAAAACATAACAGATAGTACTGCCTCGGTTTTTTCGAGGCAGTACTATCTGTTTTTTGCGCCTATCCCGTATCGGAGTGGCAGCCGTAGTTATGAAGAGGCAGAAAAGATGGATATGCCAGAGTTATTCATCTATTAGCATGCATTGTAGCCTAAAACGATGGATATCTTAAGGATATTCATCTTAATGGCGTGCGCGGGGCTCGAAAAGATGAATACTGTCGCGTTATCCATCTTTTCGGCATGAGTTACAGCCTGAAGGAACAGGAGTTGCTTGTCTGTTGAGGCGCTTCAGTTCACATGAAGACACCAAAAATGCTATACTGGTTTTATTGAAACGTTTTCAAAGAAATCCAAAATGAAAGTTGGTATGACAATTGAAAAAAATAAACATCGGTAATTCAGGACTTTTAGCATCAGAAATTTCGCTCGGCATCATGCGCATGAACGCTTTGACGCATGAGGAGGCGAAAGCGGTCATCCGCACGGCAGTGGACAACGGCATCGATTACTTCGATCATGCGGACATCTATGGACGGGGTACTTCCGAGGAAATTTTCGGGAAAGCCTTCAAGGAACTCGGCATCGCGAGGGACAGCGTGATGCTGCAGACGAAGTGCGGCATCATTCCGGGTGTCATGTTCGATTTCTCCAAAGAACACATCATCGCATCAGTGGAGGGCAGCCTGAAACGCCTGCAGACCGATTATGTGGATGCTTTGCTGCTGCACCGGCCGGATACGTTGATGGAACCGGAGGAAGTCGCTGAAGCTTTTGATGAGCTGCAAAAATCAGGGAAAGTGCGCCACTTCGGGGTCAGCAACCAAAATCCGATGCAGGTAGAACTATTGAAGAAAGTCGTCACGCAACCATTGTTGATCAATCAATTGCAGCTCAGCCTGACGCATGCGCCGATGATTGATGCCGGCTTCAACGTAAATATGGTGAACAATCCATCATTCATGCATGACGGATCCGTCCTGGAATACAGCCGGATATCGGATATGACGATCCAGCCGTGGTCGCCGTTCCAGGCCGGAAACGGCAAGAAAGGGCTGTTCTTCGACCATCCCGATTATCCGGAATTGAACGAAAAAATCGAAGCGATGGCGGAAGACAAGGGCGTATCCCGTGAAGCAATCGCGATCGCTTGGTTGCTGCGCCATCCGGCCAAAATGCAGCCGATCGTCGGCAGCATGAATCCGGAGCGCATCGCGGCCATCTGCAAAGCTTCCGATGTGGCGCTGAGCCGCACCGAGTGGTATGACCTCTACAAAGCTGCCGGCAAAAAATTACCTTAAACAAAGCCAACATCTGTTAAAGAGAAAGAAAAAGAACAAGACTCCATTTTAAACTGGAATCTTGTTCTTTTTTTGTCGGTTTACGGTTCATAGACAATCCTCTCGAAGTAGAGCATGTCCATTTCTTTGGCGTCGGCGAATGAACCGGTTATTTCCCCGCTGTATAGCATTTCGCCGGTCGCGATAGCGAATGCGGCCAACTGCGCATTTCGGTCAGGCTCCAGATAAGTCTGTGTCAGTATCGCTTGGTTGCCGGAAACAAGAATCTGCCAATCGGAATCGTGCCTGCGTTTCCACTCAGCAGTACCCTGAAGCGGGATGTTGTCCAACACTTCATCCTTCATCAGGTCAAGCACTTGGAGCGTCCAATCATCTTCTGATTGATGCAGCTGGTAGAAGATGCCGTCCTCGATCGCATACGGCAAGGCATCATTGGAGAAGTCAGCAGCGTTGCTAAGGTCCGTCCATTGCTTCGCATCCCAGTCGTAGCGCTTGAACGCTGTTGAGATAACCGGCGGCGCATATTCGGTCGCTTCCAAATCGGTTTCTTCGGTCCGGACCATCACGAAGATGCCTTTTTTATCATCCTGCGTCAAAACAGCCGTCGAAATGCTCTGGTAACCGGAGACAGCTTCAGGCATCTCGAAGACAAAGTGCTCTTCCAATGAGCCGCTGGTCGGGTCATAGATCGCGATATCGCTGCCGAGATAATCGGAGTAATTCCCGTAACGGCTGTATTCGATGATCACTTTGCCGTCCAGAAAGAAAGTGCGGCTCACGGAATAATAAGTCTTTTGCGTTTTTTCCGGATAGGCAAGCAGGGTTTCCAAAACGGTTCCGCTCGCTTTATCCAATATCTCCAACGAAAAACCGTCATTTTCTTCTACTGCATAATACAAATGGTTTTCCGTCTCTGCATAATTTCCTGAGAAGGAACGCTTGCCGCGCATAAAGGAACGGTAGTCGGCACGCCATGCCAGTACGGCGCTGTCTGCGTAATCCCGGAAGAACACATCCTGTCGTTGTGTTTCGGAATGGCGCAAGCCTGATTTGTCCAAGCTGAGCACAGTTGTTTCCCATTGATTGCTGGCCGTTCCGTAATAGGTCAAGCCTTCCAATGCTGCATCGTCACCGGAAGTTGTCTCGATATCGATGCGCAAAGAATCTTCCTTTGCCGAAAGCGGCTGGGCATAGAACCCCCCGAGAACGACAAGCAGGAGGAGGCTCAGCAATAAAATCGTTTGTTTTCTCATTTTTGTCCTCCTTCTATACGCTGATGCGTTTTTCAAGCAACCGATAATTCGTCCATGTTCCGGACAGGAAGAAAACCAGGCTCACGGCAATCGTCATCCAGTACTTTTCTTCCGCATACAAGCGCGTCGTGATGCCGGTACGCAAGAAGAGCAGCATCGCGGCAAAGAGGCCGACCGCGAGGATAGCCGCCAAGAAAACGCCTTTCCAACGTCCGCTCAAGTGCATCAGGATGAACGTGTACCCTAAAGTGAGCGCGGTATAGCCGACAGTGTAAAACAGCAGATAATTTGAAAAGAGACTTGGCAAAGCCAAGGCTAATGGAGAAGAGCTGGTTGATGCCATCTGCAAAGGAATCTCTAGATAGATGTCCGCCGGAATGAGTCCGGAAAAGACCAGCTCCTCCAGATACAAAAGACCGATCTGCCAAACTTGCAGTCCCGTAATCAGGAGCCAAATGGTCGCGAATTTTGCTGCATACACAGCAAAGCGGCTGCCCGGCAGGCTGAGCAAGCGGAAAGAGAAGCGATTTTTTCCAGTCCAATCCTGATACCAGATGAAGACGGCATAGAAGAGCAGACCGAAGACGGCCGTCATGATCGAAAAAACAAAGAATGAATTGCTTGTCACAGCCGCAATCGTGAGGTTCCCATAGTCCTGCAGATACTGTTCGGACATTGCCGCGTACCCCTGTTGCCGATAGTTTTCATACCCATCTTTCCAGAAATGGTATTCGTGGAAGATTGCATAAGCCTGCAAAGCCGTCACAAAAGCCAAGAGGAAGCCATAGAACCGTTTCGCGCGATGCCATTCAAATATCCATAGTTCCATAAATTTTTTCATGGTTGATACACCTCCCGCATCACATCAATGATTGCTTTTCCTTCGCTTTTCCGGATGTCTTCTGCGTAAAAATCTTTGGCGACGCGGCCGCTGCGCAGCATGACGATCCGATCCAGCAGCATCTCGACTTCGTCCATATGGTGGGTGGCGATGAGGACGCCCTTGTCCGTCACGAATTTGCTCGTGAAGACCTCCAGGATATCTTCCCGGGCAAAGACATCGATACCGGAAAAAGGTTCATCCATCAAATAGTAATCCGCGTCCAGGGAAAGCCCCAGCAAGAAATTCACCTTTGCGCTGTTCCCTTTGGATAGATTTTTCAGCTGCAGATCCGCTTCCAGACGGAAGAACGAAAGCAATTCATCCGCTTTGGCTGTATTCCAATTCGGGTAGTAGGTAGCCATGAACTGCATCGATTCAGCGATCGTCATCCAACGGGGCATCGTCAGCGAGTCAGGGATATAGGAAATTTTTTCGTACAGTTGCTGCTGGATGTCCTCCCCATCGATCGTGACCGAACCGTTATTGCGCGGAACGAGGTCCATGATGCAATTCATGAGGGTGGTTTTTCCTGTACCATTCATTCCCGTCAGGCAAGTCACTTCGTTTTTTTTGATGGTGAAGCTGACATCTTCCAAAATCGCTCGTTTTCCATATCTTTTTTCCAAGTTCTTGATTTCAATCATTGGGGTGCACCTCCTTCAAGCGCGTTTTGATCAAATGCAGGACCGCCTCATCTTCCAATCCGATTGTCCGAACCGTTTCGATGAACGCCTGCAAGGCATCTTCCAGTGTTTCTTGCCTTAATGTCTGGATCTTCGATCGATTGTCCGTTATTTTGCTGAGAGAATTTCCATCTGTATAGATCAAACCAAGCCCCTCCATTTCCTTATAGGCACGCTGTACGGTGTTCGGATTTACTTTCAATTGTGTGGCGAGTTCCCGGCGCGAGGGTATTTCCTGACCCGGCTGAAAATCGCCGCTGACGATTTTTTGTTTGTACATTTCGATAATCTGTTCATAGACCGGACTTCTTTTATCAAAAATCACTTTTCCCACCTGCCTTTTCCGATCTGGTGTATTATATATCTAATACACTTGGGGTAAAAAATATATGTATAGGTGTATTATATGGATAATACACTTGTAAGTCAACCAACACCCTGAAGATGGGGTGTTGGTTGACTTACTGATGAAATTTTTTATCAAAAAGAAGAGTCCGCTGTCTCTGCGATAGTATCCGTTGAATCGAATGCAGGCACCGTCTTCAATTTTTTGGCTTGATCGTACAGGTCGAACTCGCCCGTCAGCTCCGTTGTGACAATGCTTTTCTGATCAGCATGCGTGACCGTGGAACGGTAATGGAAATCGGTCAGGTAGAAGCTTTCGGCATCCAAATGGATAGCTATTTCGTAATCGGTCTGTTCCGTTGGCAACGTCTGGAACAGATAATTGAGCTCTTTGTTCAACGCATCATCGCTGCCTGAAAAGCTCAGCAAATACTCATCCCCATCCAGTTCAAGGGTGCCGTACGCTTCAATGATTTGGCTCAGTTCAATGAACGTCTCCAGCGGGTAGACCTGCAGACTTGCGAGCGGGACATCTGGGGTGGCATAAGCGGTCCAATCGGCATCGTCGGTCCGGACGTAGCCCACTTCAGGGGTCACATAGTACTCGGATTTGGTTGCGGGATAGGTGCTGTTTTTGTCTATCCGCTTTCCGTAACCGGTCTTTTCTTCCGGGAACAGCGTCGCATCTGCGGTTGTGTACTGCTCATTCACTGTTGTGGCTCCATTCAGGTCCTCTTTTGCGGTCGTTGTCGTCAACGCGACGAACTGGTGGTAGCTCTCGAGGTCGGCGGAACGGTTGACCAGGTTCTGCAGGACTTCTTCCCCAGGCAGTGCGGTCGCGCAGGCGGAAAGCAGGAAGAGCGGAAGGAGCAACGCGGAAAGGATGATTTTTTTCAAGGATGGTGCCTCCAAATCTATAGTCAAGGTATGGGATTATTCAGGTTTTTGGGGGCTGAACGATTCAGCCCGGCTTTTTCCATTGTACAAGAGAATATGTGATTGCGAAAGGGCGGAATTTCATGTAGGGAGGGAGTTAAGGTTAAAAGCGTGGGTTTGCCATTGCGGGAGGAGCCTCCTATAATGGGGGTAACAGGAACAATAAAAAAGGACCGAGGTGATGAAAATGGATGAGGATTTTTTCAAGGAAGAAATCTATTATAAGGACCTTTACTACACAACCAAAGGCAAGGAGCAGTGCGCTCCCAACCACAGTTTCGGGCCGACTGTCCGGGAATATTTTTTGATCCATATCATCATGAAGGGAAAGGGCTACTTCGAGATCGGCAACAGCCGCTTCAACCTGAAGGAAGGCCAATTTTTCATCATCTATCCGAACGTGATGACCTATTACCAAGCGGATGAGGAGGATCCTTGGGAATATTACTGGATCGGCATGAGGGGGGAGCACCTGGAAGCGTTGCTGACGGCCATCGGTTTCCAGGTTTCGCATCCGGTAGGGAACGTGAAGAACTTCGGGCAGGTAAAGGCGATGCTGCAGGAAATCATGGCGGCTAATCCGTTCGACACTTTGTCCCGGCTGCGTCTGCAAGGGCAATTGTACCTCTTTTTGAGTATGCTGGCACATGACCTGGATGGCACTGAAATCAAACAGATCGAGAAAATCAATAAAGGCGTCGAGTACACGAAAAGGGCGATCGAAATCATCAAAGACAGGTATCAGGACAGCGAATTTCTGATCGGCGACATCAGTAGGGAATTGTCACTGAACGACTCCTATTTGACCGCCGTTTTCCATAAAACGACAAACCGGACACCGCATGAGTATCTGATCGATTTCCGCATCCAGAAAAGCCGGGAATACTTGGAAACGACGGACCTCAGCATCGCTGAAATCGCCGAAAAGGTCGGCTATCAGAACCCCTTGAGTTTCACGCGCATCTTCAAGAGCAAGATGCAGCTGTCCCCAAGGGCATACGTCAAGAAAGTAAAAACAAAATAAGCCAACCAATCAAGTTGGACGACAAAGGTCGGGCCGCTTGGCACCGGCGTTGAGCCGTTGCCGGGTTGGTCCGGCCTTTTCTCGTTTATTCAGCATCCAACATTTTGACTGATATTAAAAACATTGCACTATATGGAATGCGCTTTCAAGTGCCTATAATTTAAAACAAGTCAGCTTACCAAAAACGAAAGGAGTTGGAAAGCCGGGAAGGGCTGCTGTATAGCTCGGTACCTGTATAGTCTTTATCGATAGCTATTTATAATCAACAAAAATGTATGTTTTTGTATGGCTGAATATCTGTCAGCTATCTGTTGTATTTGGTATTATTAAGACATCAAAACAAGTAAACGTTTGCAAACTGGCTGTTTTTGAACATTTCACGCGTATTTGCTCAGGTGATTGGAAGTTCCTTTGTTTCCGACTATACAATATTATTGATTAAAGAAAAGGTGGAGAAGAGATGTTAAAGAATTGGAAGAAAGTATCATTGGCTACAGTATTGTTATCAGGACTTGTTTTAGGTGCATGCGGAAACGGTTCCGATGGGGAAGGCGGTTCCGGTGATGTGACCATCACTTACAGCATCTGGGATAAAATCCAACAACCGGGAATGGAAGCGATCGCAGAAGCATTCGAAGCGGAGAACCCAGGGATCGATGTAAAAGTGGAAGTGACGCCTTGGGATCAATACTGGACCAAACTGGAAGCGGGCGCAAAAGGCGACAGCATGCCGGATGTATTCTGGATGCACTCCAACGAAATCGCGAAATACGCAACAGGCGGCGTCCTGATGGATTTGTCGGAAACCTACGCAAACAGCGAAGTGACTTCCTTGGATCATTTCCCGGAAGAACTGGTCGAACTGTACTCTGCTGATGATGCGCTCTACGGCATCCCGAAAGACTATGACACGATTGCGCTATGGTACAACAAAACGTTGTTTGATGCGGCAGGCGTTGCCTATCCGGATGAAACCTGGACTTGGGACACGATGCTGGCAGCCGCTCAAACGCTGAACGATCCCGACAACGGCGTCTACGGCATCCTGGCTCCTTTGAACAGACAGGAAGGCTACCACAACTTCATCTTCCAGAACGGCGGCTACGTATTGTCCGATGACAAGACCGAATCCGGTTTCCGTTTGGACGAAACAATCGAAGCCGTGCAATGGTATGCGGATCTGAGCGTGAAACATGGCGTGTCGCCGACCCAAAGCCAATTTGCTGAGAACACAAACTTGTCCTTCTTCCAATCAGGTCGCGGCGCGATGGGATTCTTCGGATCTTGGATGACAGGCGAAATGGCGAATAACGAATATACGGCTGCCAATGCTGATGTCGCGCCATTACCGCAAGGCAAGCAAGCGGCAACGCTGTTCAATGGATTGGCGAACTCCGTTGCAGCTTCAACCGAAAACGAAGAAGCGGCTTTGAAATTCGTCGAATTCTTGGGAACAGAGGAAGCCATGCGTCTGCAAGGCGAGAACGGCGCGGCAATCCCGGCTTATATAGGAACTGAAGAATCATTCGTGAATGCCTACAGCCAATTCAATATCCAGGTCTATGTGGATCAAATGGAAAATGCGTACATCAAGCCTTACTCCAAAGAGACAGCACGTTGGGAAGATATCGAAAATACTGCTTTGATGTCGGTATTTGACGGCAAGGGTTCCGTCGCAGATGTTGCTGCAGAAATCGTAGCCGGTGTTGAAGAAGTTTTGGCGAACGAAAAATAATAAAATAGAAGGCCGCTTATGGGGATACGCCCATAAGTGGCTTTCAATATATAGAAGAGGTGAAATATGGTCAACTACCCATGACTGAAGTCACGGGCTTGCCTCTCGCCACTTCGTGACGAGTGCATTAGCTTCGCTAATACTTTTTAGGTTTACGCCTAACACTACGCAGTTCAAACATCCTGCGGACTCCTGAGTAGTTTGAGGTCGATTGGCCCCTCAAAATGTTGGCGTTACTCACTGCTCCATTCTTATTCAACCAGAATGGAGCAGCCCGACAGTTGACTTTGCCGGCAATCCAGCACATTTATGCACTAGGAATTTGCTTTTTGTTTCTCAAATTTGGGATGCGCTACACCATTTACGTATTGTGTCCCAAGTTGTTGGATATTCATTGCGCCAACACGGTCATCGTTTGAACGATACCCGCATGGGCAGTGATATTCGTGATGGTGCTTATCCCGATTGGATTTTTTGATTGTGCCACACTTGGGACAACGCTGACTTGTGTACGCGGCACTTACTTCAACCACCATAGAGCCAACTTTGTTGGCTTTGTAAGTGAGCATTTGCCCAAATTGAAAGAACGCCCACGACACTTGCTCATAGCGTTGTGATTTCGCAACTTGTTCCGTTGCGAAACGCACGCCAATCAAATCTTCCAACACAAATACCGTATCGGAACCATATAGGAAGACGAGTGTCTTAGACAGGCAGTGATTCACATCTGCCATCCAGCGGTTTTCTCGACTTTCCATTTTCCGGATACGACGTTTGGAGTTCCTGGTATTGCGTGCCTGCAAACTACGGCGCAGTTCTTTGTAGTGCCCGCGCTTTTTCAAGACTGCATTTCCGTTGTAGAAAGTGGTTTTGTCTTTTTCGTCATAGGTTGTCACTAATTGACGCAACCCTCTGTCGATTCCGACAACGTGTTTGATGTCTGTCAATTCCATTTCGGCGACTTCTTTTTTTACCGAAATATGCAAGAACCAATGCTTGCCTGACTTGACCAATTTCGCCAAACCAAACGCCCAGGTACCGTCAAGATACTCTTCAAAACCCTTGAGGGAAAAACCGCACTTCACGCGCCCCTTCAGCGTATTGATTGAGAAAGTTTTACCGTTATCGACAATGCTCCAATCGCGATTGCGCACCAAATCGGCTTGTGGTTGAGAAAAATGGATAGGGTACCAGAGCCAATTCAGGTCCTTATCAACTTGAATGTACACTGGCTTTCTGTCCCCATCCTTTTTGCCGCTGTCATACTTGTTGGGATTGCGACGGAGTTGTGTTTGGACGGCTTTGTATCGGGATGTAACGGTCCGAAAGGTTGATTGGGTCAATTGGGATTTCAAATGAAACCGCTGGCGAACATCATGGTACAAATCTTTGTTTAATTTGACGGAATTTAACTCGAAATCATGGTTAAAAACATAATCAGATACGTAATTGCATGCCTGTCTGTACTGTTCGCAAACTTCTTGAAACGCCAATGCGTCTTTGGGGTTCGAGAGCTTCAACTTTGCTTTGATTGTCAGATTTAGTTCCACGGCATTCACCACCTTTTAATAACCCTATTATACTAAAATCGTCATTAAAAGCATATCGAAAAGAGAACGTAAGTTCGTTTAAAATGCGAGAGGAAGGAGATCGGAAATTAAGGAGGGCTTTTGGCCCGCTGGGCCAATCGTTTTCCCCACTCACGACTGGAGTCGTGGGTTTCCGAAAACTAAAAAATTATGAAATCAGATATAGTAATCCCTAAAGAAAAAACGCTCCGCACTGTGACCGCAAAGGAACGCAAAAGAAAAATGACGCTGTGGGGCTGGTTTTTCATCGCTCCGACCTTGATCGGGCTTTTGATCCTGAACGTCATTCCGTTGTTCCAGTCGCTGTACATGAGTTTCCAGAGCGTGAGTACTTTCGGCACTTCGACCTTTGTCGGGATGGACAACTACCTGCACATGCTGGAGGATCCTGAATTCTGGCAATCATTGAAGAATACCTTCTTCTACGCCGCCATCCAAGTGCCCATCACGATCATCCTGTCGCTGTTCTTTGCGGTATTGATGAACACGAAGATAAAAGCGGTCGGACTGTACCGGACCATCTTCTTCCTGCCGATGATCGCCGCTCCGGCTGCCGTGGCGATGGTGTGGCGCTGGCTGTTCAACTCGGAATACGGCTTGCTGAATGCAGTACTGGATAAACTCGGTTATACCGGAAATATCTTATGGATCACCGATCCGGAAGTGGCGATCTGGTCGATCATTATTGTCGGAATCTGGACGAATGTCGGCTATAACATGATCCTGCTGCTGGCGGGTCTTAAGGAAATACCCAAAGAATATTATGAAGCGGCTGTCGTTGACGGCGCCGGACCATTGAAACAATTTTTCTCGATCACGCTGCCTTTGCTTTCGCCGCAACTGTTCTTCGTTTCGGTGACGAGCGTCATCGGTGCGCTGCAAGTGTTCGATATCATCTTCATGATGTTCGACCGCACGAACTTGGCGCTGAAGAGCACGCAATCATTGGTGTACATGTTCTTCAATGAATCGTTCGTGCTCAACGATAAAGGCTACGGTTCGGCTGTCGCCATCTCGTTGGTGCTGATCATCATGGCGATCACCGGCATCCAGCTGTTGGCGCAGAAAAAATGGGTCACCTACGATTAGGAGTGAATAAATATGCAGACAAAAATAAATAAAACAACAGCACTGATCCACATCGTGCTGATCATCGGGTCTTTGCTGATGGTCGTGCCGTTCTTATGGATGGTCCTGACCTCAGGCAAAACGATCAGCGAATCCACACAGATCCCGCCGCAAATTTTCCCGGAAGTGTTCCAGATCGAGAACTACAAAGCGGTATGGAATTCCTTGCCGTTCGTCAGTTTTTACATCAACACCGGTTTGATGATCGTCTTCAGGGTGTTGACTTCGACGCTCTTCAGCGCCATGGCTGCCTTTGCGGTTGCGAAACTGGATTTTCCCGGAAAGAACCTGTTTTTCGGCATCGTCCTGACGCAGATGATGATCCCTTCGCAGATCTACCTGACGCCGCAATATTTGTTGGTCCAGAATCTGGGTCTTTTGAACTCAATCCCGGCTTTGGTCATCCCGGGCATCGTCTCCGCTTTCGGGACCTTCCTATTGCGCCAATTTTTCATAAAACTGCCTGACGAACTGATGGAAGCCGCCACAATCGATGGCGCGACGACCTGGCAAGTATTCTACCGCATCTATATGCCGTTGGCGCGTTCTGGCTTGGTGGCCTTGGGGATCTTCACGTCGCTCTTTGCCTTCAAGGATTTGATGTGGCCGTTGGTCGTCAACATGTCCCAGGATAAAATGACGCTGTCGGCCGGTTTGGCCAGCCTGCAAGGGCAATTCACGACCAATTACCCGCAGCTGATGGCCGGTTCGGTCATCGCGATCATCCCGATGATCATCCTTTACATCATATTCCAGAAACAATTCATCGAAGGCATCGCCACAACCGGCGGGAAGTAAACAGAAAAGCGGAACGGGTTCGTTCAGCCCTGAAAGAATTTTAGGAAATCGTACCGACTGAGCATCGAAGAGCGCAATAGGTACGATTTATCTAAATTCCGAAGGGCTAACCCGTGAAGCTGGACATCATTATTAAAATGGAACGCAATTTAACGATATTTGAGAATGAGGTATCCGATAATGAAAATAAAAAACGAAGCAATGCTGATCACCTATCCGGACAGTCTGGGCAATAACCTGCAAGATCTGGAACGTGTGCTGGACACCCATCTGAAAGGAATTGTCGGCGGCGTGCATATCCTGCCGTTCTTCCCATCATCGGGAGACCGCGGCTTTTCGCCGATGGACTACACCAAAGTCGACGAACGGTTCGGCGGCTGGGAGGATATCAAGCGTATCAGCGAAAAGTACTACATGATGTATGAATTCATGCTCAATCATATTTCCGCACAATCGCCCTATTATTTGGACTTTCTGGAGAAAAAAGAGGAGTCTCCCTACAAGGACTATTTTATTCGCTACAACGACTATTGGCCGGAGAATCGACCGACTGAAGCGGACATCGATCTGATCTACAAACGCAAACCCAAAGCGCCTTTCGTGGACGCCCAGTTCAAGGATGGCACGACTGAGAAGGTCTGGTGCACGTTCTCGGAAGAACAGATCGATCTGAACGTGAAGACCGAAGCGACGCGCCGGTTCATCAAGGATACCCTGAGTTTTCTGGCGGATAAAGGGGCTTCGATCATTCGTCTGGACGCATTCGCCTATGCCATCAAGGAATTGGATACGAACTGCTTCTTCGTGGAACCGGAAATTTGGGAAATGCTGGAATACGCAGTGGAAATCCTGAAGTCTTATGATGTGACGGTCCTTCCCGAAATCCATGAGCACTACACGATCCAGCAAAAAATCGCAGAAAAAGGCTATCCAGTCTATGATTTCGCTTTGCCGATGCTGGTGCTGCATGCCCTTTACAGTGGGAAAGCAGAGAAGCTGTTGCACTGGCTGGAAATCTGCCCGCGCAACCAGTTCACGACCTTGGACACGCATGACGGCATCGGTGTCGTCGATGTGAAGGATCTGCTTACCCAGGAAGAAGTGGACTTCGCAGTCGAAGCCCTTTACGAAAAGGGCGCCAACCTGAAGCGGATCTACAGCTCGGAAGCCTACAACAACCTGGACATCTATCAGATCAACTGCACGTACTATTCGGCTTTGGGCAACAATGATGCCGCCTATCTGTTGGCGCGGGCGATCCAGTGCTTCACACCGGGCATTCCGCAGATCTATTACGTCGGCTTGCTGGCTGGCGAAAACGATCTGGAGTTGCTCGAGAACAGCAAGGAAGGCCGCAACATCAACCGGCATTACTATAGCTTGGACGAAATCGGGCAAGAAATCGAACGTCCGGTCGTGAAGGACCTCTTCCGTCTGCTGACGTTCCGCAATACGGCGAAAGCGTTCGATGGAGACCTTAAAATAACCCAACAAGACGAAGGGGCCTTCACTTTGACGTGGGCCACTGCCGAAGAATCGGCCAGTCTGACGGTCGACCTGCCTACGAACAAATTCTCGATCCTGCACCGGACTGCGGCAGGAGAAGAACAAATATTTTAGTAAAATGACGAGAGCCAAGGAGTGATGACTGTGACGATAACATTTGATGAAACAAAAAAATATTTTCATTTACAGAACGAAGCCGTGAGCTATGTGATCGGACTGGAAGAAGAAAAATATGTGTCCCATCAGTACTGGGGGAAACGGATCAACAGCTTTTCGCAAGTGGCGGATTATCCGCGTCAAGACAATGCTTTTGCGCCCAATCCGTTCGAGGTGCCTGGCCGTGTGTTTTCGCTGGCAACTTTGCCACAGGAATTTCCGGGTAACGGCAGCGGCGATTTCCGCGAATCAGCATTCGAGTGCCAGTATCCGGATCAAACAACTGTCAGCCTGCTGACCTACAAGAGCCATGAAATCGTGACAGGCAAACAGCCGCTGCAAGGGTTGCCGCAGACTTATGAGACAAAGGAAGAACCGGCGGAAACCTTGCTGCTGACGATGGAAGATACCGTCACAAAAGTTGAAGTCGTTTTGAGCTACACCTTGTTCCGGGACTATCCGGTGCTGACGCGTTCGGCCAGCTTCCGCAACAACGGAGCCGAAGCTATCCACCTGAACAAAGCTTTGAGCATGTCCATCGATTTCCCGGATGCTGATTTTGACATGATCCAATTGCCGGGTGCCTGGGGAAGGGAACGCCAAATCGTGCGCACGCCGCTTGTCCGCGGCATCCACACGCTCGACAGCAAACGCGGGACCACGAGCCATGCCTATCAGCCGTTCGTGGCTTTGGCCGAGAAAACGGCGACCGAAGATCAGGGAGCGGTCTACGGTTTCCATTTCGTCTACAGCGGCGAATTCCGGGCCAATGTCGAAGTCGATACTTACGCGCAGACACGCGTCCAGATGGGCATCAATCCAACCCACTTCCAATGGCATTTGCCCGTTGGAGAGGCGTTCCAGACACCGGAAGTTGTATTGGTATACAGCGAAAACGGGTTGAATGGCCTGTCCCAGACGCTGCATCCGTTCTACCAGAAACATCTGATCCGCGGCCAGCATCAGTTTGCGGAGCGCCCGGTTCTGATCAATAACTGGGAAGGTACCTACTTCGATTTCACAGCCGAAAAAATCGAGGCGATGGCTGATGAAGCGTCCACTTTGGGGATTGAACTATTCGTGCTGGACGATGGTTGGTTCGGCAAGCGGGACGACGATTATTCCTCGTTGGGCGATTGGCACATTCACACGGCCAAATTACCGGCTGGGTTGAAGCAACTCGCAGAGAACATCAAGGCGAAGGGCATGTTGTTCGGTTTGTGGTTCGAACCGGAAATGATTTCCGAAGACAGCGAGCTTTATCGCGCCCATCCGGACTGGTGCATCCATACGCCCGGCCGGGAAAAGTCACTCAGCCGTAGCCAGTATGTGATTGATTTCAGCCGCAAAGAAGTGCGCGACAATATTCTGGCGCAGATGATGGAAGTTTTGGATGACGTACCGGTCGACTACATCAAATGGGACTACAACCGCAATATGACCGAAATCGGAACTGCCGCCCCAGGGACGTTGCCGGGGGAAGTACTGCACAAATACATGCTGGGTCTTTATGAAGTGATGGAGGCACTGGTGACGAAATATCCGCATATCCTCTTTGAAAGCTGCTCAGGCGGCGGCGGACGCTTCGATCCGGGTATCCTCTACTACATGCCGCAGACTTGGACCAGCGACAACACCGATGCGGTGGCGCGTCTGGAGATCCAATACGGCACCAGCCTGATCATGCCGATTTCGAGCATGGGTTCGCACGTATCGGCTGTTCCGAATCATCAAGTGCACCGCATGACTTCGATGAAGATGCGCGGAGATGTGGCGATGGCCGGCAATCTGGGCTACGAACTGGACGTCACGACGCTTTCCGAAGCCGAGAAACAGGAGATGAAGGAGCAGATCAGCTTCTACAAGGAACACCGCAAACTGATTCAGTACGGTACTTTCCATCGCATCCTCAGTCCTTTCGAAACGCAGAACGAGGCCGCTTGGATTTTTGTGAGTCCCGAGCAGGACGAAGCGCTCTATTTCTACTACCGGGTTCTCGACCGGGCCAACCTGAAGAAGAAAAAAGTGCTGTTCAAAGGCTTGGATCCCGCTAAATTCTACACCGTCAGCGGGTATGAAGGAGCAATCGGCGGGGATGAACTGATGAACCGCGGACTTTACCTGAAGGATGCCCTGCAAGGGGATTATCAGAGCGTCTGTCTGGTGCTGAAGGAAACACAATCTGTTTAAAACGAAAAACAAAAGCAAGGAACTGTCTCGAAATGAAGACAGTTCCTTGCTTTTTTCTCAGTCCAAATATTCTTTTTCGAAAGTCTTCGTGCTGCGCACGGTATCGAATTGGCGGACCAAACCTTCGATTTCTTCGCGGGAATCCCGGAATTTAGGCGGCAAGGCCAAGCGTTCGCCCAATGTCTCGTAAGGCTCCTCATCATCGATGAATCCAGGACCATCCGTCGCGAATTCCAACAGGATGCCCTGCGCGATGTTGGCGTAGAGTGATTCGAAGTAGAAGCGGTCGACATAGCCGGAGATCGGGAAGCGGTAGGATCCCATATGCGCGATCCATTCTTCCAATTCGTTGCGGTCCTTCACGCGGAAAGCCATGTGGTGGACACTGCCGAAACCTTGCTGGGCTTGCGGCAGCGAAGCGTTGTGCTCTACGATCATGCGGCCGCCGTTTCCGCCTTCGCCCACTTCGAAGAGATGGACGTCGCCGTCGGTTGCCATGTGGCGGAAACCAAGGACAGTCTCCAGCACTTGCCTGTAGAAATTGAAATCAGCGATGCGGACGAAAATCGGACCCAAACCGCGGATGCCGTACTCATTCGGAACTGGGCCTTTTTGCCAAGGAATGCCGGGAGCCACGCCGGAGTCGGATTCATCGGAAACCAATTGATACAGCTGCTCATCGAAGTCCTGGAAGTCAATTACCCGGTGGCCGAACTGCTCATAGATGCCGGAATGCGTGACGTTGTATTTATCGAAACGTTTCACCCAGTAGTCCAGTGCTTCATCCGATGGAACACGCAGACCGGTCTTGAAGATTTCGTTGGTCCCTCTGACGGCTTTCGGGATGCCCGGGAAATCGAAGAAAGTAATATCCGTCCCGGCACTACCGCGGTCATCGGCGAAGAAAAGGTGATAAGTCTGGATGTCGTCCTGGTTGACGGTTTTTTTGACCAGGCGCATGCCCAGGATGTTTGTGAAGAAGGCGTAGTTCTTTTCGGCGCTGCTTGTGATGGCGGTGACGTGGTGGATTCCTCTTAATGTGTTCATGGATCGGTTCCTCATTTCTTTATGTATTCCGTTTCGTATATTCCTAATTCGAGATATATAACCAAAAAAAGAAATCAGCAATCAGCTAACTTACTGCCAGTATACCGGCGCCCGATTCAAGATGCAAGCATTTCGTCCTGGCGGCAAGAAATACGGTGCCCCGGAGCCGTCCCGAAAGGCAAACGCAAGGCGAGCATGTATAATGAGTTTATCAAAAAACGTTTTGTGCACCACAACAAATCTAGAGTGAGATGAAAGGCAGTGATCGCATGGCAGGAAATGGATTGATGATGCAATATTTTGAATGGTATTTGGATGATGATGGTCAATTATGGAATCGCCTGAAGGAGGATGCCAAGCATCTGAAGGAATTGGGCATCACGGCTGTCTGGACTCCTCCGGCCTACAAAGGTACCGGAACGAACGATACAGGCTACGGCGTCTATGATCTCTACGATTTGGGCGAATTCGCCCAAAAAGGGGCCGTCCGCACAAAATACGGAACCAAGGAAGAGTACTTGGCTGCGATCGAAGCCTTGCATGCGGAAGGGATCGCCGTCTATGCCGACGTCGTACTGAACCATAAAGCCGGCGCGGACGAGACGGAACGCTTCCTTGCTTATGAAGTGAATCCCGACAATCGTCAGGAAAAGGAGACGAAATCCTATGAAATCGAAGGCTGGACGAAATTCACCTTTCCTGGCCGCGGCGACAAATATTCCGACTTCAAATGGTCCTGGGAGCATTTCACCGGGACGGACTTCAATAACGAGAACGGCAAGGAAGCCATCTACATGATCAAAGGCTTCGAAAAAGGCTGGGCGGAAAACGAGAGCGTCGACAGCGAGTACGGCAATTACGATTACTTAATGTATGCGGACATCGATTACAGCCATCCGGCAGTCGTCGAAGAAGTCAAGAAATGGGCGGATTGGTACATCAAGGAAACCGGCGTCGACGGCTTCCGTCTGGATGCAGTCAAACACATCAATGACCAGTTCGTGCAGGATTTCGTGCAGACGATCCGCGCTCAGCACGGCGATGATTTTTATGTGGTCGGTGAATATTGGAAATACCGTTACGGGGCGATCAAGGAATATCTGGAAGCGACCGACTTCACCTTCGATCTGTTCGACGTTGCCCTGCACCAAAATTTCCACGTCGCATCCCAGCAAGGCAAGGATTACGATCTGCGTGAGTTGTTCAAGCAGACGCTGGTCGCCAAGAACCCGACCCATGCGGTCACCTTTGTCGATAACCACGATTCCCAGCCGGGCCAAGCCTTGCAGTCCTATGTCGAGCCTTGGTTTACGCCATTGGCATACGGCGTGACGCTCTTGCGCGAACAAGGCTTCCCGTGCTTGTTCTACGGCGATTACTACGGCATCAAGGGCCCGCATCCGGTCGATGGCCAACAAACGTTCCTGGATAAACTGCTCTATTTGCGCGCCAACCATGCTTACGGCGAACAGCGCGACTACTTCGACCACGGCAACTGTGTCGGCTGGACCCGTCTCGGCAACGAGGAGCATCCCTACGGTTTGGCTGCAGTCCTTTCCAACAGCGAAGAAGGCTTCAAGGACATGTATGTCGGCGAGCAGTATGCCGGACAGACTTTCGCGGACTACACGGGCAACCGCGAAGACAAAGTCGAAATCGGCGAGGACGGCAATGGCCGGTTCCCTGTCAATGCCGGTTCGATTTCGGTCTGGGTCAAGGAAGGCATTTCTCCGGAGGAAGCATTTGACGCGGATGCGGTGGAATAGATTGAAGCGAAAACAATAGCTGCACAATGAAGGAGGTGTCTCATGGAGGCACCTCCTTCATTGTTGGTAGAGAACGCTCTCCTCCCGTGAACGGAGGCTTCGCCGGAGTTCGGCCGACATTCTGCTTGTGTTCTCCGATGAAGGCAGCTTCGTCGTAGTTGAATGCGACTATTGCCGGCCTTCTCCGATCGGAAGCTCCTTCGCCGGAGCTGCGCTCGCATTCCGCCGCCCTCCTCCGGCCAACCAAACCCCATGGAAAAAGGCTGCGCTCAATGAGCGACAGCCTTTTTCCATGGGGGGAGGGTAGGTTAGAACTGGTAAGCGTAATTAAGGTGATGCCTCCATCCTCTGGTTAAGGGATGGCGATCACATCTTGGGATTGCATGTCGAAGAAGTGGGACTTGCTCATGTTGAAGGCCAAATCAATGACTTCGCCTGGCGAATGGAAATCGCGCGCGTCCACACGGGAAATGAATTCAGTACCGCCGACTTTGCTGTAAAGCATCGTTTCGGCACCCAGCAACTCAGATACGACCACTTCCGCTTTGACAGCCCAAGTCGGGTTGGTGTCCAAAACGATCTGCTCACTTTGGATGTCTTCCGGACGGATGCCGAAGATCAATTCTTTGCCGTTGTAGCCGCGTTCTTCCAGGACTTTGCGTTTTCCGGCCGGCAAGGTCAGTTTCAGGCCTTCGCCGTTCGTGATGACGCCATCCTGCAACGTAACGTTGAAGAAGTTCATGGCAGGCGAGCCGATGAATCCAGCTACGAAGACGTTCACTGGCGTATCATAAACTTCTTTCGGGCTGCCGATCTGTTGCACAAAGCCGTCCTTCATGATGACGATGCGGTCCGCCATGGTCATCGCTTCGGTTTGGTCATGGGTTACGTAGATAGTTGTCGTGTTCAAGCGACGGTGCAATTTTGCGATTTCAGCACGCATGGCCACACGCAATTTTGCGTCCAAGTTGGATAAAGGCTCATCCATCAGGAAGACTTTTGCATCACGCACGATTGCGCGACCCAAGGCGACACGCTGTCTTTGACCACCGGACAGGGCAGCCGGTTTGCGGTCCAAGTATTCCGTCAAGCCCAGGATGTCCGCTGCGTTATCGACACGCTTCTTGATTTCATCTTTGCTGTACTTTCTCAATTTCAGACCGAAAGCCATATTGTCGAATACGGTCATATGCGGATACAGGGCATAGTTCTGGAATACCATCGCGATATCTCGGTCTTTTGGCGCTACATCGTTCATCAAGGTATCGCCGATGACCAATTCGCCTTCGGAAATGTCTTCCAGGCCGGCGATCATACGCAGTGTCGTTGATTTTCCGCAACCGGAAGGACCGACAAAGACGATGAATTCGCGATCTTGGATATGCAAGTTGAAATCTGTAACGGAATAATTTGGGGAATTGTCATATTTTTTATGGATGCTGTTCAACTGGATCTCTACCATTTATTTGTACCTGCCTTTTGATTTTTTTTGGTTTTCTTTGATGTCCTTATCTTATTTGAAAGCGGATTCCATAACCACGGGAAACTGCCCAAAAAAGGCGCCGGGTTTTTGTGCACTTTGCCGAAGGCGCTTTCCTTGTACGGAAAGCATTTAGAAAAATCTCAGGAATTGGTCATGAAAAAGTCTTAATTCCTTGCTATAGTCTGCATAACGCTCGCTCTGGCAGCGTCAACAAAGGGCAAGTGCACAACTAAACCGTGAAAAACCGCCGTTGTTTTGGTAAAATGGTTCTTTGATGCAGGACAGATCGATAAAGCGATACTAGAGAAAAAGGGGTTTTCATCCATGAACAAAAGAGGGTTTGAAGTCATCAGCAGTTATGCCGATAAAAACATCCAATTGCCCAAACGTGCAACGAAGCATGCAGCCGGATACGATTTTGAAGCAGCCGAAGAGATTGTGTTGCCGGCAATCTGGAAGACGGTCGTGAAAAGCGCGGGGTTGCAGCTTGGGGAACTGTTCGGGAGCGACAACGATGAGGCGATCGAAAAGAAAGAGCAGCTTTTGCGTCCGCTTTTGGTGCCTACCGGGATCAAAGCCTACATGCAGGAAGACGAGTACCTACAATTGACGAACCGCTCCAGCAATCCGCTGAAAAATTTCATCGTGCTGCCGAATGGCGTGGGCATAGTCGATGCGGATTACTACAATAACGAGGGCAACGAAGGCCACATCTACTTCCAGTTCCTGAATTTCGGCTTGCGCGACAAAGTCATCCGCAAGGGCGACCGCATCGGCCAAGGCATCTTCCTGCAGTTCCTGAAAGCCGACCAGGATGAAGCGGAAGGATCGGAACGCACAGGCGGATTCGGCTCGTCAGGCCAGGCCTAAAAAGAAAAGCCGAATCCGCGGGTATTTGCGTATTGTTATACGTAGAATAGGCTTTTTGTGATAAAATAAGATAAGTTGGTTCACACTTGAAGGAGAGATTCATTTGGCAAAGAAAAATGCAGTGAAATACGTTTGTCAGGCTTGCGGATACGAGTCGCCGAAATGGCTGGGACGCTGCCCGAACTGCGGCACTTGGAACCAAATGGAGGAAGAAAAGGAAGCGACGAAAGCCGTGAAGCAACAGCAACGTTCCAATTTCAGCGGGAACGTACCTGAAGCGATCGCCATCCAGGACATCAAAACCGAGAACCTGCCGCGCGTCAAAACGCAGATGGAAGAAGTCAACCATGTGCTCGGCGGCGGCATCGTGCCCGGTTCGCTGATCCTGATCGGGGGCGACCCGGGAATCGGCAAGTCCACCTTGCTGCTGCAGGTTTCGGCGCAGATCAACCAAGGCGGTCACCGCGTCCTGTACATCTCCGGAGAGGAAAGCGCGAGTCAGATCAAATTGCGGGCGGAACGGCTCGGCGTCAAGGGCACCGATTTCTACATCTATCCGGAAACGGATATCGACGCAATCCGTAGCACGATCGAGCGGATCAAGCCGGAGTTCGTCATCGTGGACTCGATCCAGACGATGATTCATCCCGACAACACGAGCACGGCCGGCAGCGTCTCGCAAGTGCGCGAATGCACCGCCGAATTCATGCGGATCGCGAAGAGCAACGACATCGCCATCTTCATCGTCGGACACGTGACGAAGGAAGGCGCCATCGCCGGGCCGCGGATGCTGGAGCATATGGTGGATACGGTGCTGTATTTTGAAGGCGACCGGCACCATGCCTTCCGGATCTTGCGCGCCGTCAAAAACCGTTTCGGCTCGACCGACGAGATTGGCGTTTTCGAGATGATTGAGGGCGGCCTGCGCGAGGTGCGGAACCCTTCCGAACTGTTCCTGGAAGAGCGGCTCGCCGGAGCATCCGGATCGGCAGTCGTTGCCTCGCTCGAGGGCACGCGCCCGATTTTGGCCGAGATCCAATGCCTGATCACGCCGACGGTCTTCGGGAATGCCCGCCGGACTGCTAGCGGCTTGGACTACAACCGGGTCTCGCTGATCATGGCCGTGCTGGAAAAACGGGCGGGTTTGCTGCTGCAGAACCAGGATGCCTACTTCAAATCGACAGGCGGCGTGAAGTTGGATGAGCCGGCCATCGACTTGGCCGTGGCGGTCAGCATCGCCTCGAGCTACTGGGACAGCGAGACTTCCGCGACCGAGTGCTTCATCGGCGAAATCGGCCTGACCGGGGAAATCCGCAGGGTGAGCCGGATCGAGCAACGCGTCAATGAAGCGCAAAAGTTGGGCTTCACAAAGGTATATCTGCCGAAGAACAATATGGCCGGCTGGAAGCATCCGGAAGGAATCCAGATCATACCTGTCGCAACGCTACAAGAAACGCTGCGCAAAGTATTTCCGAATAAAAATTGATGGAAAAGGAAAGAGAGGGAAGCCTTTGAAACGGAAAATCATTACGGCCGTCTTCCTGATGGTGGGCGGCAGTGCTGGGATTACAGCCCTGCCTTACCTGTGGGAATTAGCGGGCATACGAAACAATCTTTTCAACAATGTTTTTGTTAATTTTGGGGTTGGAGCACTTATATTTTATTTATTGTCATTCTTATTAATGAAATTGATTTTGGACGTTATCCAAAAGATAGAGAATTATTTCAGTACCTTATCGGTCAGCTACATGCTGTTCGGTTCGATCGGAACGATCATCGGGCTAGTGTTGGCTTGGCTGATCGGCATCCCGTTGACATCACTGAGGATTCCGGTCATCAACGATGTGCTTCCAGCCATTTTGTCCTTGATCTTGGCTTACTTGGGATTCCGCGTGGGAACGACCCGGATCGAAGAATTCCGTAAACTGTTCGCACCGAAACCGAAAAAGCAGGAAGAGACACAGATGCTTGACCGAAAAGCGGATGATACTTTCCGCAAATACAAGATTTTGGATACGAGCGTCATCATCGACGGGCGCATCTACGACATCGCCAAAACCGGCTTCCTGGAAGGCGTCATCGTCATCCCGAACTTCGTATTGCGTGAACTGCAGTATATCGCGGATTCCTCCGACAGCCTGAAGCGCGTCAGGGGCAGACGGGGATTGGACATCCTGAACAAACTCCAAAAAGAAGAGGACATCGTCGTGGAAAGCTATGACGGCGAATTCGAAGAGATTCCTGAAGTCGACAGCAAGCTGATCCGTTTGGCGAAATTGATCGACGGGATTGTCATCACGAACGACTATAACCTGAACAAAGTCTGTGAGTTCCAGAATGTGCCGGTGCTGAACATCAATGCCTTGGCCAATGCCGTGAAGCCGGTCGTCATACCCGGCGAATACATGGTCGTCACCGTCATCAAAGTCGGAACGGAACGCAACCAAGGGGTGGCCTATCTGGATGACGGCACGATGATCGTCGTCGAAGATGGACAGCATTACATGAACGAGACGATCGAAGTCGTCGTCACAAGCGCCTTGCAGACAGCTGCCGGCCGCATGATCTTTGCCAAGCCTGCGCATTCACAAAAAGGCATCAAATAGGAAATCCAGCACGACATAACCAGCTTTACAGAAAAGGGGATACTTCATATGACAAAGAAAATCCGCGTACGTTATGCACCAAGCCCAACCGGTAACCTGCATATCGGAAACGCCCGTACCGCATTGTTCAACTACCTGTTTGCCCGCCATAACGACGGCGAGTTCATCATCCGTATCGAAGACACGGACCAAAAACGCAACCTTGAACACGGCGAAGAAAGCCAACTGCAAAACTTGAAATGGTTAGGGATGGACTGGGATGAAGGTCCGGACAAACCAGGCAAGGTCGGCCCGTACCGCCAATCCGAAAGACAGCATATCTACGATCCGTTGGTCGATCAATTGCTTCTTTCCAACCGCGCCTACAAGTGCTACTGCACCGAGGAAGAATTGGAGACAGAACGCGAACAGCAAAGGGCACGCGGCGAAATGCCTCATTACGGCGGCAAATGCGCAAACTTGACGCCTTCCCAACAAGCTGAAAAAGAAGCACAAGGCATCACGCCGGTCATCCGTTTCCGTGTGCCGATCGAAAACACCTACACCTTTGACGATATCGTCAAAGGGCCGATCACATTCGAAGCCAGCAGCGTCGGCGGAGACTACATCATCCGCAAACGCGACGGCTTCCCGACCTATAATTTTGCGGTAGCCGTGGACGATCACATGATGGGTATCACCCACGTCCTGCGCGGGGATGACCATATCGCCAATACACCGAAACAAATGATGATCTACGAAGCATTCGAATGGAAAATGCCCACTTTCGGACACATGACGTTGATCATCAACAGCGAAACCGGCAAAAAACTGAGCAAGCGCGATGAAACGATCCTTCAGTTCATCGAACAATACAAAGACTTGGGCTACCTGCCTGAAGCGATGTTCAACTTCATCACACTGTTGGGCTGGTCACCGGTCGGGGAAGACGAAATCTTCTCGAAAGAAGATCTGATCAAGATGTTCGATCCGGAACGCCTGAGCAAATCACCAGCCGCCTTCGACCAGAAGAAACTGGAATGGATCAACAACCAGTACATGAAGAGTGCCGATTTGGACACAATCGTTGCTTTGGCCGCACCTCACTTGGTGGCTGCCGGAAAATTGCCGGAAAACCCGAGCGAAGCCGACAACGAATACGCGAAAAAACTGATCGGTCTTTATCACGAGCAAATGAGCTATGCCGCTGAGATCGTTTCCCTGTCGGAAATGTTCTTCGCTGATGAACTCAACCTGGATGAAGAAGCGCAGGAAATCCTGGCTGCCGAAACAGCGCCGGTTGTGCTTGCCGCATTCAAAGAACAATTGCTTGCCATCGAGCCTTTCGAAGAAGCCGAAATTTTGGGCGCCATCAAAGCAGTCCAAAAAGAAACCAAGATCAAAGGCAAGAACCTGTTCATGGCCATCCGTGTCGCCGTCAGCGGCCAAATGCACGGACCTGAAATCGGCAAGACCATCGAAGTGCTGGGCAGAGAAAAAAGCTTGGCCCACCTGAACAGCGTATTGGAAAAAATGTAGGACCGACAAAAAAGTATAGCAAAAATGAGCTGATTCTATATAATAGATGGATAATCCAAAAAGGAGCATGAAATGACTTGAATAGATTACGCGAAACAATTCAAACCATAAAAGATCATGATCCGGCTGCAAGGAGTACGTTGGAAGTCGTTCTGACGTACCCGGGGTTACATGCCATCCTTATATATGATATCGCTCATTTTTTTTATAAGCGAAAATGGTATACCTTCAGTCGGGTGCTTTCGCATCTGGGGCGTTTCTTGACCGGAATCGAGATCCATCCCGGAGCGACGATCGGCCATCGTCTGTTCATCGACCATGGCATGGGGATCGTCATCGGGGAGACAGCCGAAGTCGGCGATGATGTCATGATCTACCATGGCGTAACGTTGGGCGGCACCGGGAAAGACACCGGCAAGCGCCATCCCACCATCGGGAACAATGTGCTGTTGTCCGCCCATGTGCAGGTGCTGGGGCCGATCAAAATCGGCGACAATGCCAAAATCGGGGCATCCGCTGTCGTCGTCAGCGAAATTCCGCCTGATGTCACAGCAGTCGGCATCCCGGCAAAAATCGTCCGTTACCATAACCATAAGCTGAAATAAGACAAAACAACTGAATAATCAGCAAACGAAAAAGGGCGTCAGCCCTTTTTTCGAAGCTGGAAAGGAGTGCGCAATGTTAAAAATCTACAATACCCTGACGCGCGAAAAAGAAGAGTTCCAACCGATCCAAAAGAATAAGGTGGCTATGTACGTCTGCGGTCCGACCGTCTACAACTACATCCACATCGGCAACGCGCGCAGCACCGTGGCTTTCGATACCGTCCGCCGCTACCTGGAATACCGCGGCTATGACGTGAATTTCGTCTCCAACTTCACCGACGTGGACGACAAGATCATCCGCGCCGCAAAAGAGTTGGGCATTTCCGCGAAGGAAGTCGCCGAAAAGTTCATCGCGGCCTTCTATGAAGACACCGCAGCGCTGCATGTCGAAAAAGCGACGCTGAATCCGCGCGTGATGGAAAACATCCCGGACATCATCGCCTTCATCGGTGAGCTGATCGAAAAAGGCTATGCCTATGAAGCTGACGGGGATGTCTACTACCGCACCGGCAAGTTCAAGGACTACGGCAAACTGAGCGATCAATCGATCAAGGACCTGATCGTCGGCGCCAGCGAACGCTTGGACGCGGAAGAGAACGTCAAGAAAGAGGATCAGCTTGATTTCGCGCTTTGGAAAGCAGCCAAGTCGGATGAAGTCTCCTGGGAATCACCTTGGGGTCCGGGACGCCCGGGCTGGCACATCGAATGCTCGGTGATGGCGACCAAATATTTGGGCGACACCATCGATATCCACGGTGGCGGCCATGACCTGACTTTCCCTCACCACGAGAACGAGATCGCGCAGAGCGAAGCCAAGACCGGCAAAACGTTCGCGAACTACTGGATGCACAACGGCTTCGTCACGATCGGCGAGAGCGCCGAGAAGATGAGCAAGTCGCTCGGCAACTTCGTGACGGTGCATGATATCCTGAAGGAAGTCGATCCGCAGGTGCTGCGTTTCTTCCTCGGAACAGCGCACTACCGCCGCCCTGTAAAGTACAGCGACAAAGCCATCGAAGAAGCCAAAATCAACCTCGAGAAGGTCAAAATCGCCTATCAGAACGCCCACTACCGCCTGCAGGATGCCGCTGAGGCACTGCCGGACGATGCCGAAAAACTGGCTATGTTCCAGAATCTGCAGGAACAATTCATCGCCGAAATGGACGACGATTTCCAGGCGGACAACGCCATGTCGGTCGTTTACCAGTTCGCCAAGGAATTGAACATCTACGCGGAAGGCGAAGCCGTTTCCGCAGCAGTCATCACCGAGGCTCTAGCTTTGTACAAGGCGATGGTCGGCGTCTTCGGCGTCGTGCTGGGGGAAGAGGCCTTGTTGGATGATGACATCCAGACGCTGATCGATGAACGGACACAAGCCCGAAAAGACAAAAATTTCGCCCGCAGTGATGAAATCCGCGATTACCTGAAGGATCAGGGCATCATCCTGGATGACACTTCGCAGGGCACCAGATGGAGAAGAGCATAGTGACAGAACAGAATTGGAGTTTATTGAACGGTCTCGCTTTGGCCTACGTCGGCGATGCCGCTTATGAGACCTATATCCGAACGCATTTATTAGAAAAAGGACACACCAAACCCAACCAACTCCACCGTCGCGCGACTTTTTTCGTTTCCGCCAAGGCCCAAGCGAAGCTGATGCATGCGATGCTGGCCAAAGAGGGCTTCCTGAGCGAAGAAGAAATGGACATGTACCGTCGCGGCCGCAACAGCAAGAGCCATACGATCGCCAAAAATGCGGACGTAACGACCTATCGCATCGCGACCGGCTTCGAGTCGTTGATGGGCTATCTGCATCTTTCCGGCCAAAAAGCGCGGCTTGAAGAGTTGATCCGTTGGTGTATCCAAGAAGTCGAGGAAAACAATTATGAAAAATAAACCGAACCGCGCGTTCAAAGACAGCCGCAATGCACCGAAAAAGGGCAGACCGGAACCGAAACCAAGACGACGCGATGACGCAGAAAAAGAAATACCCGAAAACGAAGACTTCGTGATGGGACGCCACCCGGTACTGGAATTGCTGCGCTCCGATCGCGACGTCAACAAACTGTTCATCCAGGACGGCTTGGGCGGAGAAAAATTGGGCGACATCATCCAGCTGGCGAAGGACCGCAAAATCCAGATCCAAGCGGTGCCGAAGTCCAAATTGGACACCTTGTCCGACAATGCCGTCCATCAGGGCGTCATCGCCGCTACGGCCGCTTTCCAGTATGCCGTGCTCGATGATCTCTTCGAAGCGGCCGCCGCCAAGAACGAAGATCCTTTCTTCATCATCCTGGATGGTGTCGAGGATCCGCATAACCTTGGTTCCGTGCTGCGTACCGCGGATGCCTGCGGTGCCCACGGAGTCATCATTCCGAAGCGCCGCGCAGTCGGCTTGACGGCGACCGTCGCCAAAGCTTCGACAGGCGCCATCGAACATGTCCCGGTCGTGCGCGTAACGAACCTGCACCGCACAGTCGAAGAACTGAAGGAACGCGGTGTCTGGATCTACGCCACAGACATGAAAGGACAGGACTACCGCCAGTGGGACACAACCTTGCCATTGGCGATGATCATCGGAAACGAAGGCAAAGGCGTTTCGCGCCTGTTGAAGGAATCCGCTGACGGCCTGTTGACCATCCCGATGGTCGGCCATGTGCAGAGCCTGAACGCCGGCGTTGCAGCCGGACTGATGATGTACGAAGTTTTCCGCAAACGCCACGTTTGATCCGATTCGTAGCGTCTGCGTACCAGAAAAAGCGAGGTGAAGACCATGTTGAAGAAAGAAATCCTGATAGTGGACGGCTACAATATGATCGGCGCCTGGCCGGAACTGGTGAAGCTGAAGAACCAGGACCTCATCGAAGAGGCCAGGGATCAACTGCTGCAGGCGCTGTCCGATTACCAGAACTATGAAGGCAATGAAGTCTGGTGCGTCTTCGACGCCCAGTTCGTTCCCGGCATCACCAAAGAATACTCCAAATACCGCGTGAAGGTCATCTTCACCGCCCAAGGGGAGACCGCCGACACCTACATCGAAGGCGTCGTCAAAAAACTGCGTAACGTGCTGACCGAAGTCTACGTCGCCACCAGCGACCTGGCCGAACAGCAGCTCGTCTTTTCGAAAGGCGCCCAGCGCATCTCCGCCATCGAACTCTACAAGGACATCAAGCGTTCCAAAAAAGCCTTGGAGACCGAAAGCCGCCGCTTCCGCGACCAACGCCAGCGCGGCACCTGGTCGGATGACCAACTGGAGATCCTGCGGGAGATCTATAAGGATATGCTGGATTGAAGGCAATCTGATAGTGAACAATACAAAGAAGAGGCCGCTTCGTTTAATTACGAGGCGGCCTCTTCTTTGTGGAATTGAGTTTACAATAGCGGCCCCGAAATCCGTCCTCAACTCCGGAGAAGGGACCGCCCACCGGAGTCAGTACCCCACAATAAGCCTTAACTTCTGTGAAGACGGTGTCATCGGAGTAGGCAAGCAAAATATGGGCCAAACCCCGGCGAAGCCTCCGTTCGCCGGAGGAGAACAATGCAGATTTTGATTACTATGTTGGGTATAGCACATCATGCTTGTAGTGAAATAGGAATCAAGCAGGAACGGATTCATCTCACACTTCGGTCCTATCATTTTGTCACATTTGATAAGTATCAAAATCAGTTGCTATCCGGGTATAGGTTTCGTCAGCTAATTTCCAGCCATCTTCCGTCTTTGTGAAGACTTCCGAGATGACAAAAGGATTTTGTACTTCATTTCCCCCGATGACGGCGGTCAGGACAAGTTTTTTGAAAATGATAGCGGTGCTGCCGTAGTCCTCGACGTATTCCTCTGCAATCTCAACCGCTTTAAAGAGGAAGGCTTTTTCATTAAAAACTGCCAGCTCACCTGTCTTATCAAAGGTGATCCCCATATGAACAAAGTGCGCGTTGTCTGCAATTAAATCCACCACTCTGGTCATATCATTTGCTTGCTTTGCATCCCAAATTTGTGCGGAAATGCGTTGAACATCTTGTGTCATAATCATTCTCCTTTATTTAGTACGAATAATCATGATCAAGAATTGCCTTTATTCTTAATCATGATGATAAGCTTATCTTAAACCCTGAAGTGAAGACCATAGCAAGGGTTTTCTCATTTTTAACAGTATTTTTCTCTTGTGCACTCAAAAAGTGTGGACGATTCATTTCTGTCAGCGTCATGGCGGATAGAGAATGTTGGTACAAAAATGTAAAGTTGGGACCGACAAATTTGTAAAATTAGATTGGCAAAAACGTAAAATTCAGGACGACACTTTTTAACTGAGACGGTATATGTTGGATATATTCGCTTTGGGTAAGGTATACTGTATAGAGGATTTAAATGATTTCTCGAAGATGCAGAAGGTAGGTACTGCTATTGAAAAAACAAACGAAAAAAATGATTGCTCCAATAGTGATTACAGTTTTGGTTATTTCCTATTTTATATTCTACATGTGGCTGGGACTGGCTAGTTCGGGTGACATCCCTTTGCTGATGAAAATACTGCTGATCGTTGTCCCCAGCGGATTGATTGTGCTAATGGTGTACTTATTAATTGAAAGAGTGAATGAAATCAAGGAGGATGATGACGATGATCTTAGTAAATACTGATTATATAAGCGGAAAAGAATTTGAAATGTTGGGACTGGTTAAGGGGAGTACGATTCAGTCCAAAAACTTAGGGCGCGATATTTCACAAGGGCTTAAAACGCTAATTGGTGGGGAGCTCAAAGCCTACAACGAAATGATGAATGAGGCCAGGGCTCTAGCAACAAAGCGGATGGTTGACGAAGCGACTGCATTAGAGGCGGATGCAGTTGTAAACATTCGGTATGCTTCCTCTGCAATCATGCAAGGCTCAGCTGAGGTGATCGTATATGGGACCGCTGTTAAATTTAAATAAGACAGCATAGGAACGTATATTTTGGGTAAACATGCCGAAGGAGTCATTAACTTTCTCAACAGGTTACTTTCAGGAACGCAAATGACAGCTTTCATTTGCGTTTTTTTTTTGATACGTTCGATAATTACCTGTCGAACGCCATCAAATTTTCCGATCCCGGCTGCGGCCTCGGCATGGCATTTTCGCCGACCACTCTCCAGATGGACACTCTAAAGTAATAATAGTGAGCACCACATCGGCTTCCGTTGCTCAAAGGAGCTGTAAGAATAGCCAAAAAAGGCAGGAACTTACCAGTTGAGGTGAGTTCCTGCCTTTTTTCAGCGGTCTTTTGATCCCGGAATCTTCAATGTACATCAAACCGATCTCAAGGATATTTCTTCATCGAAACAACTTGGATCAGCACGAGCGTCAGACTGGTCAGCAGGGTGACGAAGGTGATGCTGTGAATGCCGCTGAGGTTGATGACGACGGCGGCTAGGCTGGCGCCGAACGCACCGCCCAGTTGGATCAAGGAACCGTTGATGCTGAGCATGAAGCTGGATTTATTTTCGGTCACTTGGGCGATGCCGGTGTTAAGCTGCAGGCCGGTGAACCAGGCGCTCATCAGCCACATGATAATGAAGAGCACGCTCAACCATTTCGACGGTTGGAAAACAAGAATCAGCAACATCGCTGCCGTTTGGAGCACCGCCCCGAGCATCATTGACTTGGCGTATCCGATGGCATCCGATACGTGGCCGCCGAGCAGGTTGCCCGTGAAACTGGCGAGACCAAGCGCAACCAAAATCAGGCTCATCAGTGGCTCGATGGAAGGGAAAAGCAGCAACAAGTAGGGCGTGGCATAGGTGTAGAAGGCATTGTACCCCATGAACATGGTCAACGTATAGGCAAGCAGCAGCAACGTTTTCCTGTCCTTAAAGAACTGCAGCTCTTTTTTCAGATTCAGTTTGGTGGACGCGTGATCCGCCTTCGGTAAATATTTCAGGAAATAGGCAAGCGACAACAGCATCATGCCATTCAATATCCAAAAAATGCTCCGCCAATCCAGGATGGAGGACAAGGCGCGCGTCAACGGGATGCCGATGACAAGCGCCAAGGAACTGCCCATGATGTAGAAAGCCAAGGAACGTCCTTGTCGATCCTTGGGAGAGAGCGCCAAGATCGTCGAAATGGCCAAAACGCCATAGCTGTTGGCGGAGATCCCCATCAGCAGCCGGACAATCAGCAACTGCACAAAATTTTGGGCATAGATGAGCGCAAAGGTCGTCAAAATTGTCACAAACAGCATCAGCTTCAGCATCCGGCTGCGTTCGACCTTCCGGAACAGGATCAAAGTGATCGGCACCCCGAACGCCGCCCCATAAGAGTACATCGTGTTCAGCAGCCCGGACTGGGCCACCGAGATGCCCAGCGAAACGGCCACTTTGTCCAAAATGCCGCTGAAGACAAAAGCCGTCATGGCAAGGACAAAGCTCATCAAACTGAAGACCAGCAACGTTAGATTTGGTTTTTTCATATCATTCTCCTTATTAAAAATTTCGACGTTGGTAGAGGTGCATCCGAATTTTTGGGATGCACTTTTATCATACGTTATCTTTTAGAACGCGTTTACATATCTAGGTGAGGAGGATCCTGCTATGCCTGCTTTCTTCACACGGAATCCGAACCTAAATCCATTATATAAGTTAACCCTAACTTCAAGTCAAGCGGTTCCTGGATAATTCTTTCATGACCCAATCAAGGGCTGATTCATCAAAGTGCTTGAATTATACACTCTTACTGAGTGCGAGTGGTAATTGCATGATTAATCATGCAATAACTTCGACCGTCACAAGAATATATCTCATGTAGAATATAGGCATAAGGACAGAAAGAGGGTATACAAAATGCAACTAGTGAATGGTTTTACCTTGATGGATTACGCAGAAAAGAATCATTTAGTATTACCGGCATTTAACACAACCAATTATGAACTCACGGCAGGTATCATCAAAGGCTTTGAAGAAGCGGGCTTGGGAGGATATATTGCAATATCTTCAAGCAATCTCAAATTATCCAGTCCCAAAATCATCGCGGATATGGTTAAATCAGTAATGAAAGATATTTCCACACCAGTCGCACTGCATCTGGATCATGGAAAAAGCTTCGAAGATGTCAAAGCTTGTATTGAAGCAGGATTTACTTCCATCATGGTGGATGCTTCTCATCTGCCATTTGAGGAAAATATCAAGGAAGTGAAAAGGACTGTTGAGTATTGTCACTTCTACGGCATTCCGGTTGAAGCCGAACTAGGAGCCATTCAAGGAAAAGAAGACGATCATATTTCTAACGAAGACGCTAAGACAGACCCGAATGATGTGTTGGAATTTGTGCAGCGAACCGGCTGTGATATGCTGGCTGTCTCAATCGGAAATGTTCACGGAATGGACTTAGCACCAAATCTTGATTTTCCACTATTACAAAAAATCGCTGAACTCTCGCCGGTGCCAATCGTCCTCCATGGAGGGTCAGGTATTCCTTTCGATCAAGTACGAAAAGCAAAAGCGAGCAATCTAATCAAGGTCAATTATGGCTCTGATCTAAGACAAGCCTTTATCCGGACATTTGGAGAAGCATACGAGAGCGACCATAATGAATTTGATATTATGTCTCTTTCAAAAAAAGCTATCAATAATGTTGAAGCAAGAGTGGAGGCTATCATCAAAGAAGTAAATAACCATTAGAAAGTGAGGGAGATACGTGCTGAATTCGCGACAAAAGAATATCATTGAAGAGCTCGAAAAAAACAGCCCAACTTACTTAACCGCGGATCATTTCGTAAATAAGTTTGAAGTGAGTATGCGAACTGTTCAATCAGATATTCGAACAATCAGAGAATTTTTGGCCCAGCAAGGTTTCGCCGAATTGGTATCCGTTGCCTCCAAAGGAAGTAAACTCATCATCAAAGATTACACTTTATACAAATCTGAAATGTTTCAAGATAAGGAAAGTCTTCTGGAAAGTCAAACCGACAGAATCAGGAAGCTCTGCATACTGCTGCTGAACCAAAAAAAGCCAGTAAGCCGCCAGTTCTTGACAGACAGATTGTATATATCCACCTCAACGTTAGCTTCGGATTTGAAAGAGGCGGATCATATACTTAAGAATTATCGACTAGTGATACAACGTAAACGACACGCGGGTATCGAAATAATTGGAAATGAACATGACAAGAGAAAATGCTTATTGAAACTGGGTCATATTGAGATCAACCACAATCAACATAATATTGAATACCAGGAAAGGCAACGCCAGGATATTGAAAAAATTCTTGTCAGTGTGCTGCTGAAGCGCCATTACCATATTTCCGACACGCTCTTCCAAAATCTGGTTGTGCACATTGAAATGGCAATCAAGCGGATCAACAATGGCTTCTATATCCGCAGGGACGAAATCGACAAGGACTTGGACTTTGTGTCGGAGGTAAGTGTTGCCGAAGAAATTTTTTCAAAATTGAGTAAGCGCTTCAACTTCAGCGTTCCCGAATCAGAAATAACCAACTTGGCCATCTACATTAAGGGGAAAAGTGATTACGAAAATGACGACTATATTTCAGAGGAGGTAAATAACTTCATTCTATTTGCTCTAAGGGAAATAAACGACAAGTTCGATATTGATTTTACGCAAGAAATAGAATTGCGTATCTCTCTCGCTTTGCACTTGATACCGTTATTTACACGGATTGAATATAATATCCAAAATGAGAACCAACTGCTGGATCAAATCAAACAATCCTTCCCATTAGCCTTTGATATTGCAGCCTACATGTGCTTGCTTCTGCAGCAGAACATGCATAAAAAAATCGATCAAGGAGAAATTGCCTATTTAGCGATTTACTTTAATCAGTTTCTCTCGAAACGAAATGATATCTCAGGAAAACAAAGAGTGCTGATCATAACCAGCCTGAAAAGGAGCGAAAGCATCCTTTTGCGGCAGCGATTCGTGACCTGGTTTTCAAACGAAATTTCAGTTTTGACGTTATTGAATATTCATGAAATAAACGAAATCGATATTGAGGAGTACGATGTGATTTTCGCAACCGAACAAACGGAAATCACTGATAAAATCGGGGCAATTCTGATCAGCTTCTATCCAAGTGAAGCGGAATATTCAAAGATCAAGTTGGCCATCGATGGATTCAAGGATAAGTTCGAAATAATCAATCTGTTCAGCGAAGAGCTATTCCATTACGGTAAATTTGCTGATAAAGAATCAGTTTTGGATAGAATCTGCTTAAATTCAAGCGATAAGGTTCACGGAGATGTAACGCTTTTGAGAGAATCTGTACGTTTGAGGGAGGAACTGGGAAGTAGCTATTTTGGTAATAGCATCGCTCTCCCACACCCGATCAACCCTATCTCCGCAGAAACGTTTGTCTCGGTGATATTGCTTAAAAATGAGCTTGAATGGGATTCGGATCATAATAAGGTACGCCTGGTAATGCTTGTGGCAATTGAAAAGAACAACGCAAAAGTCTTTCAATTATGGAATTACCTATCGAAAATAATCCAGGAAAAAACCTTTGTAAGTCGCTTGATGCAACAACCGACATTTGAGAATTTCAAGGATAACTTGGCTCAACTGTTGGATGAATACATATGAAGTACTAGGAGGATAAACAATGGTATATATATTAGTTTCCCATGGGGATTTAGCAAAAAGCATGTTAGGAAGTGCTCAGATGATTGTTGGAGAACAGACGGATATTCAAGCTTTTGGTCTGTATCCACAAGATGATATTGGTGGATTGAGGGATCAAGTCAAAGCAGCCATTGATGAAATGGGAGGAGAAGATGTCATCTGTTTCACAGATTTATTCAGCGGCAGTCCTTTCAATGCGGTTGTTTCATTGATGGGCGAATATCCGATTCGACATATTACCGGTATGAATTTACCAATGATCTTAGAGGCATTAATGATGCGGATGAATGAGAACAACACACCTGAAGATATCTGCGAAAAATTAATTGCGCAAGCTCCAGAAACGTTTGTGGATGTAAATGAATATTTGAAAGTTAACTTAAAGGATTAATTACAGAGAAAAGAGGAGAACCATTATGAAAAACATTATATTCGCACGAGTGGATGACCGCCTGATTCATGGAGAAGTGGTGACTGCTTGGACACCAACTTATAGCATCAATCACATCATTATCATTGATGACATCGTGGCCAGCGATCCCTTTCAAAAACGAATTTTGAAAGCGCTGGCACCCACCAAGGTAAGAGTGGATGCATTTACGACAGAAGAAGGAATCCAGGAACTAAGTAAAGACTTTAATGAAAAAGAACGCGTGCTGCTGTTGACGAAGACACCGATTACCTATGCAAAATTAGTTGAAGGCGGAATCAAATTGCCGCAAGTAAACTTAGGCGGAATGGGCATTCGCGACAAGAGAAAACCATTCATCAAGAATGTTGCTTGTGATGAGGACGAAGTGAATGCTATCCGCAGCATGGTGGAAAAGGGCGTGCATGTATTTTATCAATTAGTACCAGAGCAACGTTTGATCGAAATCACTAATTTACTATAAGGAGGAAAAAAACATGTCCATCTTTCAAGCATTCTTATGCGGTTTAATCTATTTCTTCGCAATCGGTAATCTTCCCTTTGTTGGTTTATGGTCATTACAGAGACCCTTGGTTTGCGGTCTTCTTACAGGTATTGTATTAGGGGATCCGTTAATGGGAGCGATGACTGGGGCTTCCATCAACTTGGTCTACCTAGGATTCATTTCGGCAGGCGGATCGATGCCTGCGGATATGGCACTAGCAGGGATTCTGGGTACTGCTTTTGCGATTACTGGTGGTTTGGATGCACAAACAGCCTTGTCTTTAGCGGTTCCTATCGGATTATTGGGAACTATCGTTTGGTACGCCCGTATGACATTTGGCTCAATCTTTGTGCACGTTGCTGATAACTACATTGAAAAAGGTGAGTATCACAAGATTTGGAGAGCGAATGTACTGTTCCCACAATTGCTGACAGCTTTGATTACGATCATTCCTTGCGGCTTAGCAGCTTATTATGGAGCAAGCTATATTTCCGGATTCCTTGAAGTATTGAGTGGACCAACATTGACGATTTTCACAGTTATCGGTGGAATGATGCCGGCGTTAGGGGTTGCCATTACCTTGCAATATATCTTTAAAGGGGAAGCCAAAGTATTCTTATTCCTTGGATTCATTTTAGCGACATATTCTGGCCTGGACTTATTGCCTTTAGGTGTCATCGCCGGTATTGTTGCCATTATCTACGTTCAATTATCAGGTAAAAATTCTGATTCGGAGGATGAAGTGTATGAATAACGAAGTAGAGGGTTCTATCCGCAAAAAAGACTTAATTCGCGCATGGCTCATCTGGGAGAACCTGCCCCAAACCTGCTATAACTATGAGCGCATGATGGGTCAAGCCGTTGCCCATGTGTTTGTACCTATATCAAAACGCCTTTACAATGATGATCCAGAGAAAAAGAAAGAAATGATGAAACGCGAAATTGAATTCTTCAATGTTCATATTGAATTTGGCTCGTGCATCATCGGAATGATCATTGCGCTTGAAGAACAGAAAGCAAAAGGCAAAGAAATACCGAATGAGTTCATCACGAGTCTGAAGACATCGCTGATGGGACCATTATCCGGCGTCGGCGATACCATCTTCCAAGGGGTATTGATCCCGATCTTATTGGCAATCTGTATCGACTTAACGCTGAAAGGGACAATTTGGGGAGCGATCATCTACGCTGTATCCATCATCGCTATCGCTTGGGGAATGAGTTACGCAAACTTTATGTTCGGGTATAGGGCCGGTGCCGATGCCATCATGGACTTCCTGGAGAAAGGCATCCTCAATAAAGTACTGAAGGGCGCCGAAATAATGGGTTGTATGGTAATGGGCGGGCTGATCTCCAATTATGTGAAAATGCACGTGGCCTTACAGATCGTCAGTTCCACTACAACGTTCAGTGTCCAAGAGCAATTTTTAGATGCAGTGATGCCTAATATCCTGCCGTTCGGCTTTACGATGCTGGTTTACTATCTGATGAAAAAAGGCTTCTCTTCCCTAAAAATTATCGGGTTTATCGTAATTATGGGCATTTTGGGTGGCGCTTTGGGTATTTTGGGCTAAAAATCAGACAGACAAGATTCAGAAGGAGGCATTTTGATGAAAGCTATCGTAGAAACAGGTGTGAAGCAGTTGGAAATACAGGATTTGCCTACTCCAGAAATAAAGGCAGACGAAGTGCTGATGAAGGTCCGTGCCAATGGACTTTGCACCAATGATATCCGCGATTACCTAGGAGATACAGCCTATTCTTTTCCTCGAGTAGGCGGTCATGAATTCAGTGGGGAAATCGTAGCGGTGGGTGAAGATGTAAATCCGGCGCATTTCCAAGTGGGGGATCACGTCGTTAAATACATCATTCCCTCATGTGGTGAGTGCCATTACTGTAAAATTGGAAGAGAAAACTTATGCGAAGAAATATACACGTCACCAACGTTCCAGAATCCTGAGGGCATCTCGGGCTTCTGGGGACTGGCACAATACATTGCTGTTAAAAGTAAAGATCTGTATAAATTTCCTAAGGAGACTCCGTTTACACATAGTGCCTTTACGGAACCATTAGCTTGTGTAGTAAACAGTGTTGAACGCGCAGAAATATTATATGGACAAGATGTACTGGTTATAGGCGGTGGCGTCATGGGCTTGATGCATATCATGCTGGTAAAATTGCGTGGTGCGCGTGTGATTCTGAGTGAGCCGAATGAAGCGCGACGCAAGCTAGCCGAGCAACTCGGTGCTGATGTAGTATTTGATCCAATGGCAAGGGATGCAGTCGCTTTTGTAAAAGAGCAGACGGAAGGGCGTGGCGCTGACGTTGTTTTCAATACGACCGCGCTGCCTGCAATCGCCAAGCAATCCATAGATTTCACGGCTAAGGGTGGGCAAACGTTTATATTCAGCTCCCTGCATCCGAATGATCCGGTTCCAACAAATCTGGGGGCTATCCACTCTCTCGAGAAAGTAATCACTGGGACCGTCAGCCCAACAATCCGAACGTTCTACCGCTCTGTGCAATTGATTGCCAAAGGGATTGTGGATATCACGCCATTATTGGATAAAGTGTACGATTACGAAGACGCAGTGGAAGCTTTCGAGTACGCGATGCGCCCCGATACGCTGAAGACAATCATCACGTTTGATTAAGTAAGAGAGTAGGAGTAAATATGAAGCATGTGTATATTGGATTGGATATTGGTACAACCTCAATCAAATTATCGGCGGTTGATAATAAATTGAACACACTGTATGAGAACCAATACATGTATAACTATTTGACTCCGCATAAGGGTTGGAGAGAAATTGATCCTAATACTTGGGTAGAAATCGTGCTGGAAGGTTTGAAGGAACTTTTCCTTCGCGTTTCACCGCATGAGGTTAAGGGATTCGGAATTACCGGACAGATGCATACAACCGTGTTTATCGATAAACACGGTTGTTCTGTTAGACCAGCCATTATGTGGAATGATACGCGCACAAAAGAAATGATTCCGAAAATCAAAGCACGTTTAAAAGCACATGAAAGTTCGGCACATATCGCTAAGATCGTCTCGACGGGCAGTCCCTTGGCCAATCTGCTGTGGGTTAAGGAAAACGAACCAGAAAACTTCGATGCGATCGATAAAATATTGTTTGCTAAAGACTATGTGATTTTGAAATTGACAGGCCATTATTCGACAGACTATTGCGACTCATCAACTTCCTCTTTATACGATTTGAATAAAGATGGCTGGTCTGAAACGGTCCAAAATGAGTTCGGCTTCAACAAGGAACTGTTTCCGCCTATAAATTATTCATCAGCAGTTGTAGGTGAGTTAACGGAGGAAATCCGTGAACGGCTGGGAATCGAAGCAAGAATATCCATGGTTGCCGGTACCGGCGATAATGTTGCTGCGGCTCTTGCTGCTGCTTGTTTCGAGAATGACCAGCCGCTTATCTCGCTGGGGACTTCCGGAGTTTTGGTGATCCCCAATCGATTTCATCAATTAAAGGATGCCGGAAAAAATGTAGTGGCCAAGATCCAAAATGGGGATGACACCATCATCACCCAAGGGACGGTGCAGGCTGGGGGGAAATCGAATAGTTGGTGGATGGAAAATATTTATCGTACAAAGGATTATGCACAAGAGCAGGAACATATCCCTGCACAACTGCTGGGCAATAATGATGTCATCTTTTTCCCGCATCTGAATGGCGAGAAAACACTCCATGCAAACCCTGAAATACGCGGCGCCTTTGTTGGCTTGAGCTTCGAAACAACACGGGAAGAAATGTATTTAGCAGTTTTGGAAGGGGTGGCATTCGGTATTCGTCGTCTCTTTGACTTCATGAGGAATGAGGAGGATCCAAAATACTTCACCGTTGTAGGTGGCGGAGCCAAAAGCGGACTCTGGTTAAACATTTTCGCAAATATCATGCAGTTCCCCATCAAACATGTCCGGAAATCCCAAGAAGCAGTTCATGGCGCGGCTATTTTAGCAATCACTGCCTCGGAAGGAGCCTTTTCTTTTGATTCTCATGAATACCAGATGATTCAACCCGATCAACTCTTGGTACAAAAATATAACAAGAAATATGAGAATTATTTAGTGCTCTCAGATGCTATTCTACAATACACAGAAGCGGTGAAAAACAAATGAAAAAGTGCCTAATATGTACTACACCAGTCATGTTTCTTAAGTTTAAGTGCCAGGATGGACATGTCTGCAAGACGTGTTATGAAAAAGTGAGTCTGAATTTTTCGCAAACCATCAAAACAAAAACCAAAGAAGAGTTGATTGCAATCCATCAAGAACAATCCCAATCCAGCGCTGTCGATAACTTTGAAATTTCCCGGAAAATTAATCAGCTTGTGCTGTTTGATGACGCGAATAAGCAGTTCTGCCTGCCCAATCATATGAAGTACAGTGGAGAAACGCTCCAGCCTGAATTTTACCCTTTTACAGCAATCAAAGCTTGCCGTATTGAAGAGCATCAGATCCTAAAAGAAGATAAAGACAAAAGCAAGAAACTGGGCACCATCAAAGTGGTGCTCAATCTGAATGACGGACAGGCAATCACTCGAAACATATGGCTGATCCCAAAACCTATCCAAATCGATAACAGGACTTACCAAACGATGATGAGCTTAGCGCAAAAGGTTATGGAAGAGCTGAATCAGACGAAAGAAGGGGTTCCGACTTGTTAGTAGGATTGAAAGAGGTTCTTATTGAAGCAAGAGAGGCTAAGCGTGCAATAGCCGCGTTCAATGTTCCAAACTTGGAAATGGTCCGGGCAGCTGTTCAAGCAGCAGAGGAATTAGGTGTACCTGTAATCCTGCAGCACGCAGAAGGCCATGGTTCCTTGATTCCTTTGGATGAAATCGGCCCGATAATGATCGCATATGCTAAGCGAAGCAAGGTCCCAGTAGTCGTTCATTTGGATCACGGTAAAAGTCTTGAAGCCATTTTAAAAGCGATCCAATTGGGAAAAAGCTGTGGGAAAAACAGAGACCTGTTCGCATCTGGCGAAGACCGTCTTCAGCTTGGATAACGAGGCTAATCGGATGCTCCTGAAAGGTGATCCTAAAATCATTTTGAGAGAAGAGCATCCGATTCTATTGGATGAATGGCAACTGCTCCCCGAAATATGGACGTTCGTCAGACACCAAGTTGATAAGGGACTGCCTGCAGGCAGCGTACTTTCACAGGAGCAGCATCAAAGTCAATTCCCGGATCCATAGCGGGGCAGGAAGAATCGTCAGGATGAAAATGCGGCCCTATTCGATTGAGGAAAGAAAAATGTCCGATGAATACATCCGGATTTCTCACTTGTTCAGTGGATCAAACACGGATAAGGTCAGCGGGAAAACAGATAAGAACATCACGCATTATCTGGATGGAATTTTTAAATCGGGATTTCCGGGTATCCGAAATAAAGCGGAACGCACGAGAAAATTACTGTTGAGCAGTTACACAACGAACATCGTGGAGCATGAGTTCAGAGAGAATGGTTTTACGGTCAAGAAACCGGAGAGGCTGCTCGCCTGGATGAAAGCCTATGCTGCCTCCATCGGTACGACAACCAATTTCCAAACCATCATCGATGCAGCGATGGCCAATAATAGTGAAGCACCAAGCAGGCCTACAGCGAACAATTATCGCGAGGCCCTAAAAATACTGTACATCATTGATGAAGTGCAGCCGTTTTTAGCAATCGGCAAACTCTATCCCAATTTAGCGAAAGCGCCAAAGCATTTTATGCTTGATCCCGCAATTGCATTGAGTCTGCTTGGGGTGAGTCGCGAACAGCTCGAAACCTACAAAGTGCCCAAGCACGTCGGGAAATTCAATCAAACGTTGATAGGCCAAATATTGGAGTCACTCGTGTACCAGAGTCTGATTGTTTATGCCGATGCGAGTGATGCACAGCTCTATCATTTTCGGGATGCACGAGGAACGCGAGAATCGGATGGGGTACATGTGATTCCGATTGCGATGCTGGGCGTATAATTGAGTGATGTGGGAAAACACGCATTGCTTATAGTGAAACAGGAATCAAAAAAAGCGTGAGTCCGTGTCTTTTTTTGATTCCTATTTTTTGCAATTGTAACATTCATATATCTTTGTACCTATCCGCCTGGTTCATCAGGTAAATAAACCGTCAACACTCTCCCACTATCCTTCTTGCTTTCGACCGTAATCTGGCCCTTAGCCAAGGAAACGACCCGGCTTATGATTGCTAGGGACAGCGAAAGCCTAATGTGGGTCTCCAGCTCCGGCCAGGCAGGGGCTCGCCTGAGCTGGAGGGGTAATCATGGGTGTTCCTCCGGGGAGCTGTCTCTCACCGGAGCTGGGCCCCGGATAAGGTTCTGTCCTCCGACGAGATCACCTCTCACCGGAGTTTCTGCTCGATTTTCGATCAAGACTGTGGGGAAGGAACCAAGATGACGGTGGAGTTACCGAGGGGATAGGCAACAAAAAAAGAGGCGAGATCTCCCGCCCCTTTTCACTAAGTTGATGATTTTATTCCAAATTAATATGATTTTCCGATATAACCAGCTAAGTTTTCAATTGTTTGCGCATCGTGGTGGTCAGCATAAACGGTTGTATCTGTGTTGATGGTAGCAATTTTTGCCATATCATCTGCAGTTAGTTCGAAATCAAAGATGTCGAAGTTTTGGCGCACACGTTCTGGATTTGCTGATTTGGAAAGTGAAACGACGCCACGTTGTAATTGCCATCTAAGCATGACTTGCGCAGTTGATTTGCCGTATTTGTCAGCGAGTTCTTTTAAAACTGGGTTGGTGAAGACGTCAAATTTGCCTTCAGCAAAAGCACCCCAACTTTCAATTTGAATACCTTTAGACGCCATGTAATCTTGGTCAGCCTGCTTTTGGTGGAAGACATGCAACTCAACTTGGTTCACAGCTGGCGTTACTTTGTTGAAAATTGACAAGTTAGCTAATTGGTCATTCTTGATATTAGACACACCGATAGCTTTGATTTTGCCTTCGCTATAAAGTTCTTCCAGCGCACGCCATGCGCCAAAAGTATCCCCGACAGGTTGGTGAAGAAGGTAGAGGTCAACATATTCTAAAGCAAGTTTTGCAAGGGATTCAGCAAAAGCTTTTTTGGCGCCTTCATAACTCATGTCTGAAATCCAAAGTTTTGTCGTGATGAAGAGTTCCTCGCGGGGCACACCTGACGCCTTGATGGCTTTGCCTACTGCTTCTTCGTTACCATAGGCTTGCGCTGTATCAATGAGGCGGTAACCTGTTTTGATAGCTTCTTCGACGACTTCCTGACAAACTGCTGGATCCGGAATTTGGAAAACTCCAAAACCAACCATAGGCATTTTGATTCCATTATTCAGTGTTGTATATTCCATGTGAATACCTCTTTCTTTGTTTGATAATGATTAGTATAAAGTGTGGAGTTCAATCCATAGCAAGAGAAAAGTTTCATTATTTGAAAACTTTTTACACTTGCTTATCGTAGTTCATGCGTGCCAGCAAAAACACACGGTGCATCCATTTTGGCAGATTGAAGAAGCGTTTGCCTTTATCGAGTCGGGCGATTTGCTCCAAGTCAGCGGTCGTCAGTTCAAAATCAAAAATATCCAGATTACTGTCTATGTGAGCCGGATTTTTAGAGCCTGGAATGACAATATTTCCTGTTTGGACATGCCAATGCAAGATGATTTGAACAACGGATTTATTGTATTTACTTGCTAATTCTGTAAAGATTGGTTCGGCAAGCAAGTCTTTGTCAGCTGACCCAAGTGGATACCAAGCTTCAAGGGCAATGTTGTTCTTAGCGAGTTGTGCTTTTAAATCTTTTTGTTGGAAATAAGGGTGGCATTCCACCTGCACAACAGCAGGTTTGATGGTTCCTTTGTTTATAACCTCATCCAATTCAGGTCCTGTAAAGTTAGAAAGACCAATAACCTTAATTTTCCCGTTACTTACAGCCTCTTCCAGAGCTTTCCAAGCGCCTAGATAATCGCCTACTGGTTGGTGCAACAGCATGAGGTCAAGGTAATCGACGCCTAAACGGTTTAAGGTATCCTCAATTGCTTGCTTAGCTTTTTCATATTTATATTCTGTCGGCCAGATTTTGGAGGTCAGGAAAATTTCACTTCGATTGATACCTGATTTCTTGATAGCACGATCAACAGCTTTTTCATTCATATAAATATTTGCCGTATCAATCAATTGATACCCGTTTTTCAAGGCATGTTCCACGGAACGTTCTGCATCTGTTGGACTGATCCGATAAGTCCCGATCCCAAGGGTTGGAATACTATCATTATTATTTAAAGTTGTGTATTTCATAAGTTCCTCCTTATGTAATAAAAATGCTCCTGTTTTTCAGAAAAAGCGGGAGCATATTGTAACTGTATTCTTGAAAGTAAAAATTGGTCGTTTGCGCATCTTCTCTACCTAGTTTAACACTTTCGCGGTAACGATTAGCATCGTTAGCTTATCCGAGTTTCTCACATTTTATATGTATCAAAATCACTTGCTATTCTTGTATAGGTTTCGGCAGCTAATTTCCAGCCATCTTCAGTCTTTGTGAAGACTTCCGAGAGGACAAAAGGATTTTGTACTTCATTTCCCCCGATTGCAGCCGTTAAGATCATTTTTTTGAAAATAATGACGGTGCTGCCGTAGTCCTCAACGTATTCTTCTGCAATATCAACCGCTTTGAAGATGAAGATTTTTTCGTTAAATACTTCCAGTTCCCCTGCCTTATCAAAAGTGATGCCCATATGAACAAAGCGTGCGTTGTCAGCAATGAATCCTGCAACTGCGGTCATATCATTTGCTAGCTTTGCATCCCAAATTTGTGTTGAAATGCGTTGAACATCGTGTGTTGTCATAATCATTCTCCCCTATCATTGATAAGTGTAATCAGGAATCAAGAGTTGCATGTATTCTTGATTGTATTGATAAGCCTATTCTAAACCGTGGAGTTAAGACCATAGCAAGTATTTTCCTTCTTCTGAATTTTTATAGACTGGACTTGATGCCATTGCAACAGTCAACGCCCAAAAAATGTTGACGCACCTTAACTTTTGAGTGGGGTGAAAATATTGATAAAGCGTTCACATCTTTTCTGGAATGTGATAGAATTAATTCGAGTTAAGAGTGTAGTTACTGTAATGCCGACCTACTATCCAAAGACAGGCCTATCACCTAAAGTAATTGGAGAAGTGTACGACACGGAATGATATTCAAACTTTTTTAAATAACAGAGAAAATTCACATATGATATAAGATAAACATAGGTTGACATAGAGGGGAATGACTGATACTCTCATAAATAATAAGTGAGGTGGCTATTTGATGGTGAACTCAAATTCAAAATTCGAAAAAAATGGAAGCGCTTCGAAATTCGATTCCGATTGTGGCAACATTGAAATGACTGTTCATAGCGGTCAAAATATTCCATTTTCTCATAAGGATAATTTTTTAAACTTAATGAAAAGTAGGAAACTAGATGCGCGAATGGCAATTACTTCTATGTCGAAAAATGAAGAGGATATTTTGATTTTTGAGAGATATGATCCATCTTTATTTACAAATATTGTAATAAATACTTGTAATCTTACATTTGGGAAAAATGCTAATCTTCATTCTCACGATTATTTTGAGTTGACTTTTATTATACAAGGTGAAGTAGAGGTTCAAGTTGAGAAGAAAATTCGAACATATAAACAGGGGGATGTTTTATTACTCAATCGGAATACTCGTCATTCAGAAGAATACTTAAAAAAGAATTCATCTGTGTTTTATTTAGGGTTATCTGAAGAGTATTTACAAAGTTGGCCAGTTGATGATGAAGAGTTGAATAAATCAAAAACGATTTTTGCTAGTTTTCTAAAAAATAATGTTAATGATATGGAAAAGAGAAACAAAGACTATGTTGAATTTTTTTATAATCAGGAGAAAGCTCATCCTTCAGAAGCTAACAAAATATTGATGGAGATTATTTTAGAGTTAAAAACGCGTCAACCAGGCTATATGATTGTTATTAGAGGATTAATATTTCGGCTATTAATTCTTTTAAATAATCGAAATCATTACGTTAGCAATTATAATGATTTAGGGGTTGATCAAAAAAACTCTTTGGCAAGTGATGTGAAATCGTATCTTGATAAAACTAAATACAGAATTACCAGGGAACAATTAGGTCAAGAGTTACATTATAATGGTGATTACCTTAATCGAATCTTTAAAAAGAAGTACGGCTACTCTATCAAAGAATACAATCAAACTATTTATATGAATGAGGCTACGAGGCTTTTAGCCAAATCAACATTTAGTATTCAGAAAATTTCTAAATTATTAGGTTTTGAAAATAAAACACATTTTTATCATCTTTTTGATACGCATTATGACATGACACCTTTGGATTATCGGCAAAAATTTGTAGAAAGTAATCAAAAAGAACCATCAAGAAAATTAAATTTTTAAGAATATAATAATTTCTATAGCGATTGCCAGAAAAAACAAACGTTGGGGGTATGAACAACTCAGGTAACTATGTCGCTGCTGGTAATTTTCAATGGCGGATATCAGTCAATATAGAAATGTTTAGCATTTTCAAGACCGGACAGAAAAACTGTAGTCAGAGCTGCTATTATTTCGAAAGACACATCAAAATTATTTTTTACCCAAAATTGTATGTTTGAACATATTGTTGAGGAAATGAAACCTAAAACATATGGAGTAAGTTTTGGTTCTTTTAATGTATCTATGATTTTCGAAATATATATAAATTGTGAAAAAAATAAGGTGTGCGTTTTGTTGACTATATGAAATAGATTATGTTTATCCAAAAGGGTAAAAAAATCCTTATTCTGAAACAAATATTCAAAGTAGCATTCAAGCTCTTGGCGCATGGTGAAATTGGAATCAAAATAATTAGACAAGTAATTTTGAAACAAAATTCCAAGAGAATACTCTAACACATCTATTTTGAATTCAAAATTGCGATAAAACGTGCGCCTTGCAACTTGCGCTTCCTGACATATTTGTGTGATCGTGATATCCTCATAAGGATAAATCTGCATTAGTTTAAGAAGAGCATCTGCAATCATTTTTTGAGACTGGTGAGCTTGTGGATTTTCACTAATAATATACATGGCACAATCCTTTCCATTGGTATAACTATTTGAAATTGTATGAATTATTCAGAATGTATAGTAACACATGTCGTTTCATGACACAAGTGAGACATTTGGCAAATGTGATATCTATTCCTATTTATTTCAAGAAAGGATAATTCAAATAGTTTCCGGTGAACATTTATGCTGTTTTTCTGGCCTATGTTCTGGTTGGAAGATGGTTACAAGGAAAGTAAAACAGGAAAAGGAGATCATCATAAAAGCAACTAATACTTCGAGTGGCAAGCGGGAAAACTCCTTCTTGTCGCTCTTTTTTTATGCAAACAGGACAACCAGGATTGATGAATCTTATGAATTTGTTGAAAATAATTCAGGCGGGGTTCTTCGGCATACATTTTTGATAAACATGTCTCACTTCATCCAATGTGTGTAACTTATTCTTAAAGGATTGATATTTATTACGGCGGATATATAATATTAGTTGTTCACTAAGTGTTACATTTGTGACATGTCTTGGATTTGACAATAGTGTTAGAAGAAAAGGAGAAAATATGGATATTAAGTATGATGTAATCGTTATAGGAGCAGGCCCAGGTGGCAGTAGCGCTGCAGCTTTATTAGCAAAAGAGGGGAAAAAGGTACTCCTTGTTGACAAAAATAAGTCTGCAGGCGGTAGAATGATGGGAATTCATGATTCACAGGGATTCAACTATGAAATGTTCCCGATTCATGGTCTGCCTTATAACAATTCTAAGTTTGAGCATGTGCTGAAAAGAATCAACAAGGAAGATGCTGTAACTCGTGTTCATATGAAAAACTTTGGTTTAAATTCTGTCTTTTATTTTGAAGATCTGGATGGTGAAGTCACAAAATGGGAACTGACAGGAGGATTCGATGAATCGTTCTTAAAAGCAATCCATGTTCCGTTGGAGGATAAAGAAGGTATCGCTAAAATATATAAATTTATGCAAGATCTTGCGACAATGCCAGAAGATGAGATTAAGAAACTTGAGAGAACGCCATCAACAGATTACATTGATAACTACGGTGAATTCCCAGGTATGTTCCGTACCTTTGCATTAGGTTGTTTCTGTGAAGGAACGTTAGAGATGACGTGTGATATGGTTCCTGCTTCGGAAATGGTACGACTATTCCAACAACAGTCAAAAGATGGAGCTTGTCGTTACTATGAATATGGTGTGAACCGTGTATTTGAGGTGTTTGCTGATGCGGTCGAGGAATTTGGCGGAACAGTAATTTATGAGAGCAGGGTAAAGAGTGTTGATGTCGAAGATGGTACTGTGCAAGGAATTACTTTGGAAAACGGTGAAAAGTATATAGCTCCAATAGTCATCAGTACAGCAGGCATTCGCCAAACAGTTTTGAAGCTTGTAGGCGAAGATAAATTTGATGTTGATTATGCAGAGCGCATCAAAGGTCTAGTATCAGGACTTGCCTGTGTTGGATATCGTTATTTCTTGGATGCTCCTGTGTTGACAAGCCCACAGATCATTTATTACCCAGAAGGCTGCTTGGAGACCTATGAAGAATTTAAGGAAACTGCAGCGGGAAAACGTAAGCCAGAGAAAAATTACATTTATTTCGGAACAACATCCTTATATCCGAACTGCGCACCGGAAGGCAAGCAACTGGCATATGCAGTAATGTCATGTTATGCGGATCCGAGCATGGATGTCCAACCATATCTTGATTACATCGAATCAAAAATACGCATAATACAACCAGACTTATTTGACCATATTGAACGTCGTGAGGTTATGACCCCTGCGCAGACAGTAGCATTAGGTACGGATGCAGTGAACGAACATCTTGGTGGTGAAGCATATGGTGTAGCAAATTCAATTGGACAGACTGGTGAGGATAGACCTAGCGCAGTTTCACCAATCCGTGGATTATATTATGCTGGTAATGATGCAGGTGGCTTCGGTGAGGGGACACATCAAGCGGTAGATTCTGGTGTTAATATTGCTGATTTCATTATTTCTCAAAAATAAATAAAATAAATCATTTTTTATAATAAAAACACTATGAAGAATTTATGATATGCTCGGTTATTGGTAAACAGGCCAAATAACTAAATTGACTAATTGAGCAGAATATTTCATGAATTTAGTCTCATAGTGTTTTTGTTTTATACTAAAATACCATTTCGATTATTAGATCATGATTGCCGATTTTCTTTTCTCAAGGAATCCCTCGAATCTTATATGCTCTAGAATTACGAATAGATTCACTATGGGATTACTCCAATAACTAATATACACTATGGCGTAAAGTCCAAAAACGATACGACTTCGAAAACAGAAATCCATTTATCGCATTGTTGTGAGCGGATACGACGTGTAAAGTGAAATCAAGCAAGGAATACGGTCATATAAGAATTTGCTTCATTGAATTCTTATGGCTCAATGTATTCTTAGTGTTATTAGCATTAATGTCCATATACGTTAGCCTTGATGGGGAGGGGATAAAGAAGCTATGAGAGGTGAAGCGTCAATAGTTATCTGTTTATGACGGAGTTAAATATCAAATAGATAAACGATAGGGTTTACAAAAATAATCACAATATGGGATTTGAACTATTTTGTAAAATAAAAGGAGAATAAACAATGAGTAAATTACCATATCAGAACGAAAATCTTTCTGTTGAAGAACGTGTGGAAGACCTTGTAAGCCGTATGAGCGTGGAGGAAAAAGTGAAACAGTTATCCTGTACTATGTATATTCCTGTAATGGACATAAAAAAACAGGATTTAGGTGAGGGTATTGGTTCCTTTACCCTCATGGGAAGTACCGACATAGCCAATGATATACAGGCGGCACAGGAATACGTTATTGCCAATTCACCTCATGGTATTCCTGCTTTGGTACATGGGGAAGCGCTCTCGGGGCCAGTCACCATTCCGGCAGCGAACCTTTTCCCAACGTCTGTTAATTTGGGTGCTACATTTGAACCGGAACTTGCAAAAAAAATGTCTGAAGGAACCAGAAAGCAGATGTACGCCTATGGAATGCGTCATGCCCTCTCTCCGGTTGCTGACCTAGGAAGAGATTTGAGATGGGGAAGATGCGGTGAAGGATATGGCGAAGACCCGACACTGACTTCCGCTATGGTTGTTGCCTTTGTTCAGGGGCTTCAGGGAGAAGATATTAAAGAGGGTGTAGCCTGCACAGGAAAGCATTTCCTTGGATATTCCCAGTCGGAGAGCGCGATGAACATGCACAAATCGCTGGCGACTCCTCGTGAATTAAGGGAAGTGTTTGCAAAGCCATTTGAAGCAGCAATCAATATGGCAGATATGAAATGTGTCATGAACTGCTACTCTGAGGTGAATGGAGAGCCTATGTGTGCCAATAAGGGGATTCTGACGGATATGCTCCGGGATGAACTAGGCTTTGATGGTGTTGTGGTATCTGATTACAATTCGATCCGGCATGTGGAACAGGATTTTAAGCTTGTCGACAATATGTTGGATGCCAGCAAACTCTGCCTGGAGGCAGGACTTGATGTGGAACTTCCTACCAGAATGGGTTATAACGATGAGTTTACGGAAGCAGTGAAGAAGGGTGATATTGATATTGCATTGGTGGAACGTTCTTTAAGAAGGCTGCTGAAACTGAAATTTGAACTGGGACTTTTTGAAAATCCGTATCCACATCCAGAATTGATCGCTTCTGCAATGGATAATACAGAAAACAACAAATATTCCCATGAAGCAGCATGCAAATCCGTGACATTGATGAAAAACGATGGGATTCTTCCTATCCGCGATACCAAGAAGAAAATACTGGTAGTAGGTCCTACCGGAGACACTATCCGTCTGATGATCGGCCATTACACCCATGTTGCCCTGATGGAAATGCTGATGAACGTACCTATGCATGGAGAGGTACAGCCCGGCGTAGACTTCACTGATGTCATGGACGAAAACGACGAGAATGCAAGCGCTTTCTCGGGCATACAGGAAAAATTATCCGTAAGTAATTTGGAGGATAAGCATATTATGGATGGCCTGATCCGCAAGTTATATCCGGACATTAAGAGCACGCTGGAAGCATTGCGAGAGGTTTATGATTCAGTCGAATTCGTGGAAGGCTGTGAGTATAAAGGGGATGACGAAAGTCATATTTCTGAAGCAGTTGAAGCAGCAATGAAAGCAGACATAGTAATTATGGCTGTCGGAGGAAAGAATGGCCTGGGCGGTTCGGCAACAACAGGTGAATCCGTTGATAGTTCCAGCCTGGATTTGATGGGGAAACAGGAACAATTGATGCGTGAAGTATTTGCAGTAAATCAGAATATGGTGATTCTGCATACAGATGGACGACCTTTGTGTAGTGAATGGGCGTATGAAAACGTTTCGGCTATCATTGAAGGATGGCTGCCGGCAACATATGGCGGACAGGCATTTGCAGAAGTTATCAGCGGTAAATACAATCCTGCCGGCAGAACCCCATTTGATGTGCCACGCAGTGCAGGACATTTGCCACTCTATCATTATCAGAATAACGGATCTTCTGCTGCATATGATACAGGGCTTATCTCCACCGGATATATTGATAGCAGCAGTTCAGCATTGGCACCATTTGGGTACGGCTTAAGCTATACAAGTTTCGAATACAGTGATTTTGTATTGAAGAAAAATGACAATGGGCTTATGGAAGCTGTCGTTGTTGTTAAAAATGTGGGCGATGTGGACGGCGAGGAAGTTGTTCAGCTTTATGGTAAAGATCTACTTGCAAGTATTATCCGGCCAAGGCAGGAACTTATCGGTTTCAGAAGAGTGGCGTTAAAGGTTGGAGAGAGCAAAAAAGTGACGTTTACGTTTAATCTGGACCAGATGGCATTTGAAGATGTAAATTATAAATGGATTCTTGAAAAGGGTAATTTTAAAATGTTTGTCGGTGGCCATAGTGATGATGTGAGAGCGGAAGCTGTTTATATGCAGGAAACAACAGAAGATGTCAACCCAAGAACGAGAAGCTTTTATGCAGAGAGCTGTGAAGAACCAGCTTAAGCTCTGAACACTAATCAATTTACATTTTAGGCTTACTCAACACCGGATGACCAAATTGGATCATCCGGTGTTTTTTTTCTGGAACGCTATTCACGTTCCAGTGTGTAAGGTTTCATGAGATAAAAGTTTCCGATACTCTGGAATGATGGAACAAGCGATTGAGGGTGGTCGCTGCCACCGCACTGCCTTTGCGTAGTTTTGGTTACTGTTCTCGCTAAGTGTTGTATGGAAAGGATACTGCTTTTTGATTATAAGCCGAAATAGATACTGTTAACCGATGAGTGATAGGATAAAATGAAAACGCTTCAACAGCAAAGGAGGTCTTTCTATGGGGAAAAAATACTTTACAATGAGTTTTGATGATGGATTAGAACAAGATAAAAAACTTTTAAAACTAATGAAAACGTATTCTTTGAAAGGGACATTCAATTTAAATGGAGGGTTGTTTGGAGAAAAAAATAGAGTCGCCCGAATTGGTGATATCGGCTTTATGGAAATGCCTGAGCAAGCGATAATTAGACGAAAACTATTCAAAAATTGTGATCATCATCGTATTCCTGAAGATGAAATTAAACAAGTTTATGAAGGCGTTGAAGTGGCTTCACATGCCTTTAAACATGAGGCCATTGCTCGTTTATCTGAACAGAAAGTCAACGAATCATTAAATAAGGATATCGAAGTACTCAGCCGAATAATGGGGTGTCAAATTAGAGGGCACGCATATCCTGGCGGCTTCTCTTCAGACACAGCTGAAAAATGTTTACAAGAAAACCAGTTGATTTACGGGAGAGAAGCATTTACTGATAATTTATATACTTTTCCCAATAATCCTTTACGCTTTAAACCAACTTGTTCTCACAAAAGTAAGAATTTGTTTGATCTCTTTGATAAATTCTTGGGAGCGGAAACAGAAGACGATCTTTTATTTGTAATGTGGGGTCATAGCTATGAGTTTGACTATGGAACCCAATATTGTTCATGGGACAGAATTGAGACTTTTTTTAAGCATGCTTCCGGCCATCAAGAACTGACTTATTGCACAAACAAAGAAGCTTTTGAATCATATATGCTCTAGAATTACGAATAGATTCACTTCGGGATTACTCCAATAACTAATATACACTATGGCGTAAAGTCCAAAAACGATACGACTTCGAAAACAGAAATCCACTTATCGCATTGTTGTAAGCGGATACGACGTGTAAAGTGAAATCAAGCAAGGAATACGGTCATATAAGAATTTGCTTCATTCAATTCTTATGGCTCAATGTATTCTTAGTGTTATTAGCATTAATGTCCATATGCGTTAGCCTTGATGGGGAGGGGATAAAGAAGCTATGAGAAGTGAAGCGTCAATAGTTATCTGTTTATGCCGGAGTTAAATATCCAACAGATAAATGATAGGGCTTACATGGATGGCGGCGATTTCGAGTGTTTTATAGAAATAATTTATGTTTGGTTTAGCCATATTAATAAATTGAAAAGGATGTAGACTAATGAGGGAAAAAAATAATTTTAATGATAATTGGTTTTTTCACATGGGAGAGCTTGAACAAAGAGTAGAAAAGTTCACAGCAAAAACTGGAACGTGCGGTGGAGCAAGTAATTTAACGCAGGAAGAAGGATTTGTCTATAAGCTTCCTCAGTTTGTTGTAGATGTTTTAGGTACAGACAATGGGAACACTTTTTATAATATTGCAGAAAAACTTGAAGGAAATTGGAACCCAGTCACGCTTCCGGATGACTGGAAAATAAGACAAGACTATGAGGCGCCGGATAGTAGCAACGCAGGAGTAATGGTTCAGGGGTCCGCAAATGGTTACTTGCCAGACGGTGTAGGTTATTATAGAAAGAAATTTTCATTATCAGAGGAAGCTCTTGGAAAAAGAATTGTTTTAGAATTTGAAGGTGTTATGCATGATTCAATTATCTGGGTGAATGGAAGTTATATAGGTTCTCATTTATCAGGATACACAGGATTTGCCTATGATATCAGTGAATACCTATTTTATGGAGATGAAGGCGAAAATGTTGTATTGGTAAAAACAGACACTACTTATAAAGAAGGTTGGTGGGCAGAAGGAGCAGGTATATATAGGGATGTATGGATGTATGAATTAGATCCAGTACATGTGAAACGGCATGGGACGTTTGTCTATTGCCAGAACATAACAGCTGATAATGCAAAAGTGGTGATTGAAACAGAAATTAATAATGAGCAAACGTCAGAGTGTAATGTGGTAGTCAGACAGAAACTTCTCTCAGAGGAAGAGAAAACTTTGTATCAGTTGGAAAAAAGCTTAACGATAGAGGCTCTTGGTGAAAACAATATTACTTTTGAGTTCGACGTTAAAAACCCTTCCATATGGGAGCTTGATAGTACCTATCTGTATAAAATGGTAACAGAAATTGTTTCTGAGAATGCCATTGTAGATCAATATGAGACTACATTTGGTATCAGAGACGTTCAATATACAGAACAAGGCTTAGTGCTCAATGGGAAATTGACTGAAATTAAAGGTGTGTGCGAACATCAAGATTTCGCCGGAGTTGGTGTGGCATTGACTCCAGATATTATTGACTACAAATTAACGAGAATAAAAGAAATGGGTGGAAATGCATACCGCTCCGCTCACCATCCAGCTACTGATTATTTGCTTCAAGCTTGCGATAGAATGGGAATTCTCGTTTTAAATGAAAACAGACGATTAGAAATGAACCCCGAGGGCCTGAGTGACCTAGAGGAACTCATTAAGGGAAGCAGAAATCATCCGTCTATATTTATGTGGTCTTTAGAAAATGAAGAGTTAATTACAGTTATGAAGCCTGGAATAAGATTGTTAAAGGCGATGCTTACACGTGCTAAAAAATTGGACCCTTCAAGGCTGTTTACTGTTGCAGGACAGTTTGCCAAGAGGGATATAGAATATATGGAGATAGCAGATGTTGCAGGATTTAATTATGATGATGGTGCTGCGAAAGAAATGTCAGAAAAATGTCCAGGATTATTAGTTATGGCGTCAGAAGATTCTTCATATGTATCGTCTAGAGGTGTTTATCAAGACAACCGTAAACTAGGGCTATGTGATAGTTATGACACTGGGAAGTACTATTCGAGATTGGCTCAAAAAGATGACGATCCAGAAATTGGCGCGGGAACATTAGGTGGTGCGGTCTCTCCAGGGAGTCTTGTGTACTGTTGGAATCACTTTAAAAACGAAATGCCAGCCTTAGGTGGAATATTCATTTGGACAGCTTTTGATTATCGCGGGGAAACTTTCCCTTGGAACTGGCCTACGATTAATTCACAGTACGGTGCAATGGATATGTGTGGATTTGAAAAAGACATCTACTATTTCTGGCAGAGTATCTGGAAAGACGCAGCAATCGTACATGTGCTTCCGCATTGGAACTGGGAAGGCAGAGAAGGACAAAATATTGTGGTCGATGTATACAGTAATTGTGAAGAAGTAGAGTTATTTGTAAATAATAAGTCCCTAGGTAAGAAAAAACATACTTTGGGATCAATTTCAAGTTGGGATGTTATCTATTCACCAGGTGAAATTAAAGTCGTGGCATATAACAATGGAGCAGAAGCTGCAAATGACAGAAGAACGACAACAGGCGAGCCATATGCAGTGAGATTAAGTAAAGTGTTCAGTGGAACTGATGTTGATCTCATCAAGGCAGAAATCATTGATGAATCGGGTTTGGTTTGCCCAACTGCAGATAACCATATTAATTTTACTGTGGAGAATGCTGAGATTATTGGTGTGGGAAATGGAAACCCTGGCAGTCATGAGAAAGATGTAGCTGACAACAGGAAAGCTTTTAATGGCTTGGCAATGGTCATCGTCCGAAAAAATGAAGGTGAGATGTCCGTTTCAGCTAAATCGGAAGGGTTAAAAATAGGTAAAGTGATTTTATAGAAGTTTTTGTTTGACGTTAGATTATTTGTTTTAAATAGGTTGCTCTAGGTTATCAATCAGTCAACATAAAAAGATTTTTTTGAATAGGTTCGAGTGAGGTCTTGGGCAATCTGGTTTGGATATAGCATAGTCAATTCAATTTTCCGTTAATGCTACGCACGGGCATGGTTTCGGCGTGTTAATCATGAAAGGCTATGCTAAGTTTTTTTAGACTTAGAACTAAGTACATATAAAATGAGAATTGCAAAAAAGTGAGGAGATTGGATATGGAAATAGAAAGCAAACAGCTGGTGCTCAACTATAGAGTGAAAGAAAAAATATCATTTAAGGAAAAATTGAGTTATGGAATGGGAGGGATGGCAGACGCGTTAGTATGGAGTAGTATTAGTGCTTTTGGAACTTACTATTATACAAATTCTGCTGGATTAGCAGCGGCAGCTATCGGAACAATGTTCCTAGTATCACGTATCATAAGTGGAATTTCAGATATCATAATGGGAATGATTATTGATAGAACACATTCAAAATATGGCAAGGCGCGTCCGTGGTTGTTGTGGATGGCAATTCCGTATGCTATAGCTACCATTTTGTTGTTTTCTATCCCACAATCGTTCAGCCCAGGAGCAAAATTGGTGTATGCTTATATAACCTATAATTTAGTATCCTCAGTACTATACCCGGCAATCATTCAACCTTATGGCACAATGTCCACATTAATAACGGATAATGTCGAAGACCGGACACAGTTAACTGTTGGACGAATGGCAATTCAGATGTTTAGTGTCATACTACTTAATTTTCTGGTGATGCCGCTAGTCAATGCTTTCGGCAATACTCCAAGCGCATGGACGAAGGCATTTGCTGTCTTGGCTCCCATCGCTGCGGGTATCTTAATAATCACCTTTCTTAACACCAAAGAACGGATTGGTGAGGTCGCTCCGGAAACGGAAAGTATTGACGAGAAGAAAAAAGCATTACCAATTGGTGTTTCTTTGAAAACCCTGGTCACAAATAAATACTGGGTTAATCGCGTCCTGTTTGGAATGATGATTACGATTGCTACGGCTACAACGGGCGTAAATATTTATTATGCCTCATATTGGCTTAACAATAATAATGCGGTAGGTATTCTTTCTCTGGCTAATGTAATACCAATGATTATATCACTTGTGTTGGTTACGCCATTGGCTGCTAAGTTAGGGAAAAAGATGACCGTTCAACTTGGTGTGAGCGTTATGATCGCTGGTATCATTCTACAACTTATTGCCCCAACTAATATGCTAATCATCATGATTGGTTATGCAATTCGTGGTTTTGGCACCGGGCTTGCGACTGCACTAAGTGGTGTTTTACTTGGTGATACAATTGATTATTCTGAATGGAAGAACGGCTTTCGAACAGAGGGGCTAATATTTTCAGCAGCCACCATTGGAACGAAAATTGGTTCAGGCCTTGGTGCTGGAATTCTGGGATGGGCTCTTGCTTGGGGAGGGTTTAATGCGGCAGCAACTACGCAGACTAGTGGCGCTATGACAGCAATTATTGCTGTATTTACTTATATTCCATTGCTAGTTTCTGTAATCGCTTTCCTTCTGAACTTAGTTTATGACCTTGACAAGAAGATGCCTCAGATTTTGAATGATCTGAATGAGCGTAATGCTGCTCAATGATGACCATTAATATGGTTATCATTGCCTATTTTGACAATATTCGCAGTTGTAGCAAGGCTCGTAATAGCTATTGAATGTGAATGATTTAAGGAGATATATTTTTTAAGAAAGCGTTGACATTCATTTCGCTTTAATTTATACTACAGTTGTTCGATGGATTGGGATGGTAATTGTATATAATACAAGCTAAACCTATTTGCGATCACTACGGGATTATTGTGTCCGGTGGTGAGGCAGATGGGTTTTTTTGTTGGAGGAGGGGAATAATGATTATACGGAGAATCTTAAACAATAATGTAGTCATCATTCATGATGAACAAGAAAAGGAACAAATAGTTTGCGGGAAGGGAATTGCCTTTCAAAAGAAGCCTGGGGATGAAGTACAGGAAAACCAAATTAATAAAATTTTTGTACTTAATGACAGTAAAACAAATAAACGGTTTCAAGAACTTTTAGCAGATATTCCAATTGAACATATTCAATTAGCAGACGATATTATTGATAACGCTCAAATTCGTTTAGGAAAAAAGCTAAACGATAACATCTTTCTAACGTTGAGTGATCACATCTATACCTCAATTCAAAGATATTCAGAAGGACTGGCAGTTAAGAACGTCTTGCTTTGGGATATCAAACGATTTTATGAAGTTGAGTTTGAAATAGGTATGCAAGCTCTTGACATGATTGAGGAACGTTTCCATGTTCGACTGCCTGAGGATGAGGCTGGATTCATTGCTTTGCATATCGTCAATGCTGAAATGGATGATAGTAATATGCAGCAAATCTATCAAATCACCAAAATTATTCAGGAAGTCTCAAATTTGGTGAAATACTATTTCGCTATCGAGTACGACACTGATTCAGTTTATTACTATCGATTTGTTAATCATTTAAAGTTTTTTGCGCAACGATTAATTCTTGGGAAACCAATAGAAGATACAGATGATGACTTGCTGGAAACGGTAAAACTAAAGTATCAAACGTCGTACAAGGCTGTAGAAAAAATAACGAATTTCATCTCAAGAAACTATCATTATCAATTATCAAATGAAGAAAAATTATACCTAACCATTCATATAGAGAGAGTTATCTATAAGACTAAAAAATAATTATCAGGGTAATGAGCCATTACATATGGCGTTTACATACAAAAATTTGAAAGAGAGGGGTTCATCGATCAGTAATGAATTGTTTGAGAAACAAGTTTGTGGTTTGAAACAAGTTGGATGGTAACATTAAGTTGGCTAAACCTTCAGATTTATTTATTGTTAAAATATAAATGTGGAGGATAAGAATATGTCAGATTACACAAATCTTGCAAAGAGTATTATCAAAAATATCGGCGGGGCCGACAATATTGAAACGTTAGAACACTGTACGACTCGATTACGATTTAGATTATACGATGAAAAATTAGCAAATGACGATATCATCAAGAATACTGAAGGCGTCGTAACAGTAATGAAGGCTGGTGGACAATACCAAGTTGTAGTTGGTACGCACGTGCCTGAGGTTTATTCGGCAATTGCTAAATTGACTAATATTTCATCTGAAAAACCTGTCGAAACCACCAAGAAGAAGAAAAAACCGTTGGAAGTTATTATGGACACAGTAGTTGGTGTAATGGGACCTTTTATCCCACTACTGACAGCATCAGGTTTGATTAAAGGGGTCAACACACTACTAGTTATTTTAGGCTTATACTCAGCCGACTCTGGCTTGTATATTTTATTAGGCGCCGTTGGCGATGCTTTCTTCAAATTTTTGCCAATCTTTTTAGGTTACTCTGCTGCCAAAAAATTTGGTGGAACACCATTTCTTGGAATGTTGATGGGTGCCATACTGTGTTACCCAACAATCAACGGGGTTGATATAGATTTATTTGGTTATGTAGTAAATGCTACTTACACGAGTACTTTTTTTCCTATCCTTTTTACGTGTTTGTTAGCAGCTCGAGTTGAAAAGTTCTTTAGTAAAAAACTACCTGAGATTATCAGAACGATATTCACTCCAGTGCTTACTATGTTGATTTGTTTGCCAATGGGTTTTGCGCTGATTGGACCATTCGCCAATTTCTTAGGTGGTGGATTGACGGCTGGAATCACTATGATGTTAGGCTTCTCGCCGTTACTTGCAGGGCTTATCTTTGGGGGTGCCTATCAGTTATTAGTTGTCTTTGGTCTACACGGTCTAATTACGACAGTCGTTATGACGAATGTATTTTCAGGTATTCCAGATCCGATTACGGGTCTAATTGGTTTCGCTTCACATGCATTCACAGCAATGGCATTAGCAGTAGCTATTAAGACTCGAAACAAAAAAACAAAACAACTTGCAATACCAGCAACTATTACTGGTTTCTTCGGTGTAACAGAGCCAATAATATATGGGATTGCTTTACCAAATATTAAAATGTTTATAACTGCTTCAATTGCAGCGGCAATTGGTGGTGCGATGGGTGGTGTATTCGGTTTAATGACCTATCAATTTACCGGTTCAGGCTTAATTGCCCTGCTAGGTTATATAAATCCAGATGATCCAAGCAGTTTGGTTAAAGTTCTTATTACTTGGGGAACAACCTTTGCTGTGTCATTTATATTGTCATTTATTGTCTACAAAGAACCAGTAACTGAAATGGTTGCGGTGTCTGAGGTTAACGATAACCTTGATGTAGACAGCCATAAAGGGGAATTTAAAAGAGAAGATGTTTCTTCACCATTAAGTGGAACAGTTATCCCGTTAGCTAACGTTAAAGATGAAGCATTTGCTGGTGGTGATTTAGGGATTGGGCTAGCAATCGATCCAACGGAAGGGAAAGTAGTCGCCCCATTTGATGGGGTTGTCAGAGCCTTATTTCCAACTAAACATGCCATTGGATTGGTTTCAAACGATGGCTGTGAGATTCTCATCCATATCGGAATGGATACAGTTCGTTTAGATGGCCAGTATTTTGAAGCGAATGTCAAACAAGGGGATACCGTTAAAAAAGGTGACGTACTGATTACATTTGATATCGATAAAATTAGAGGCGAGGGCTATTCTTTGGAAACCCCAGTAATTGTTACTAACTCAGATGATTACATTGATTTTATCGAAACAAATACCGGTTCGATAGCTGCTGGCGAAAACTTATATACCATTCTAGTATAGGAGGAAGACAAAAATGACATTTCCAAAAAATTTCTTATGGGGTGGCGCAACAGCCGCTAATCAATACGAGGGTGGCTGGAACGAAGGCGGCAAAGGTGAAAGCTTAGCTGATCATATGACTGCAGGTTCGCGAGTTTCACCGAGAAGAATTACGAAGAAAATTGAAGACACATTCTATTATCCTGCTAGTGATGGAGTTGATTTTTACCATCGATATAAAGAGGACATTGCATTAATGGCAGAAATGGGCTTTAAGGTCTTTAGAATGTCGATTGCTTGGACAAGAATCTTTCCAAATGGAAATGATGTTGAACCAAACGAAGAAGGCCTTAAATTTTATGATAATGTATTTGATGAATTAAACAAATATGGAATCGAGCCGCTAGTAACGATTTATCATAGTGATTTACCCTATAATTTAACCCAAGAATATGATGGTTGGTATTCCAGGGAACTGGTTGACTTATATGTCAGATATTGTGAAACTATCTTTACCAGATATCAAAATAAGGTTAGGTATTGGCTAACATTTAACGAAATCAATACGATGACGCTGCCTTTTGTCGGAGCATTAGCCTCAGGTTATTTGAAAGACTTAAAAGATGGCGCAGAAATTTTCAAAGTAGGGGATAATCCTCAAATTAGATATCAAGCCCTGCATCAAATGTTAGTTGCTAGTGCGAAGGCCGTTAAACTAGGGCATGAAATTAATCCTGACTTCCAAATTGGGTGTATGATTGCAGCCGCCGCTACCTATCCTTTAACATGTAATCCGAAAGATATCCTACTCGCTCAACGAAGAGAACAATTGGTTGTGGACTATTGTGGGGATGTCCAAGTTCGTGGCGAATACGGACACTATGCTTTCCCCTACCTAGCAGAATTAGGTGTTGAACTGACAATTACTGACGATGACCGCCAGGCCCTTAAGGACGGAACTGTTGATTTCTACTCATTCTCTCAATACAGTTCAAACTGTGTTACAAGCGATGAGAGTGCTGAAAAAGCTAGTGGTAATTTGATTGGTGGAGCTAAAAATCCATATTTAGAAGCTAGCGATTGGGGATGGCAAATCGATAGTGAGGCCATGTACTTTACATTGAATCGACTTTACGGCCGTTACGGTATTCCCTTAATGATAGTAGAAAATGGACTGGGTGCAATGGACACAGTTGAGGCAGACGGAAGTATTCACGATGATTATCGGATTTACTATTTGAAAGAACATATAGAAGCGATGGAAAGGGCAATCACTAATGGAGTTGATTTAATTGGTTATACACCATGGGGATGTATTGATTTAGTCAGTGGCTCTACTGGTGAAATGGACAAACGCTATGGCTTTGTCTATGTTGATAAAGACAATGAAGGTAATGGAACATTTGACAGGTCACGTAAAGATTCTTTCTATTGGTATAAAAAAGTAATTGAGTCAAACGGAGAAACTTTAGACTAATGTTTCTTAGAAGTCAGAAAAAACTATTTTAATAAAAGCGATCACAGTCTTTTCGGTAAAAACGGCACCATCGCACGTTGGCGTGTAAAATCTTCAAGCGTGAGACCATAAAATTGGTCTCACGTTTTTTTATATGAAAGATAGAGTCTCTACTGGTTTGTATTTTCGAGAATAAAATTGGAGAAGCATTTGATATGATCCCTATTTTTGTTTTCTTCGTTCCAGATTAAACAAACGTCCCAATAGGCATATTGATCTGATAATGGAATAGCGATCAGTCCATCGAACTGCATTAACTTACTTAGCCTTTCTAGACTAAAACCAATTACATTATCATGAAAACAATTCTCATAAATCGACATAACATCCGGAACTGTTATGATATTTGGTATTTTTCCATGTCGTGCACATTGTTCCATAAAACTGTAATAACTTTTACAATTTTGATCTGCCATGACAATGGTTTCGTTTAATATTTCGTCAAAAGTCAATGAAAGCCTGGATGCAAAAGGATGATGCTCATTTACAATACAGCATATAGGCTCATGAAAAAGGCTCAAACTTCTTATATTTGGAATAGTATCTGGATTTATCGTAATCCCTATATCAAGACTTTTATCAACGATGCCATTTTCTACATCTTGATTTAACATTTCACCTAGTTCTAATTTGATTTCTGGATGGTTCTTCTCAAACTCTTGAAATATTGCTTTTCGAAGTAAGACTTTAATTCCGTATGATATTCCGATTTTAAGTGAATTTCTTTTGCTGTTTGAAATTTTTGTGTAGTATTGCATAATTTCATCGCGTTTTTTTAAAATCATCGAGCTTTGTTCCAATAAATAATAGCCTTCCTCGGTTAATTCAACACCAAAAGAACTTCTGATAAATAACTGCGTGTTTAATTCCTCTTCTAACTCTTTTATCTTTTTACTTACAGCTTGTTGGGTAATAAACAATTCGTTTGCAGCTTTTGAAAAACTTTTGTATTTACAGACTGTATCAAAAAAGATTATATGTTTTAATTCCATAATCTCACACCCCTTCTCATACCTCGTATTCTATCATCAATTTCACCCGAAACCCACAGCGGGGTACAAATTTTAGTTGTGACGATATGAAAAAATGGTATCTTCGAACAAAGTGATCAGAATGTTAAAATAATCACAATCAAAGCGTATCAATTTTATATATCAATTCACGGGAGGCAAATTTATGCAAAAAAATAATTTGGCGTCATTTCGATTGTCTGAAGAAAAGGCAGCATTAAACCCATATGCCATTATGGGCGATCAAACAGCTTTATATTTTTCGTATATGTCAGATTTTGCAACTATCGCAAAAATGGTTCCGCCACCATTAGTACCGATTGCACCAATTGTTTCTGGCTATATTGCTCATATTGGGAAACCGTCGTTTTCGGAAGAATATAACGAAGCTATGCTTGGTGTATTGGTGAAATACGGCGATACCGTAGGGATGTATCCAATTTCTTTCTTATTATCAGGGAAAGGTGCTGAAATGGCAACCTATCTTGGTAGAGACAAAACTGGACTTCCTAAGAAAATGTGTGAGAGTGAAAGCTGTATTCAATTGATCCAAGAAGGAAATGTTGTAAGGGGAAAAGTGGAACGTAAGGGTGTCACTTTGATGGATGTATCAATGAAATTGGGCGAATATAATAACCCAATGGCTGATGAATTATATTTTAGCCCGGCACCGGGGAAAAAGACGGATGGATATAGCTTTTATTATTCAACCTATATGCAGCCAGATGTAAATGGAAATGCTGAGTTTTGCAATGTCAATTTATTGTCTAATTATGTCCAGTATACTTATTCTTCATGGACACCAGGTACGGTTTCGGCACGTTTGCAGTCAAGCGTTAATGATCCGTGGGGGCAGTTACCTGTTCTTGAAATGCTTGGCGGTGGATTTAGCAATAATGATTTAGAGATGAAGGAATTAAAAATAGTGGCGACCCCTGATGCGAAATCGGTTATGCCGTATTTAATGACAACTCGTTTTGACAAATCTGCATTGATATAGGAGGGATAAAATGTCTGATAAACTGATTGGGAAAAAAGGTTACATAGGAAACTTGGAAACAAAGAACAGATTGGTAATGACAGCTATGGGGATTGGCTATGCGGATCATGAAGGGAATGCAACTGATGAAATTATTCAGTTTTACGCAGAAAGAGCAAAAGGTGGAGCGGGTCTTGTTTTCACTGAAATTACTCGTGTAAACGAAGATAATGGGGTAGGTGAATATGACCAGTTGTCACTTGCAAATGATAAGACGATCCCAAGTTTTCAAAAACTGGCAAATGAAATACATAAATATGATAGCAAATTATTTGTTCAATTACATCACCCAGGCAGAGAAACATATTCGGCGCTTATTGGGAATAAACCAGTTGTTTCGGCATCAGCTATTCCTTGTGGTGTATGTCAACAGGAAACAAGAGCGCTAGAAACAGAAGAGGTTGAGGGTTTAGTTGGAGATTTCATTGATGCAGCAGTCAGAGCAAAGAAATCAGGGGCTGATGGCATTGAACTTCATGCGGCGCACGGCTATTTAATAGCACAATTTTTAAGTTCACATACGAATAAACGTACAGATAAGTATGGCGGTTCTTTTGAGAACAGAACGAGATTTTTAATTGAAATAATAAAAGGTATCAAAGAGACATGTGGGATGGATTACCCAATTTCTGTCCGTATCAGTGTAAATGAATTTTACGAAGTGATAGGTGTGAAAGATGGTATAGTCCCAGAAGAAGGAGTTAAGATAGCTGTCGCTGCAGAAAAAGCTGGAGCCGATCTTATCAATGTTTCGGCTGGAACATATGAGACTGGTAATGTTACTGTGGAACCAACTTCATTTGCACAAGGTTGGAGAATGGAATTAGCAAAACTAGTAAAAGAAAATGTTTCTGTTCCGGTGGTTGCAACATCGGTTATTCGTGAACCGGAATTTGCTGAACAAATGCTAAGCGATGGATATATTGATTTCGTTGGAATGGGGAGACCGTGGTTGGCAGATTCCCAGTGGGGTGAGAAGGCTATCAATGGTGACTGTAGAGACATCAGAAAATGCACCAGCTGCATGTACTGTTTTGAAATAGCGGGGACACAGTTGATTTCTGGCGGAGAAGGTACAACGTGTGCCATAAACCCACGCTTAGGGAAAGAACTAGCATATCCAGAACCGGTGAAGGATGGGGATGGCAGAAAAGTTGTGGTAGTTGGAGCAGGGCCAGGTGGATTGGAAGCTGCAAGAGTACTTGCGGAAAGAGATTTCAAGGTGACGATGATTGAAAAATCGGACCGACTGGGAGGACAGATGTATTTATCTTCCGTGCCGCCAAATAAAGAAAAAATGGGATATTTTATCGATTATTGTAAAAAACAGTTGGAAGATTATCAGGTGAACATTATTTTTAATACGGAAGCAACAGTGGGTATGATAAAAGAAGTGGATCCGTATGCGGTAATCATTGCTACAGGTTCTGCACCCGTGAAACCTGGTAGCATCAAAGGTATCGGTAAAGATAATGTATTTACACCAGATGATATTTTATCAGGAAAAGTGGAAATGATAAACCGCAATATAAGTGTGATAGGTTCAGGATTAACAGGATTGGAAACAGCAGAATATCTTGCAGAAGCCGGCAATACGGTTACAGTCTTTGAGATGATGGATAAAATCGGATTGGATGCATTCCCACTTGTTTTAATGGATGTTACAGCGTCTTTGGCAAATGCCGGAGTCCGAATGATCCCGGGGCATAAATTGATTGAGATTAAAGATGACGGTGTATTGCTTGAAGACAGAGCAGGCGTAATTGTTGAGCACCCGTGTGATTCTGTGATTTTATCGCTAGGTATCAAGCCGGTAAATAGTCTGAAAGAAGAACTAGAAAATCTTTCTAATGTGTATACAATTGGTGATGCTGATAAATTAGGAAGAATTGCACAAGCAGTTCAATCGGGTTTTGAAACTGCTTATAATTTGAAATAATTATGCAGAAAAGAAGAATTTGTGAAAGCGGAAAAGTTTAGGCAATCACTATACAATGACAATTCGCATGTGCACAGAATTTCTGATTCGTCTTAAAGCTGCCTACCGATGAGTTTCGAAGCACTCATGGGCAGGCAGCTTTTGCCGATTCATCCAGCCCGTAAGGCGCCGCCTAGCCTGCCCACCGGCATTGCAATTCCAACACAAACAAGTCCATATATGAGAGTTAAATGTACAAAAACGATAACATCACCTATTTTTAGATTGATATAATCAAAACATAAAATATGAAATCCGGAAGTAATATTTTTAAAAGGAGATATCTATGTGTTCTTATATTTATGAGGCAATCGAACATGGAAATAACCGTCCTGTAAAAGTTTTTGTAGCATCCATCGATCATTCCAAATTTCACTGGCACTATGATTATGAACTGATCCTTGTATTAAAAGGTGAAGTCCTGATCAATACAAGTCCTGGACAGACGCTTTTGCGTGAAGGGGATATTTTTCTTCTGAATTCAAAAATGGTTCATGAGCTGCAGCGTATGGAGCAACCTAATATCTGTCTGTTTATTCAATTGAATCAGAATCTCTTTTTAGATACAAAAAATGTAAGCGGATCCTATTTTTTTTATTTGAACAGTGCACAAAAAGGCAAGGAACCAAAGAATGGTTTCGAGCATTATAAGGCCCTTGCATCAAGAATTGGCTTGGAATATCAGAAAGCAACGCCCAACATGTATCGTGTAAATTCTTATATTTATACATTATTGGCCGATTTTTTTGACTACCTTATCTATGACATACGCCAGACGTCATCCGTGATGAACCCGTTGGAGGATATCGAACTGCTGATGCAGGTAATAAATTATATTCAGGAGAGATTTAAAGAGGAAGATGTTTTGGATACTCTGTACAGGTCCTTTGGCATGGGTGAAAAAACGCTGTATCGTTTTTTGAAAAAATATATTGGTCTGTCCCCCAAAGCACTTCTGATGGAAAATCGCATTCAGGCAGCAAAAGAAATGCTGCACTTTTCCAATAAAACGATTCCCTACATCGCTGGAGAATGTGGTTTTAAAGCCGAGAACACCTTCTACAGGGTTTTCAAAAAGGAAGTCGGCGTTACGCCTAATGAATATCGGCAGAAGGACGTTTCAGAAAAATCAGATTCAGAAATCAAGGGATATCTGCAGTTTAAAATGGGTGAAGCAGTTTGTTTATTAAAAAAAATTGTGAAGGAGAAGAATGATTATGAAGTGTGATAGAAATTATCGCCTTTCTTATACGGAAAAGGCACAAAAAATAGTCGATGCCTTATCATTAGAGGAAAAAATATCTCTAATGGGAGGAACCATGACGTTGGAGAATATGTTGAAAGAAATGGAAACAAATCCCGAGGGCCACTACAACCATATTCCTTATGGTGCAGGCGGACTGAAAGAATATAGTGTCCCGCCAATGCTGTTTTGTGATGGTCCCCGCGGTGTGGTCTGCGGAACTGGAAAAAGCACATGCTTTCCGGTTTCTATGCTTAGGGGCGCATCATTTGACGCAGAACTGGAACAAAAAATCGGTGAGGCTATAGGAAAAGAAGTAAAAGCTTATGGCGGAAATCTGTTTGCCGGTGTCTGCATTAATCTCCCGTACAATCCGGGATGGGGAAGGAGCCAGGAAGTATACGGAGAAGAGTCGTTCCATCTTGGAGAAATGGGAAAAGCGCTGTCAATTGGCGTTCAGGAGGAAAATGTGATTGCCTGCGTGAAACATTATGCCTTTAACCAGATGGAGCTCTCTCGCTTTAAAGTCAGTGTTGACTGCGACAAGAGGACGGAACGGGAAGTGTTTTTACCGCATTTCAAAAAATGTGTCGATGCAGGTGCCGGAAGCATCATGAGCTCTTATAATCTTTATCAAGGTACCTATTGCGGCCATCATGATTATCTTTTAAATCAGGTCTTGAAAGACGAATGGGGATTTGACGGATTTATCATGAGCGACTTCGGATGGGGCATCAGAGATACTGTGGAGGCGGCAAATGGCGGCCAGAACATGGAAATGTGCGGAACCGAATATTTCGGCGATAAGCTTGTAGAGGCAGTACGGGAAGGCAAGGTGCCGGAAAGTAAAATCGATGATTCAGCGCTCCGTATCATCCGCACCTTGTTGGCTTTCACTGAGACTGATGACAAACAATGCGATAATAGCATTCTGGGCAGCAAGGAGCATGTGGCACTTGCGCTGCAATCGGCCAGGGAGGGGATTACCCTGATTCAGAACCAGGATAAGACACTTCCTTTCGATAAGAATGCACTTAAGAAACTGGTTGTGCTTGGAAAACTGGGAAATAAGGAAAACATCGGAGACCACGGATCCAGCCAGGTTTTCCCTGCATATGTGGTAACTCCATTAAAGGGAATTGTAGACATCGCACCGAATGTGGAGGTTATCTACTACAGCGGCGAAAATCTGGAGCATTCCAAGGAGCTGGCTGCCGAGGCCGATGCAGTTGTGTTTGTTGTGGGATATAACCATGACGATGAAGGTGAATTTGTTTCCGAGGAACAGTCAGAGAATTATACCGGCTCCATGGGCGGAGACAGAAAATACTCCCTCGATCTGCACGAGGATGAAATACAGCTGTTACAAGAAGTCGGCCCTGTAAACAAAAATTCTGCTGCCGTTTTAATCGGAGGAAACATGATTATGATGGAGAAATGGAAAAATTCCGTCAAGGCCGTTCTTATGGCATATTATCCAGGTATGGAAGGTGGAACAGCCATTGCCGAAATTTTATTTGGCAACGTCAATCCCAGCGGAAAACTGCCTTATGTCATCCCTTATAAAGAGTCGGATCTTCCACAGGTTGATTGGGACACCACCTCTCAGCACTATGACTATTATCACGGATATGCAAAATTAGAAAAAGAAAATGTAAAACCGTCAGTTCCTTACGGATTCGGTCTTTCCTATACTCAGTTTGAACTGAAAAATGCCTTATTCAACGCTGACGACAACTTTGTGAGAGCTTCCTGCCGGATAACAAATATAGGCGATCGCGAAGGGGACGAAGTCGTGCAGATGTATGTCGGGTTTGAAAATTCTTCCATCGACAGACCCGTGAAGTTGCTGCGTGGTTTCACAAGAGTCTCACTGCGGGCAGGGGAGTCCAAAAAGGTAGAGATAAGCTGTCCTTTAGAAGAATTGAAGTGGTATAATCCTGAAACTGAGATGTTTGAGTTCGAAAATATAGTGTATCCGATTTATATCGGCACAAGTTCTGACAATAGAGATTTGCTGTGCGGAAGCATAGACATGAGAATCGAGGAGGCAATTTCATATGGACCGTGAGGAATCATTTAAAGAAAATTTATCGTATGATTTGGGTAAGACAGGACGCGGAGAGGTGTCCTTAAAAGAAAAACTGGCCTACGGTCTTGGCGATGCGGGCTGCAATTTCGTATGGACTGTTGTAGCCTCATTTCTGACATTATATTACACCGATAACGTTGGCGTCAGTGCCGCCGTGATAGGAACAATTATGCTGTTGACAAGGCTGCTGGATGGTCTTTCCGATATCGCAATGGGAATAATCATAGACAGAACGAATACCCGGTGGGGAAAGGCAAGACCCTGGATACTTCTTTCCGCTCCTCTCATGGCGATCGGATTGATACTGCTGTTCAATGTTCCGGCCAATTTCTCAGAAACAGGGAAGATCGCATATATAAGCGTTACTTATGTGCTCCTGGCGGTCGTTATTTATACGGCCTGCAACCTATCCTATTCAACCCTGCTTTCCTTGATTACGCCAAAACAGGAAGAGCGAACATCCATGAGTTCCATAAGATTTATATTTACAATGGTAACTGTTCTGATTATTTCCGTAGGCACAATGCCCTTAGTAGGAAAAATCGGCTGGGGCGGAATGTCGGTTCTTTATGGCATAATCAGCATGCTTTTTCTCCTTATTACTTTTTCGGGCACAAAAGAACGGTTTGCCGTTGAAGAGACAGAAGTCCAGAATAAGCTGAGCGTACGGGAGTCATTAAAATATTTATTTAAAAATAAATATTTTATCTATACAGCAGTACTCTTTGTCCTTAATTATGCATCAAGCGGTGCAGCTATGGGAATTGCAATTTATTATGCAAAAGATGTACTGGGGAATATTGGGATTTTCGGTACCCTGACCATGGCGGGACTGTTTCCTATGATCTTAGGACTCTTTCTCTTTCCTAAATTCGCAAGCAGATTCGGAAAATGGAAATGCTTTGTTGTTGGCTATCTCCTGCAGGCAATCGGATATCTTATGATTTTTCTTATGCCGACAAACCTTACCGTTGTTATTATCGGTCTCGTAATCAAAGGGATCGGAGCTGTTCCTCATACAGCAGGTATGTTTGCACTCGTCGCAGATGTTGTCGATTATGGCGAATGGAAACACGGTGTCCGAATAGATGGCCTAACCTACAGCGCAACAAGCTTTGGTATGAAGTTCGGTACCGGTATCGGCAGTGCCGTTGTTGGCTGGGGATTGGCCTTCGGGAAATATGATGCCGCTGCAGCGGTACAAAGTGAAAGCGCTCTAGAAGTCATAAAAGCATTATACACCTACATTCCGCTGGCGATGATTGCTATAGGACTTATCGTTCTTGCGATGTCGAATCTGGATAAGATCTATCCGACAATTATGAAAGATTTGGAAGAAAGAAGAAATAATCAGACTATGTAGATTTTTAGAAATTAAGGAATAGAGGTATTCATCAAGCACGCTCAAATCTTGCTCGCTGTTGATGAAAATAGTTCAATTAAGAAGACGGAAAATGAGATTGCAGCTTTGTTTTCTGTTCATAAACAGAATGTCCCTTTTGTCCGCAAAACATCCAATCTTGCAACTGAAGTAGGCTTGTTCAGGTCAAATTTTTGGGTAGTATGAATAATTCAAGATACTAGTAAAAATTAACAAAATTAATAAAAATGCCTTTGCAGAATTGATTCTGCAAAGGCATTTTTACTAATAACTAGGATGCTATGAGACGTGGGACCCATCAGTAGGGTGTATTTTTCGAAGTAAAATAGAGGCTAATTCTTCGGGATCTTCTAACATTCCATTTTTTATCCATGCCTCGGTAATACCAAAAACACCATAAATATAAAAGATGTCCATAATATTTTGTTCATCAAGTACGTGCCTCAAATCGGGGGGCATGTTCAAATAACTATCTAAAATGATATATCCTTTCTCATGTTTATAGATTAATTCTAACAGTTCTTTTTCTGACTGCAAAAATTTGAAAAAGAGGGTCGTTTTTTCTTTTCTGTTTACATTTGGTGGTATTTTTTCTAGCCATTCAGAAAGCAGCAAAGTGATTTTGTAGTACAGGATATCGTCCTTACTTGAAAAATTTCTATAATATGTGGCACGCCCAACATCTGCTAATGAAACGATTTCGGTTATCGTTATATCGTTAAAACTTTTACTGGCCATCACTTTTACCAGTGCATCTGCTATACACTCTTTAACGAACTCATTAAGCGTTTGGGATTTCATGAAACATTCCTCCTATGTTTGTTTCACTTTTGAATGGTTCAATTGACACAAATAAACCAAATGGATATATTTGTTTTGTTGGTACAAATATATCATATTTAAGGTGTTACGAAACACAAACGGAGGGCAAAATGGAAAAAAAATGGAGTAAAAAGAAAAAAATAGGTATCACGATCGTATCTATATTAGCGGCTATCGTTGCTGTAATTGGGATACTTTTTGGTACGGGAGTTGCCAGAACCTGGGTGGTAGAAGGCGCACAAAGTTCTTACATTAAAGAAGTCGAAACAATTTCAGAGGAAGGGTTGGATAAGCTCTTTACTGAAAATTTGACAGTCGAAAATGATATATCGTATTTCGAAGATGGCAATGAGAATACCAAGTTAGATTTCATTTTGCCAAATAACCTAAATAAAAGTCTACCGGTTATCGTTAATGTTCACGGTGGAGGATTAATTGGTGGCGACAAGTCACTCAATGCAACGCAAAGTCGTTATTTCGCACAACAAGGTTACGCAGTGGTGAATATCAATTATACACGCATGCCTGACGCAAGTTATAAACAAATAATTCAAGAAATATATGCATCATTGCACTGGGTAGAAAATAATGCCGAAGGCTATAATCTCGATTTGGATCACGTCTATATGACGGGAGATAGTGCTGGTGGCATGCTCGTTTCGATTATGGCGGCTGTCTTAAATGGTAACGAAGAACTACAAAATTACTATGGCATTTCGAATCCAGGCTTTGAGGTGAAAAAATTTGCTTTAACTGGTCCAATGGTGGGCACGAAAACATTAGTTGATCCAGACAACGTTGTTAATGGGGTTTTCCACTTTGCGTTAGGGAAAGATATTTATAACAATGAAGAGGCAATGGATATGGCTGATATTTATCAACTAGTTGATAAGAGTGATTACCCAGAGATTTTTATTTTAACAACAAAAGATGATAGTGCCTTTTACTATCAAGCTGATAAATTTGATAAATTTTTAAATGAAAAAAATATTAAGCATCAGTACAAGGTCTATGAAAGCCAAGGAAATGAACTCGGACATGTCTTTAATGTGAGCTATCCTGACTGGGAAGAAAGTAAGCAGGCAAATAGTGATATTATTTCCTTCTTTGAAGCATAATAGCCTTACATGAATAGATAAACAGCTTGATAGCGGCGATGCATCCGTTTATCATCTGTATTTTTCTAAGGTAGACTGTACTGATTGGTTAGACAAGTTGAGTAAGCTTTAGCACTGACTTTCGTGGTTAGATAAATATAAAGGCGTTAGAGACAAGGGTTTTATAGACTCTCTAATGCCTTTTTATGGGTTGTAGAACTGGACTTGAATAATTCATGCTTTTGCAACTTTGGACAGAATTATTTTTGGGAGGTTACACATTCAATCTCTTCACCGTCTTTATAGGTAGAGACCAAGATAGCGATTCACCTTCACGGTGTCAACGATATGGTCTAAACACATACAAGGGAAGCAGGGAGAATAATGGATAAGACAACACAGGTAGTTGATGTACTTTCGATGGGGTATGGAACTGTTCCTACAAGCGTTATGAGTGACCGGAAGCTGACGGTCGAGGCGAAGGCGATCTATGCGTACTTTGCCGCATGCATCGGGGCCGGGGACACAAGCTTCCCCAAGGTGGGTGAAATCTGCAAGGATCTGAACATGGGCGAGGACCGATTCAGGAAGCATCAGAAAAACTTAGTTGAAAGAGGATATCTGACGATCCGAAAAGATACGTCGGCAAACGGCAGATACAGCACGAATGTGTATGTGATTCAGCAGTTGGATTTACTGCAATATAAATGAATACATCACAAAAAACTCTACAAGGAGTCTACTTGTAGAGTTTTTTTGTGTGAAAAAGGGGCATTCAAATAAGGTCGAGCATAAATCCGTAGTGCTGCTAGCACAACTTTGAAGAACGAGTATAAACTCCTTAATAATAGTTGCAACAAACAGTTACTTTTACGAGTCAGTTTATACCCAATCAACGGTAACTCGGAGTTACCAAAATTAGCGCATTGTATGGTTCAAAAGGTGATATAATCAAGGCCATATCAACGGTTGTATGTATCGAATTGATCAACGTTCAGTAGACGTAATCAACAGATTTCGGAGGTTGATTTTGCAACATGTCAAAAAGTAAAGCGCTATCATTGTTGCAGGAACTTGTCATATTCAGTTGCTGTAATGGAATATATACTCATAAGTGTAGTTTGATAACGCTAACAAAACTAAAATTTGAGTCAAGGAAGTGCTTATCAGAATGCTTACGAAACGACAAAAAAAATTATTGGATCTTCTGATCCACCAAGATGATTTTCAGACGGTGGATTTTTTTTCAAAGAAATTAGGTGTTTCAAAAAGGACGATACATTCCGAAATTAAGCTAATCGAGGATTATGTAAAAAGTTCAGGCGAATACATCGAAAAGAGGAGGGGAGTCGGAATCGCCTTAAGAAAGGCGAGCGAAGAAATGGGCCCAGCGGAAATGGATGAGGGTGCGGATGTGTACTCGACCGTTTCCAGAAGAATCGAGATCATGAAGTTCTTACTTTTTGAAGAGAAGGTCAGCTTCACTAAACTTTCTAATCAATTTATGGTCAGTAAAACATCGATCAAAAATGACTTGATGTTTGTGATGAAGGTTCTGAGCGAAGGGAACAACAGTGAGCTTCAGGGAGATATTCATGGAACAAGGTTAATCGGAGCGGAAGAAGATATCCAAAAGGCATTTCTTCAATTCAATCGCTATGTCCTGAGTAACTCTGATTATTATATCGAAGATGAAATTGCAAAAAAGATGAAGTTGCTGGAGGCGTATTATGGGGAACAGCTGATCAGTGTTTGCTCCAATATTTTATACAACTACGTAAGAAATCATGCAAATGCTATTTCAGATTATTACGTCCAAAATGTATTGAATATTTTTGTCATCCTGATATATCGGATAAAGATGGGCCATCATCTCAGTGTGACTACTGCAGCAAATCTTTCGGGAGATGATTCATTTTTTGAAGAAAGTGCAAATGAATTGTTGAATATAGCGGCGCTGAGGCTTGATTTATTGTACACGCCTGAGGATGTGAAATATCTTTCCCATCATTTGATTTTAAATCGGTTCGAATCACTACCAGATCAGAAAATTGACGTTTCAATAGTCGACAGCCTGCTGGCCCGCGTTTCGGAATCATTGAACATCAATTTTTCCGGAGATGAAAAGCTGGGAAATCAATTAAGGAGCCATATACCTCCGATGATTTATCGGTTGCGGGCGAAGAATAAGATCGAAAACCCATTTACTTCCCGTATCAAAACGGAATTTTCGCTCACTTTCAATGTGATTTGGGTAGTGCTGAGTGAATATGAAAAAGAACTCGGAATTACCTTCAATGAAGACGAAATCGCCTTCCTGACGATTTATTTTCAAGCAGCCATCGAACGGGCAAAGATGAACCGAAGAATACTGGTTGTGTGTCAGATGGGAATTGCAACTTCGGAACTCTTGATCAACAGGATCAAAAACGTTCTTCCGTCGCTGGATACCTTAGAAGCTGCATCAGTGATGGAACTGGATGAGATTGATTTGGACTCTTTTGACTTGATTCTTTCTACTATCAATATCGATCTTCCAAACAAAAAAGTCATTTATGTCTCGCCTTTCCTGAATGATGAAGACATATCAAAAATCGGCAATGAATTGTATAAACCCGCCAAGCAAGTTATGGAGAAACCTTTTTCGGGATTTGATAATTTAACAAAATATATAAACGCAGAGTTTATTTATCTAAACACCAATTTCACTTCCAAAGAAGAGCTGATTGCTTGCATCGGTAAGGAATTGATTCAATCGGGATATGTCACACCTGATTTTATCGAGAGTGTGAGTAACCGGGAGACGGTAGGCGGGACCGATTTGCCGACCGGGGTGGCTGTACCCCATGGGAGTTCACATGATGTGAAGAAAACTATTGTTGCAGTCGTTAAAAATGCCAAGAAGTTCAAGTGGAATAATTACTTCGTCGATGTTGCCTTTATGATCTGTATTTCTAAACAAGACACGAAGGAAACGAGAAACATCCTTTCGGACATCTATAACATTATAGATAGTCCGGAGAGACTCAAAGGTATCAGAGGAGCTTCTTCTACAGATGATTTACTAAAAGGATTTAGGAGTGAGGTATATGGAACAAACGCAGGAGAAAGGTAATAGTGTCATTTCAGACAAGTTGATTTTTATCGATAAGGAGTTTTCAACAAAAAATGAGGTCATCGAATTTATCGTCAACCAAGCTGAAAAATCAGGCTATATAAGTGACTTTAAGGATTTTTACGCCTCAGTTCAAAAAAGGGAAGAAGAGGTCCCAACGGCGATCGGATATCAGATTGCAATTCCTCATGGAAAGTCTGAAGCGGTCAATCATCCCTTCATAGCCTTTATTCGGACGAAGGATGAGTTCCAGTGGAGTGCGGATAATGAGGAAATGGTCCGATTAGTATTTCTGATAGGCGTGCCACAAGAAAGTCCAGGGAAATTACATCTGAAATTCATTTCACAGTTGAGCAAGAAATTGCTGGATGACGAATTCAGAGAGAATTTATTGATTCAAAACGATAAGAATAAAGTTTTCGAACAATTGAGTTCAATTGAAATTTAGGGGGAAAAGAAGATGAAAGTAGTAGCAGTTACAGCATGTCCAACGGGAGTAGCACACACTTATATGGCGCAAGAGGCAATCGAAAAAGAGTGCAGAAAACGTGGGTATGAATGCAAAGTAGAAACGCAAGGCAGCATGGGAATCGAGAACGAGTTGGAGCAAGAAGAGGTGGATGCAGCAGATGTAGTGATTCTAGCGGTGGCAATCAGCATTGAAGGAGAAGAACGTTTTGAGGAAAAAATGGATGCCGGAAAAGTGATTCAAATCGATCCGGGTGAAGTGATCAAACATCCTGCAAGCGTACTGGATAAAGCTGAGAAACTATAAAAAACATTGTACTTATTAACTAATGAGGAGATGAAGGAAAGTGAACAAGGAAAATAAGGTGTTCAAGGATTTACAAAAAGCATTTAATACAGGTGTTTCCTATATGTTGCCATCAGTTGTGGTCGGGGGTATTTTTCTTGCCATTGCATTATCTACGGGTACGGCTACTGATGCAGGGATGGAAGTCACTAATCCTTTCATGAAGAACCTCCTTGATTTAGGTATCGCTGGTTTCTCGATGATGATTCCCATTTTGTCGGGTTATATCGCATACTCTATGGCAGGGAAACCCGGGATTGCACCCGGAATGATTTTAGGTTATGTCGCGAATAACCCTATTGGGGAAAGTCAAGTGAAAACAGGATTCCTTGGGGCGATGATTGTGGGTGTCGCTGTGGGGTATGTAGTCAGATGGTGCAAAACATGGAAAGTGCCAGCAACAATCCGGACTATTATGCCGATATTAATAGTTCCTGTTTTTACAACATTTGTAATTGGACTCGTTTATATCTATGTCATTGCTGTGCCGATTGGTTCATTTATGGATTGGTTAGTAAGCGTGCTCGGAGAACTGCAGGGCGGGAACGCGATTCTATTAGGTTTAATTATCGGCGCTATGACGGCTGTTGATATGGGTGGACCCATTAATAAAACGGCAACTGCCTTTACATTGGCTTTAATGGCAGAAGGTATTTATGCACCAAACGGGGCTCATCGAATTGCTGTAGCGATTCCGCCGTTGGCAATGGCTATCTCGACATTCATCGATCGCAAAAAATATAACTCCGAAGACAAGGACTTAGGTATTTCAGCATTCTTCATGGGCTTAATCGGTATCACTGAAGGTGCGATTCCTTTTGCAGTCAAAGACATCAAACGTGTATTGCCTGCGATCATTATTGGTAGCGCTATCGGTGGCGCATTGGGTATGGCAAACGGAGTTGAAGCGTTGGTTCCTCACGGTGGCCTGATCATTCTGCCGGTAGTCAATGGTAAGTTATGGTTCTTCTTGTCCATGCTGATCGGTACGTTAGTATCAGTTGCCATCCTGCATTTCACTAAGCCTAATCTAGTTGAAGAAACACAAGGAAAGAATAATGAATTCAAAACGGTTGTTGAAGATACAGAAATCGCAAAATAACCCAATACATAATACTCAGGAGGAAAATATAATGACAAAATTACCTATCAATAGCGTTGTAAAAGGATTATTGGAACTGCAAAAAACAGGTGAAAGTGCGACTATCCTGGGAATCGGACCGATGTCAAAAAATTGTGTGCAAGCTACTTTAGAGCTATCAAAAGAAGATGATTATCCTGTTATGTTTATTGCAAGCCGTAATCAGGTGGATGCGGACGAATTGGGTGGGGGATATGTTAATGGCTGGAACCAATTCACTTTTGCTGCTGCAGTAGAAGAGGTAGCGAAGGAAATCGATTATGATAACTTATACTATCTATGTCGTGACCACGGTGGTCCATGGCAGCGTGACCAAGAAAGAAACGATCATATCCCAACAGAAGAAGCGATGATATTAGGGAAAAAATCTTATGTTGCCGATATTGAAGCAGGCTTTGACTTATTGATGATTGATCCGACAAAAGATCCGTTCGAAGTCGGTAAGGTAATCGCGTTGGATACAGTTTTGGAAAGAACAGTGGATTTGATTGAATTCTGTGAAAATGAGCGTAAGGCAAGAAACCTTCCTGAAATCGGCTATGAAGTCGGTACGGAAGAGACGAATGGTGGGTTGACGTCTACAGAAACATACGAAACATTCATCCTGCGTTTGAAAGACGAGTTAGAAAAACGTGGCTTGCCTATGCCAACTTTCATCGTGGGACAAACAGGTACACTGATCCGGAAAGGGCAACAAGTCGGAGTATTCAATTTCAAAAATGCTTATGAATTGGCGCAGATGGCGAAAAAATATGGGGTTGGATTGAAAGAACATAATGGGGATTATTTGGATGATGTGACTTTGTTGGAACATATCCCTTCACAGATTACAGCCACAAACATAGCTCCTCAATACGGAACAGAAGAAACACGCGCCTATATGAACTTGGCTAAAGTGGAAGCGAAATTGGTGGAATACGGTTTGGTCACGGATCCATCGAACACTCGCAATATCATACTTGCCAATGCTATTAAGAGTGGGCGTTGGACAAAATGGATGGTTGGAGATCAAAAGAATTTAACAGCTGATCAAATCATGGCGGATGCTGAATTGACTGAAGAAATCCTGGATGTTGCTGGACACTACACGTTTAACGATGATGAAGTAAAAGTTGAGATCGAGAAGATGTACAATAATTTGGCTGCACACAATCTCGACGGACAACGTTATGTCATCGACCACATCAAGAGACCAATCCGTGACTATGCAGAATGCTACAATCTAAAGGGTGCTACTTCCCGCATCAAGAAAGTTGCTGTACAAAGTCCATTAGTGACCGTTCAATAATTAGTCGAAGAAAATAAATAGAGTATCTTAACCAGGGATCTGAAAGGTCTTTGGTTGGATACTCTTTTTTAAAAAGGATGAGTGAAAAAATGTTTGAAACAGTTGATGCAAAAGCGATAAACACAATCCGTACCTTAAGTATCGATGCAGTCGAAGCAGCCAACTCGGGACACCCGGGCTTGCCTATGGGTGCTGCCCCAATGGCTTATGTTCTTTGGTCCAAATTTTTGAAAATCAATCCGCTCACATCAAGAAATTGGACGGACCGGGACCGGTTTGTACTATCGGCTGGACATGGATCTGCCATGTTGTACAGCCTGTTGCATTTGTCCGGCTATCAAGTTTCGATAGAGGATCTGAAACAATTCCGCCAGTGGGGTTCAAAGACGCCTGGGCATCCGGAAATCCATCATACGGATGGTGTCGAAGCGACTACCGGCCCGCTAGGCCAAGGGCTTGCGATGGCTGTCGGAATGGCAATGGCAGAAGCCCATCTGGCAGCTGCATATAATAAAGAGGAGTTTCCGATTGTCGACCATTACACATACAGTCTGTGCGGCGATGGGGATTTGATGGAGGGCATCTCCCATGAGGCGAGCTCGTTAGCTGGCCACCTCAAGCTGGGCAAGTTGATCGTACTGTACGATTCAAATGATATCTCATTGGATGGCCCGACTGATAAATCCTTTACAGAAAATGTAGGAAAAAGGTTTGAAGCATATGACTGGCAGCACATTTTGGTGGAAGACGGCAACGATCTGGATGCTATCTACGCGGCCATTGAGACTGCCAAAGCAGAAAAGGACAAACCGACCTTGATCGAAGTGAAGACAGTCATCGGTTATGGTTCCATCAGTCAAGGCACTTCCAAAGTACATGGATCTCCGTTAGGCAAAGAGGATGCTGAAAACGTCAGAGCCTTTTATGGGTTTGAGAAGAATGAAAAATTCGTTGTAGCCGCGGAGGTGCAAGAACACTTCCGGAATGAGATAGTAGTCAGAGGAGAAAAGGCGCAAAAAGAATGGGAAGAGTTATTCGCTCAGTATAAAGCGGCTTATCCTGAATTGGCCGAACAGTATGTAGTCGCCCACTCAAGCGAACTGCCGAAGGATTGGGACAAGGATCTCCCTGTGTATGAAGTCGGTTCGAGTGCGGCGAGCAGGGTCACCAGCAAGGAGACCATCCAGGCCTTGGCGAAAACGATACCGTTTTTATGGGGCGGATCAGCGGATCTGTCTTCATCCAACAACACGATGGTAGCCGGTGCAGTCGATTTTGAGCCGGAACAGTTTGCAGGACGCAATATCTGGTTCGGTGTGCGCGAGTTCGCCATGGCCGCCGCTATGAATGGGATCCAGCTTCATGGTGGAACAAAAGTTTACGGAGGAACATTTTTCGTATTCCTCGACTATCTGAAAGCTGCTGTACGTCTGAGTGCCATCCAAAAAGTCCCGGTTACCTACGTAATGACCCACGATTCCGTGGCGGTCGGGGAAGATGGCCCGACCCATGAACCGATCGAACAATTGGCAAGCCTGCGCTGCGTGCCGAACGTCCATGTCATCAGACCGGCCGATGGAAACGAGACTGTCGCGGCATGGAAAATCGCGATGCAGTCGAAAGAGACACCTACCGTCTTGGTGCTGAGCCGACAAAACCTGCCGGTCATTCCTCAAACGAAGGAACTGGCTGAGGCCAGTGTCGCAAAAGGCGCCTACGTCCTCTCCAAACAACAGGGAGAAAAACCAGAAGGCATCCTGATCGCTACCGGATCGGAAGTGAACCTTGCGATCAAAGCCCAGAACAGCTTGCGGGAACAAGGAAAGGACGTCTCCGTCGTGTCCATCCCAAGCTTTGATTTGTTCAACCGCCAGTCGCCGGAATATAAAGAATCCGTGTTGCCGAAAGACGTGAAGAAGCGCGTGTCGATTGAGATGGGCTCCAGCTTCGGTTGGGAACGCTACGTAGGGGATCACGGTACTATGATTGCGATCGATACATTCGGAGCCAGTGCACCCGGTGAGACGGTCATTAGAGAATACGGATTTACAGTCGAGCACGTCGTTTCTGTTTTTAATGCTTTGTAAGGAAGAAAAAGGGATAAGACTCGATGGAGTTTTGTCCCTTTTTGTACTATTGTTATGATAAATGATTTACACAATAGGGGAGGTTCATCAAAATGGTGACAACATTTATATTCGATGTCGATGATACATTGTACGACCAATTGGAACCCTTCAGACGGGCTTTCCAAAAGCATTTTAGCCAATTTGAGGATGAAGTGAAGATAGAAGAACTGTATAAGCTGAGCAGGAAATACAGCGATGAGGCTTTTGAATCGACGGGCTATGAAATCACAAACATGAGAAAGATGCACATCTACCGCATCTCAAAAGCCTTCGAGGAGCTCGGAATCCGGATAAGCGATGAGGAAGCATTGCAATTCCAACTGGACTACGAAGCATTTCAGAACGAGATCAAACTGATCGAAGAAATTCCGCAGATTTTTGAACTGCTGCTCGAAAGAGGCACCAAGCTCGGCATCATCACGAACGGTGCCAATGACAACCAACTTAGGAAAATCAAACAATTGGGTCTCGAAAAATGGATCGCTCCCGAAAATATGCTGGTTTCGGAGGGCGCCGGTGTCTCCAAACCCAGTAAAGAAATCTTCGAAGCAATGGAAAGAAGAATGGATTTCGCGAAAAAAAACGTATACTACATTGGGGACAATTTCGATAATGATGTAATTGGGGCAACTGCGGCTGGCTGGAAGACAATCTGGGTGAATTTCCGGAACCATGAAGTGGTAAACAAGGATGTTCCGGCAACTTATGTTGTTGATACTCCGGAGGAATTGTTGCGGTTGGTGGATGTACTTACGATAGGTCTGTAGGATATAAGGTGATTGGTATCACTACTACGTACTTGCTCAATCGAAGAGGGAGCATGCGGGAATTAATATAGATTTCAAAGTTTTAAAATATGGGAACGAAATTTAGTGAATAAAAAATCAAACAAATGTTTGACAGCGCTTTCTTTATCGGTATAATAGGTGTTAGGTAATATATCATGTATATCCGGAGATACATAATATATTGCCAATAAGATCTGGGGGGATTAAATAATGAATGAAGAAATGGAACTATCGGAACACAGCCCTGAACAGTTGGTGGCGCTGATCCAACAAGGGCACCCTATGTACTTTGAAGAACTCTTCTATAGGTTTTTACCACTAGTAAAAAAGTTCAACAAAGCCTATTATTTACGTTTTTTGGAACAAGAGGATTTCTGGCAGGAGGCTCGTATGGTACTGCATAAGGCTGTTCAGTCTTATGTTCCCGAAAAAGGCTTGCAGTTTGCGAGTTTCTACAAGTTGACCCTCAAACACCACATTTTCAGCTTAATCAGGAAAGAAAGTGCCGTAAAGAGAAAGATTGACAAAGGCGCGGTGTCGTTGGATGCAATCTTGGAAAATCAGTACAGCAATCATACGGAACATTCATTTGAAGGCGTAGTTTCGATGAACTTCTCTCCTGAAGAAATCGTTATGGTGAGGGAAAGTGCATCGTGTTACTTTGAAATTCTGTCTGATTTCGAGCAGGCTGTGTTCGTTCGTTTCATCAATGGATCGGATTTTCTGACCATCGCCGATGATCTGGACTGCGAGGTGACTTCTATTAAGAATGCCTATGATAGATGCCACCGAAAAATGAAACGTTTGTTGGATTGATATCCGAATAATGCCTCGCCGGAATTAACTTCCGGCGAGGCATTTTTTCTTTTCCCAAAATATAGGCCCTGAGTTCATTTCTTTGGCCTGATTGTGCTACACTTTAAGTACGAATTTTAATAAGCAAGGACATGGCTATGAATAAAAATAAACGTTTGATCTATATTTCATTATTGGCTGCGCAGGGTGTGGTCATCACGTTGCTGGAGCGGGCGATTCCGTTTCCGTTCGCGTTTGCGCCGGGTGCGAAGCTGGGTTTGGCGAACATCATTACATTATTGGCGATCTTTACGCTGCCGTACAAAGATAGTTTCAAAGTCGTGTGGATGCGGTTGTTGATCTCGACGTTGTTGGGCGGGACATTATCGACCTTCCTTTACAGTTTTGCGGGGGCCTTTTTGAGTTATGGCGGGATGCTTTTGGTCCGGCTTCTGGGGCCGAAGCGGGTCAGCATGATCGGCATCAGTGCTGCCGGCGGGATTCTGCATAATGTCGGTCAGTTGGCGATGGCAAGTCTGATCGCACAATCGTTCAGCGTGATGCTCTATTTACCGATCCTTTCCGTGACCGGCATCTTCTCGGGGATCGCGGTCGGGGTGGCGGCGAATTACTTGTTGGAGCATGTCTCGACGATCCGCCAATTCCAATCGGAGGAGGCCGCTAAAAGTAAATTGACGAAAGCGTGGTATGAGGCTTCACTGATTTATCGGAAAGAGCATGACTAGCGCTTTATTGCGGTAACATCTCCAATGCGAAAGGTTTTACGATGCTGCGTGAGGAAGAAAACAAAGTGAAAAAGATGAAAAAATGCTCATAGAGGAACTTTTTCATACTACTTCCGGGTTTTGCATGGACAATTATTCACAAATACACTATACTTATAAATGTGGTTATTTTAAATAAGTGATTAGGCGCAGTAATGCGCTGGACATAGAAAAAGGAGACTGCCAAATGAGTAAAAAGAATATTGTGGTTGTGGGAGCAGGCTTCGCCGGTGTGGCCGCCGCGAAGAAATTGTCCCGACATTTCAAGAAAAATCCGGATGTCTTGATCACCTTGATCGACAAACATTCCTACCAAACGTACATGACCGAGTTGCATGAGGTGGCAGCGGGACGTGTGCAGCCCGATGCGATTCAATATGATCTGCAACGTCTGTTCAGCCGTAGCAAAAACGTGGATATCGTCACCGACGAAGTCACCCATGTGGACCGTGAAGCCAAAGTGGTCACAACCAGCAGCCACAGTTTCAACTACGACTATTTGATCCTGGCGATGGGTGGAGAGCCGAATACGTTCAACGTCCCGGGCGTCGATGAGCATGCCTTCACGATGTGGTCTTGGGAAGATGCGAACAAAATTCGCCGTCATATCCAGGATACGGTCGAAGCGGCGTCGAATGAACACGATGATGCGAAACGCAAAGCAATGTTGACTGCAGTAGTCAGCGGTGCCGGGTTTACCGGCGTGGAACTGGTCGGCGACTTGATGGAATGGAAAGACCATCTGGCCAAAGCCAACAAATTGGATCCGGCTGAATTCAGCCTCTATCTGGTTGAAGCTGCACCGCAGATTTTGGGCGTCGTGACCGAAAAGGAACAACAAAAAGCCGAGAAATACATGCTGAAGCAAGGCATCCAGATCATCAAAGGCAATGGGGTTGCGAACGTCGAGAAGGACAGCGTCGAGTTGTCTGATGGAACGGTCATTCCGACACACACGCTGATCTGGACGGCAGGGGTAAAAGCCAACTCGGACGCAGCCGCTTACGGCATTGAGCAAGCAAGAGCGGGCCGTTTGGTAGCCAATAAATACATGGAAGCGAAAGATTCCGATGGCGTCTACTTGGCAGGGGACTTAGTCTACTACGAAGAGCCTGACAAAGACAATGCGCCGGTGCCACAAATCGTGCAATCCGCTGAGCAAACGGCACACACAGCCGCAGCCAACATCATCGCTTCTATCGAAGGCACTGAGAAGCACGAACACAAAGGCACGTATCAAGGGTTCATGATTTCGATCGGTTCCCGTTATGGCGTTGCTTACTTGATGGACAAAATCCATTTGAGCGGCTTCATAGCGATGCTCGTGAAGCATATCGTGAACTTGTTCTACTTCATGACGATCGGTTCAGGCTATTATTTCGTCCAATACATTTACCATGAATTCTTCCATATCAAGGAAAAACGCAACATCTTCCGTGGTCACTTGTCCCGTTTGGGTAACGTGCTTTGGGCACTGCCATTGCGCGTCTTCTACGGCAGCATGTGGACTTGGGAAGCGGTCAAGAAGATCTACGGCCTGTACGGCACGACTTCTTGGTTTGGTGATGAGGTCGTCCTGCCTTTCGCTTGGCTGAAGGAAGCGACAACCGGGGCATCCGAAGCTGTCACGGAAACGGTCAGCCATCCGGTGTTCGGTTTGAGCTATGCCTATGGCGAAGAGCCTATGATGATCTTCAAAGAAGCGCCTGAGTGGTTCAACAGCATCATGCAAATCATGATCCCGAACGTAGAAATGGCTTTATTCTTCCAGAAATTCATGACGATCGTCGAGTTGCTGATCGGTTTGGCGATCATCGCTGGCTTGTTCACTTTCTTGGCGAATGCCGCAACAATCGCATTGGTGATCTCGTTCTCCTTATCCGGTATGTTCTACTGGGTGAACATGTGGTTCATTCCGGTGGCCATCGCCTTGATGAACGGATCGGGCAGAGCCTTCGGGTTGGACTACTATGTGATTCCGTGGATCCAGAAGAAACTTGACAACTGGTGGTATGGTAAGACAAAATCAATCTATAGACCGGGCATCGGTCAATAATAACGATCTAACAGGGTTAAGGTGGGGAGACTTGCCTTAACCCTTTTCTTTTCAGAAGAGAGGGACGGGAAATGAGAAAATACCTGAAAATGATCCGCAGAGGCGATCTGCTTATCATCCTTTTTTTGATGGCGGCATCCTTCCTCCCGTTGGGGGTCTTCAGCTATCACCAAGCCAATGCTGAGAGCGCGGATAATATTGCGGTCGTCAGCGTGGACGGCGTAGTGGTCAAGGAGTTTGTCCTGGAGGATGACGGGAAAACGGAAACCTATGTTTTCCATGACGACCATGGGCACGAGAACGTGATTGTGCGGGAAGGATCCCAAATCCGGATCGCCTCCGCCGATTGCGATGACCAATTGTGTGTGCGCATGGGCGCGAAGGATGACATCGGGGAGACGATCATGTGTCTGCCGAACCGTGTGCTGATTGAGGTGCGGGGCGCCCAAGGGACGACTGCTGACGATGAAGAGGCCCTCGACATCATCTCCTGACAAATACTTAAGGGCAGAACAAAAGGAGTTTTGTATGAAAATTCATTCGATGTGGGACCAGTATCCGCTGTTGCAAGCGGAATTGGTCGCCACCAATGAGCTGTTGGAAAAAAACATAACGCTCAAAAACCAGGCGGTCAGGGAGGCGATTCTCGCGCGCTTGCTTTCGGGCGGCAAGATGCTGCGGCCGGCCTATTGCCTGTTGTTTTCGCACTATTCCCCGGAACGGGATGCGGAGCGGGCACAGGCGATTGCGGCTGCGGTGGAATTGTTGCATACGGCAACGTTGATGCATGATGACGTCATCGATGAAGCCGGCACCCGCCGAGGTCAGGAGACGATGAACCGGGCGTTCGGCAACCAGATTGCCGTCTATTCGGGGGATTACCTGTTCACAGTCTGTTTCCGGCTGCTGTCCGCATACGCGGGCGATGCGTCTGTGCTGAAAATCGACACGAACGGGATGGAGAGCATCCTGATCGGCGAGCTGAACCAGATGGATATGCGCTACAATCCGAACATGCGCATGCGCGATTACTTGCGCCAGATCCAAGGCAAGACGGCCCAACTGTTCGCGTTGAGCTGCTATGCCGGGGCCTATGGTTCGGATGATGACGAGAAGCTGGCGCAGTTGGCCTACCGGATCGGCCACAACATCGGCATGGCTTTTCAGGTCATGGATGATGTGTTGGACTACACGCAGGACGAAAAGACCTTGGGCAAACCGGCTCTGAGCGATTTCCGCAACGGCATCTACACCGCGCCCGTGCTGTATGCGATGCAGGCCGATCGCAAAGCGTTCGCAGCTTATATCGCCAAAGGGGCGGATGTGACCGCTGCGGAGCTCGCGGAGATCCATGCTTTGGTGGAACGCTATGGCGGCAACCGCTCGGCACAGGCTTTGGCCAAGAAGTACACGACGAAAGCGCTGAAGCTGATCAAAAAATTGCCGGACCAGCCCGTAAAGGAAACGCTAACGAAATTAACTGAGCAATTGCTTTATCGCAATATGTAGCAAAGCTGTCAGGGCGCATGATGTGGATTGATAGCCTGTCATTTCGAGATAAAACATTAGAAAATAATGGTTTTTTGCTAAATATAAAGATTTTATTTGGCTAAAGATGTAACAAATGGTATGATAAGTAAGTGGATAGATATAGGGGGCTTGTGATTGGTATCACATATCTAACCATTATAATAAAAAAGAACAGGGTGGGATAGATTATGGAATTAAAGAAAACGTTATCTACGGCAACTCTTTTGCTGGCATCAACTTTCGTATTAGCAGCTTGCGGAGGTGCCGATACAGAAACTGAATCTTCAGAAGTGGCTTCATCCGAAGTCGTAGCTGAATCTTCATCAGAAGCTACAGCGGCAGCTGAATTACAAGATGGAACGTACACATTGGTTGAAAAGAACTTCGACAGCCGTGGCTGGAAAACTGAATTCTCGATCACTGTCGTGGACGGAAAAATCACAGAGTCAACTTTTGACAACGTGAACGAAGCCGGCGAGAAGAAATCCGAAGATGCAGACTACCAAGCTAGAATGGTAGAAAAAGCTGGCGTGGGTCCTGCTGACTACTTCCCGGCATTGAACAGCCAATTGGTTGAAAAACAAGATCCAGAAGCAGTGGAAGTCGTTACTGGAGCTACAAGTTCTTCTGATACTTTCAAAGAGTACGCTCCAATGTTGGTCGCAGCAGCTGAAGCTGGCGACACAACTACAATCGAAATCGACAACGTAGTCGAAGAATAAGCTGTTTTTCCGCTTTTTTAGGTGGATTCGGCAAGAAAAAAGATTATCATAGACAGGTAGGGACAGCGTTCTTGTTCCTGCCTGTCTTTTTTAAATGCAGATATGAGGTGAGTGGATGAAAAGAAATGTTGGTAAGGCCGGAGCATCAGGCTTGTTGTTGCTGGCGCTCCTTTTCGGCGGCTGCGGCAATGGGGATGTGCAGAATGAGCCGGCGCTGTTGAAGGAGCCTTACGAGAAAACGGAATTTCTTATGGGTACTTATGTGACGGTGCGCGTCTATGATGAAGGCAAGGAGGCTGTGCTGGAAGAGGCCTTCGACCGTGTCGAGGAGCTGGCTGACAAGATTACGGTGAATGAACCGGGATCGGAGATCGATGCGATCAATGCAGCAGCCGGTGCGGCGGTGGAGCTGTCGGAGGATGTCTATCCGTTGGTAAGGAGCGCCTGGGATTACAGCGAAGCATCCAATGGTAATTTTGACCTGTCAATCGGACCGATCACCGAACTCTGGCACATCGGCTTCGAGGACGCCCGAAAACCGGAGCAGAGCGAAATCGATGCGGCGCTGACGTTGGTTGATTATGAGCGCGTCCTGCTGGATGATGCGGCAAGGACCGTTCAGCTGCTGGATGAGGGGGTGCTGATTGACTTGGGCGCCATCGCCAAGGGCTACATCACCGACGAAGTGAAGGAGTTGCTGGTGGAGGAAGGCGTGACGACTGCCATCATCGATCTTGGCGGGAACGTCTACGTGCTGGGCGGTTCGCCGCTGCGCGAAGGGGAGTCCTGGAACGTGGGCATCCAGGATCCGTTGGCAGTGCGCGGGGAGACCATCGGCAAGACCAAGCAAAAGGACCGTTCCATTGTGACTTCGGGTATCTATGAACGCTACATCGAAGTGGATGGCGTCAGCTACCACCATCTGATGGATCCGGAGACCGGCTATCCGTTCGATAACGATATCGCCGGCGTTTCGATCCTGTCCGATAAGTCGATCGATGGGGATGCGCTCTCGACGCTTGTGTTCGGTCTGGGCGTGGAAGCGGGTCTGGCCTACGTCAATGAACGCGACGATATCGAAGCCGTTTTTGTCACAAAGGACAAGAAGGTCTACGTTTCGGGTGGGTTGACGGATAATTTTGAACTGACGAACGACGATTATGTTTGGGAAAATGAATAGGGGTGAAAGAGATGAATGTACCTGTATTTTTGGAATTTGTGGAAATCAAGACCAAGTTGGCTAGTTTGTTTCCGTTTGTGTTGGGGACTTTGTTTACGCTCTACCATTTCGGCAGCATCAATGCGCTGAACACGATTTTATTCTTCATCGCCATGGTCGTTTTTGATATGGCGACGACGGCCATCAACAACACGATGGACTATGTGAAAGCGAAGAATCTGGTTTACCGCGACGAGGAAAACATCCTCGGGAAAGCTGGGATTTCCGTCAAACAGGCTGCGAAAATCATCATTTCGATGATCGCATTCGCGGCGCTGCTCGGATTGATCCTGACGGCGCGGACCAATCTGTTGCTGTTGGTGATCGGGGCGCTCTGCTTTGCGATCGGAATCCTGTACACGTTCGGACCGTTCCCGATTTCCCGGATGCCTTTAGGCGAAGTGGCATCGGGACTGACGATGGGCTTCGGCATCTTCTTCATCGCCGTGTTCGTGAATGTGCCGGCCGGAACACTGGCCGCGTTGCTGTTGCAATGGCCGAATTTTACGCTAGCGGGAAATATCGCGAATCTGCTGATCATCCTGTTGCAGTCGGCTCCGTTGGTGTTCAGCATCGCCAACATCATGCTGGCGAATAATATCTGCGATCATGAAACGGACATCTCCAACCACCGCTACACGCTGACTTTCTACATCGGCAAGCCGGTTGCCGTGCGCTTGTATGCCTGGTTGTATTATGGGGCTTTCACCGCGACGACCATTTCGGTGCTGTTCGGGATCTATCCGGTCTGGATGCTGTTCATCTGGGCGATCTTCCCGATCATCCAACGCAACATCACCCGATTCAAAGCCAAACAGGACAAAGCGACGACCTTCAATCTGGCGATCAAAAATCTGATCCTTTACCACGGTTTGGAAATCATCCTGTTGATTGTGTCGCTTATCCTGAAATGATTACTATCAGAGAGGGAGCCCCTGCGGATGAGTTTTTCCTGAAGGAAATGACTTATCAGGCGATTTATTCGCCCAAAGGCGGGGGCTTTTTGCCGCGGAAGATCTTGGAAGAGCCCGCAATCCGGCGCTACTATGCGGACTTTGGCAGGGCTGGGGACGCGGCTTTCGTTGCGCTGGTCGATGAAGCGGCTGTCGGAGCGGTGTGGATCCGGTTTGCGACGGCTGCCCCAAAAGGCTACGGCTTCGTCCGCGCAGACGTGCCGGAACTCACGCTCGCGGTGCTGCCGGCTTTCCGTGGGCGCGGCATCGGGTCGGTGCTGTTGGAGCGGATGCTGACGCATCTGCGCGCAACGGATTTGGAGACCGTCTCCTTGAGTGTGACCCGCTTCAACCCGGCGCGCAGGCTCTATGAGCAGTACGGATTCCGCACTGTAAAAAATCAACGGAAATCTTGCACGATGTTGCTGGAGTTAAAAATAAAGATAGAGTAAACCGTTTTCATAAAAGGCCGCTTCCGGCTGTCTTTCGAAATTGTGTCCAAAATGTTACTTCTTACTTTTAATGAAAGCGTGTTTGCGTTATAATGGCTATGGATTCGAAGTGTCTTATCTTTCGGAATCTTCATTTATTGATCAAGAAAGCGCTATATTCATCTCCTGTATTTTCCGTCCGCTTAAATAAAGCGAACGAGGTCAGTTGCAAACGGAGCGGGTCCGCCTGTTCCGCAAAGGAACTTTCCTTGTCCCTATTTGGAGGATTTAAAATGAAGGACAAACTTTTTGGTATTTTGCAGCGTGTTGGGCGTTCATTTATGTTGCCAATCGCCATTTTACCAGTAGCCGGACTCTTTTTGGGTATCGGTGGGTCATTTACTAATGCTACTACACTAGAAACATATGGTTTAACGGAACTGATGGGTCAAGGGACATTCATTTATGATGTTCTGAACGTAATGAATCAGGCCGGATCAGTCGTCTTTGGCAACTTGCCGTTGATCTTCGCTGTCGGCTGTGCCATCGGTATGGCGAAAGCTGAAAAAGCGACTGCATCTTTGGCGGCTGTCATCGCCTTCCTGATCATGCATTCATCAATCGGCGCTATGATCGTAGCCCGTGGCGGCGCAGATCAGTTCATCGAAGGCTCCATCACGAACGTATTGGGTATCGAGTCATTGCAAATGGGTGTTTTTGGAGGTATGATCGTCGGTTTGGGTGTTGCTGCACTTCATAATCGCTTTTATAAAATTCAATTACCAGCTGCTCTTTCATTCTTTGAAGGCACTCGTTTTGTTCCGATCATTTCATCGATCGTCTACTTGTTCGTAGGTATCCTGATGGTCTTCATCTGGCCGCCAGTACAAGAAGGCATCAATGCGATCGGTGCTTTGGTACAAGGTTCCGGTTACGCTGGAACATGGCTCTATGGTTTCATGGAGCGTGCGTTGATTCCGTTCGGTCTGCACCACGTATTCTACTTGCCTTTCTGGCAAACTGCAGTGGGCGGAACGATGGAAGTCGGCGGAAAAATGGTCGAAGGTGCCCAAAACATCTTCTTCGCGCAATTGGCTGATCCTGACACAACTGTCTTCAGCGTTGCCGCTACTCGCTTCATGTCAGGTAAATTCCCGTTGATGATCTTCGGATTGCCTGGTGCTGCTTTAGCGATGTACCGCACAGCTAAGCCAGAAAAAAGAAAAGAAGCCGGCGGACTCTTGTTGTCTGCTGCCTTGACTTCCATGCTTACTGGTATCACTGAGCCGTTGGAATTCACATTCCTGTTTGTTGCTACACCATTGTATGTCATCCACTCGATTTTAGCCGGTGCTGCTTACATGTTGATGCATATGTTCAACGTAGGCGTCGGTATGACTTTCTCGGGCGGTTTCATCGACATGTTCTTGTACGGTATCCTGCAAGGGAATGCCAAAACGAACTGGATCTGGATCGTATTCATCGGTCTTGCTTACTTCGTAGTCTACTACTTCCTGTTCTCGTTCCTGATCAAGAAGTTCAACTACAAGACTCCAGGTCGTGAAGACGATTCGACTGAAGTCAAGTTGTATACACGTGCTGACATGAATGCGAAAGCGCAAGAAGGCGCTACAGACATTGCCTCAATCGTGAAAAACGAAACGGATGAAATGTCCGCTTCCATCGTTTATGGTCTGGGTGGCGCAGCGAACATCGTGGACGTCGACAGCTGTGCGACGCGTCTGCGTACAACCGTTGCAAACGGAGATTTGGTTGATGCGGAATTATTGAAGGGCACGGGAGCATCCGGCGTTATCCATAAAGGAAACGGCGTTCAAGTTGTTTACGGACCTAAAGTTTCCGTCATCAAATCAAACCTGGAAGAATTCATCGAAAGCGGCAGTGCCGCAAAACTGCCTTCTAAAGAAGACTACTATGGTCTGAAGGCTGTTGAAAAAACAGAAGAAAAAGCAACAGAAAAAACAGCGGCACCTGCTGCTGAAGAAAAAGCGACAGTTGCCACTACTTTGCGTTCGCCAATCGCTGGTATCGCTATTCCGCTGACGCAAGTGGATGATGCTGCCTTCGCTAGTGAAGCATTGGGTAAAGGGGTCGCAATCGAACCTGCAGTCGGTGAAGTTGTTTCGCCGATCAACGGTAAAGTCGTCATGGTCTTCGACACGAAGCATGCTATCGGTCTTGAATCGGACGAAGGCGTTGAAATTTTGATCCACATCGGATTGGATACTGTCAATCTGAAGGGTGAAGGTTTCACTACCCATGTCAAGGCTGGGGATTTTGTTGAAATCGGAGACAAATTGGTCGATTTCGATATCGACTTCATCAAAGCTTCCGGTTACAAGACAACTACTCCTATGGTAATCACAAACACTTTCAATTACAAAAACATTGAAGTTGTTGCGGAAGGTACTGTAGATCTTGGCGATGCAATCGTTACAGTTCAATAAGAAGCAAGATTCAACGCGGATAAGGTAATGCAGAAATGAATAGCGCAACAAAAAGGTTTCCGGTCTCAGATCCGGAGGCCTTTTTGTATTTTTTGGCGCCTCCGCAAAAATAAAAAGGTTGACTATTTGGGGCAGGCGCTCTAATATTAGCTTGTATTGTGTACACAAATAGAGAGAAAATAGGTGAGCGACATGGCTATCAGAAAAGCCGCATTAGCCTGTACCGTATGTGGATCAAGGAACTATACCATCACACCTACTGAAAAAGGTCGTACAGAACGTTTGGAAGTCAAGAAATTTTGCCGGTACTGCGGAAAGCATACCTTGCATAAAGAAACGAAATAAAGACGAAAACTGGCAACAATAGTAGGAGGAACAGCATGAAATTTCTGAAGAGCGTAGCGGACGAAATGAAGCAAGTGACTTGGCCAACCGGTAAGGAATTAGCAAAATATACGAATACGGTAGTCGTTACCACAATTCTGTTCGTAATATTTTTTGCTGTAGTAGATTTTGGGATCACAGAAGGAATGGATCTATTCTTAAATTAAAAGAAGATTTGTAGCCATACGGTCTTCGTGATGCTATAATGTTAACGCCGTACAGAAGGAACCTTTCAACACAGGAAGGTTTTTTTGTTTACAAAAAACGAAGTCAAATAAAATCCACCAAGAAAGAAGATGCAGAAATGGAAACGATCGAAAACGAAAAACAATGGTATGTGTTGCACACTTATTCAGGCTATGAGAACAAAGTGAAACTGAACATCGAATCGCGTGCGCAAAGCATGAATATGGAAGACCATATCTTCCGCGTCGTCATCCCGGAAGAAGAGCAAGTGGAAGTGAAGGATGGGAAAGAGAAAGCGACCACGCAAAAAACTTTCCCTGGTTACGTATTGGTTGAAATGATCATGTCTGATGAAGCGTGGTTCGTAGTCCGTAATACACCGGGCGTCACCGGTTTCGTCGGATCGCATGGAGCGGGAAGCAAGCCGTCCGCCTTATTGAATGAAGAGATCGAAGTCATCCTGAAGCGCATGGGCATGAGCACGCGTACGCATGATGTGGAATTCGAAAAAGGCGAACCCGTTACCATCACCGATGGCGCATTCAACGGCCTGTCAGGGTTCGTTGAAGAAGTGGACAGCGAAAAAGGCAAGCTGAAAGTCATGATCGAAATGTTCGGCCGCGAAACAATTGCCGAGCTGGATTACGACCAAGTCGACAAAGGCTAAGAAAAGCTAAAAAAACTATTGCATTTGTTTGGGTGTACTGATACAATATATCGGTACGTTCAGGCGTATGGATTGAGTGGGAGGGGAAATCTTAACCCCATTAAACCACATCACGAACAATCAAGGAGGTATGTCTCGTGGCTAAAAAAGTTGTTAAATTAGTTAAGTTACAAATTCCTGCAGGTAAAGCATCTCCTGCTCCACCGGTAGGTCCAGCTTTGGGTCAAGCACAAGTAAACATCATGGGATTCTGTAAAGAATTCAATGCACGTACAGCTGACCAAGCAGGTATGATCATTCCCGTCGTCATTTCTGTATATGAAGATCGTTCATTCACCTTCATTACAAAAACTCCTCCAGCTCCAGTATTGCTGAAAAAAGCTGCAGGTATCGAATCAGGTTCAGGCGAACCAAACAAGAAAAAAGTTGGTACCGTAACTCGTGACCAAGTTAAAGAAATCGCTGAAACAAAAATGGTAGACTTGAATGCAGCAGACGTAGAAGCTGCTATGCGTATGGTCGAAGGTACTGCCCGTTCAATGGGTATTACAGTTCAAGACTAATTCAAAAGGCAGCTTCTCATGTGGTCTTCCGAACGCTCGCAAGACGTTCTGGGCCACAAGTGGGAGGTAAAACCGTTAAAACCACAATCTAGGAGGAAAATTCATGGCTAAGAAAAGTAAAAAATTCCAAGATGCTGCGAAAAAAGTAGATTCTACTAAAGCATATTCAGTAGAAGAAGCAGTAGCATTAGCGAAAGAAGTCGATTTTGCAAAATTCGACGCAACTGTTGAGGTCGCTTACCGTTTAGGGATCGACACTCGTAAAAATGACCAACAAATCCGTGGAGCAGTCGTGCTTCCAAACGGAACTGGTAAAACACAACGCGTTTTAGTATTCGCTAAAGGCGAAAAAGCTAAAGAAGCGGAAGCTGCTGGTGCAGACTACGTAGGCGACGCAGACATGGTTCAAAAAATCCAAGGTGGATGGTTTGAATTTGATGTTGTTGTAGCAACTCCTGACATGATGGGCGAAGTTGGACGTTTGGGTCGTGTATTGGGACCTAAAGGCTTGATGCCAAACCCTAAAACAGGTACTGTAACAATGGACGTAACAAAAGCTATTGACGAAATCAAAGCTGGTAAAGTTACATACCGTGCTGACAAAGCTGGTAACATCCATGTTCCTATCGGTAAAGTATCATTCGATGATGCTAAATTGATGGAAAACTTCCGTACAATCCACGATGTAATCGTGAAAGCTAAACCAGCAACTGCTAAAGGCCAATACATCAAAAATGTAAGTGTAACAACTACATTTGGACCTGGCGTAAAAGTGGACGCAAGCTCTTTATAAAAAAACCTTGACCTGAACGACTATCTTTGGTATAGTCGTTGAGGTTAATATATGCTTACCGAAGACAGCAGGGGGTGCGAGCCTTAATATACCTGCCGAGGAAGAATCCAATGAGATATTTATGGATCCTCTATGTCTAGGTGACATAGAGTTTTTTGTTTTTACAAGAAATTCTATCATAAAATCCAGGGGGTGAAATATAAGATGAGTGAAGCTGCTATTGCACAAAAACAACTGTTGGTTGAAGAACTGACAACAAAAATCCAAGAATCCGCATCTGTAGTCGTTGTTGACTATTTAGGTCTTACTGTTGAACAGGTGACTGAATTAAGAAAACAATTGCGTGAAGCTGGCGTAGAAATGAAAGTTATCAAAAACTCTCTAATGGTACGTGCTGCTGTCGCTGCAGGTTTGGAAGGAATGGAAAGCATCTTCAAAGGACCTACTGCTGTTGCATTCAGTTCTGAAGATGTTGTTGCTCCAGCCAAAATCATGGCTGAATTCGCAAAAACTGCTGAAAAACTAGAAATCAAAGGTGGTATCGTTGAAGGTAACGTTTCTTCTAAAGAAGAAATCGAAGCTTTGGCAAAACTACCAAACCGCGAAGGTATGCTTTCTATGTTACTTTCAGTACTACAAGCTCCAGTCCGCAACTTTGCGTTGGCTATTAAAGCTGTATCTGAGAAAGACGGCGAAGCTGCATAATCTGCAGTTCTGTTGAATGATCGAACAAAAGCTTCCTTTCGGAGGCACAAAAAAACTTAAACCAAAAACGGAGGAACACAAAATGTCATTAAACATCGAAGCAATCATTGCTGACATCAAAGTAGCAACAGTTTTAGAATTAAACGACTTAGTAAAAGCTATCGAAGAAGAATTCGGCGTAACAGCTGCAGCTCCAGTAGCAGCAGCAGGTGCAGTAGCAGCAGCAGTAGAAGAGCAAACTGAATTCAACGTTGAATTAACTTCAGCTGGAGATTCAAAAATCAAAGTTATCAAAGTTGTACGTGAAGCTACAGGCCTAGGCTTGAAAGAAGCTAAAGCTCTAGTTGACGGCGCTCCTGGCGTTATCAAAGAAGCTGTATCTAAAGAAGATGCTGAAGCATTGAAAGCTCAATTAGAAGAAGTTGGCGCTTCTGTAACAATTAAATAATCTTTTTTCAAAAGATTGTTTCTACAGAAACACAATTCTTGATTGTGTAAATAGACTGGCCAGGATAAGCAATTATCCTGGCTTTTCTTATATTTTCCGTGCGGTATCGGACTTCCGTCAGAAGGAGTTGGGAATATGTCAAATCATTACTACACAAAAAATCCTGAAACCGAAAGCAAGGAAACTTCTTGGACGTTTCCTTTGAGGGACCGTGAATTCCGTTTCATCTCGGACAGCGGCGTCTTCTCCAAAAAAACGGTCGACTTCGGTTCGCGCTTGCTGATCGAAAGTTTCCGCTTGAATGAGGAAGTATCCGGGGATATCCTCGATGTCGGCTGCGGTTACGGTCCGATGGGTCTTGCGCTCGCGCATGCTTATCCTGCCAGACTGGTGGAGATGGTGGACGTAAACGAGCGGGCTTTGTCTTTGGCGCGCAGAAATGCGGAAGCCAACCACATCCGCAATGTGAAAGTCTACGAATCGAATACCTACGACCAAGTGCCGGAAGGAAGGCAATTCGCTGCAATCGTCAGCAATCCGCCGATCCGCGCCGGGAAACAGGTCGTCCATCGCATTCTGTCGGAAGCGCACACGCATCTCTTGCCGGGTGGCACGCTGACTGTGGTCATCCAGAAGAAGCAAGGCGCGCCGAGTGCTGAACAGAAAATGCTGGAAGTCTTCGGGAATGCCGAAGTGATTGCGCGCGACAAAGGGTATTGGATCATCCAATCGGTCAAGTCTTAGTACGCGTCCCGGATCGCCCCGGGTGCGGGCGAAAGGCTGTTGACAAATGGAAGTCGTGTGTGTAGAATAGTAAGGTAATATAGACGCATAAGATAATTCAGAAAACGCGACTGAAATATTGTCCAGACGCGCTTTTCGAGGCAGAAAACAAAAGAAAGAGTAATTTTCTCAGAAATTGCAACCTTCTTTTGGTTTTTTTTTGCCAAAAAAACGTTGCGGAATGTATATGTAACAAAAACGTAACACTTGTTGCGAAAATGCAACATAAAAGTGTGTTGTCGCTAAATGTCTAAATTTAAGTAGGGGTGAAGAAGTTGTTAGGGCATAATGAAAAATTCGGGAAACAACGTACCCGCAGAAGTTATTCGCGTATCAGTGAAGTGTTAGAGCTTCCTAACCTGATTGAGATTCAAACGGATTCTTACAAATGGTTCCTGGAAACCGGGATCAAAGAGATGTTCAAGGACATCACACCGATTGAAGACCACACAGGGAACTTAGCATTGGAATTCGTCGATTATGAATTCCATGAGCCAAAATATACTGTTTCAGAAGCACGTGCACATGATGCCAACTACTCGGCACCGATTTATGTAAAACTGCGTTTGATCAACAAAGAAACAGGCGAAATCAAAGACCAAGAAGTTTTCTTTGGAGATTTCCCATTAATGACAGACATGGGTACCTTCATCATCAACGGGGCGGAACGTGTTATCGTTTCCCAGTTGGTCCGTTCTCCAGGCGTTTATTTCCATAACAAGATGGACAAAAACGGGAAAGAAAGCTTCGGCAACACCTTGATCCCTAACCGTGGCGCATGGTTGGAATATGAAACAGATGCGAAAGACATCTCTTACGTCCGTATCGACCGCACCAGAAAAATCCCGTTGACCGTTTTGGTCCGCGCATTGGGCTTCGGTTCGGATGATCAGATTCTTGAGATCTTCGGCGACCACGAAAGCTTGCGTTTGACTATGGAAAAAGACGTGCATAAAAACGCATCGGACTCCAGAACAGAAGAAGCGTTGAAAGACGTTTACGAGAGACTTCGTCCAGGCGAACCGAAAACTGCGGACAGCTCACGTAACTTGCTGAATGCTCGTTTCTTCGACCCAAGAAGATATGACATGGCTCCAGTTGGACGTTATAAAGTAAACAAAAAATTGAATGTCAAAACACGCTTGTATAACCAGATATTGGCTGAAACATTGGTCGATCCTGAAACAGGTGAAATCATCGCAGAAAAAGGGACCGAATTGGACCGCGGCATGATGGAACGCTTAACGCCTTATTTGGACAACGGCTTGAACCAAGTGACGTTGTATCCTTCTGATGATGGCGTTGTGACTGATCCGGTCGTTATGCAAGTAGTGAAAGTCTACTCCAAGAAAGACCCTGAGAAAGTCATCAATATCATCGGAAATTCCGAAATTGCCGACGATATCAAACATCTGACGACTGCCGACATCTTTGCTTCCATGAACTACTTCTTCAACCTTACTGAAGGATTGGGAACAACGGATGACATCGACCACTTGGGTAACAGACGTATCCGTTCAGTCGGAGAGTTGTTGCAGAACCAATTCCGTATCGGTTTGTCACGGATGGAGCGTGTCGTGCGCGAAAGAATGTCCATCCAGGATGTTTCTACCGTAACACCGCAACAATTGATCAACATCCGCCCGGTAGTGGCTGCAATCAAAGAATTCTTTGGTTCTTCCCAATTGTCACAGTTCATGGACCAAACGAATCCGTTGGGCGAATTGACGCACAAACGTCGTCTTTCAGCCTTAGGACCCGGCGGTTTGACGAGAGACCGTGCCGGATATGAAGTCCGAGACGTTCACTATTCCCACTATGGCCGTATGTGTCCGATCGAAACGCCTGAGGGCCCGAATATCGGACTGATCAACAGCTTGTCCAGTTATGCAAAAATCAACAAATATGGCTTCATCGAAACGCCTTACCGCCGTGTTGACTGGAACACGCATAAAGTTACCAATATCATCGACTACTTGACCGCTGACGAAGAAGATAACTTCACCGTTGCGCAAGCCAACTCGGTCCTATTGGAAGACGGAAGCTTCGCCAACAATATCGTCATGGCCCGTTATATCCATGACAACTTGGAAGTTCCGATCGAACGCGTCGATTACATGGACGTTTCTCCAAAACAAGTAGTTGCTGTCGCTACAGCCTGCATCCCGTTCTTGGAAAACGATGACTCCAACCGTGCCTTGATGGGTGCCAACATGCAACGTCAAGCCGTTCCGTTGATCAATCCGCAAGCACCGTTCGTCGGTACTGGGATGGAATACAAAGCCGCTCATGACTCAGGTGCAGCCCTGTTGTGCCAGAATGATGGTGTGGTTGAATACGTAGATGCCAAAGAAATCCGTGTCCGTCGCGACAATGGCGCTTTGGATAAATACGAAATCATCAAGTTCCAACGTTCCAACTCAGGGACTTGCTATAACCAACGTCCAATCGTAGCTTTGGGAGACCGTGTCGATGTCGGCGAGACATTAGCCGATGGCCCATCTATGGAAAAAGGCGAAATGGCTCTTGGACAGAACGTTTTGGTTGCCTTCATGACTTGGGAAGGTTACAACTACGAGGATGCTGTTATCATGAACGAACGTCTTGTGCGTGATGATGTGTACACTTCTATCCATATCGAAGAATACGAATCAGAAGCACGTGACACGAAGCTTGGACCTGAAGAAATCACCCGCGAATTGCCTAACGTCGGTGAAGATGCTTTGAAAGATCTTGACGAGCGCGGCATCATCCGCATCGGTGCGGAAGTCAAAGACGGGGATATCCTGGTCGGTAAAGTCACTCCTAAAGGGATGACGGAACTGTCTGCGGAAGAGCGTCTGTTGCATGCTATCTTCGGTGAAAAAGCTCGCGAAGTGCGCGATACATCGCTACGTGTTCCTCACGGCGGCGGCGGTATCGTACATGACGTGAAGATCTTTACCCGTGAAGCAGGGGATGAATTGTCACCTGGCGTGAATCTGTTGGTGCGTGTCTATATCGTTCAAAAACGTAAGATCAACGAAGGGGATAAAATGGCTGGACGTCATGGTAACAAAGGGGTTGTATCCCGTATCATGCCTGAAGAAGATATGCCATACATGCCAGACGGCACTCCAGTCGACATCATGTTGAACCCTCTAGGGGTACCATCGCGTATGAACATCGGACAAGTATTGGAACTTCACCTTGGTATGGCTGCCCGTTCATTAGGCATCTACGTCGCATCTCCGGTATTCGATGGTGCGGATGAAGATGACGTTTGGGGTACGGTGGCTGAAGCCGGTATGGCGAACGATGCCAAAACGATCCTTTACGATGGCCGTACAGGTCAACCGTTCGATAACCGTGTATCCGTCGGCGTCATGTACTATCTGAAACTGTCCCACATGGTTGATGACAAATTGCATGCTCGTTCAACTGGACCATACTCTTTAGTTACGCAACAACCATTGGGTGGTAAAGCTCAGTTCGGTGGACAGCGTTTCGGAGAGATGGAAGTTTGGGCACTGGAAGCTTATGGTGCTGCCTATACATTGCAAGAAATCTTGACATACAAATCAGATGATGTTGTCGGTCGTGTGAAAACATACGAAGCGATCGTCAAAGGCGAAACAATTCCTCGTCCAGGTGTACCTGAATCATTCCGCGTATTGGTGAAAGAATTGCAAGCACTCGGATTGGATATGAAAGTGCTTGATGAAGCAGAAGAAGAAATCGAATTGCGCGACATGGATGAAGAAGACGATGTTGTGAATATGGAAAGATTAAACAAACAATCTGAAGCAATGAAGAGAGACTAATTCGTGTTCCCGGGCGCTGCTGAGGCGTTCGGGCGCATGTTTGATCAAAGCGCATTGCCTCACGAGAAACGCAGATAGAGCATTTTGGGCAGCTCAAAGAATAAAGGGAGGTTGGCCCCTTGATAGACGTTAATAAATTTGAAAGTATGCAAATCTCTTTGGCTTCTCCTGATAAGATCCGTAGCTGGTCTTACGGGGAAGTTAAAAAACCAGAAACAATCAACTACAGAACACTGAAGCCTGAAAAAGAAGGTTTGTTCTGTGAGCGAATTTTTGGACCGCAAAAGGACTGGAAATGTTCATGTGGTAAATACAATGGTATCCGTTACAAAGGGATCGTTTGCGATCGCTGTGGTGTTGAAGTAACCCGCGCTAAGGTCCGTCGTGAAAGAATGGGCCATATCGAATTGGCTGCTCCTGTAACCCATGTATGGTACTTCAAAGGGATTCCTAGCCGTATGGGACTTGTATTGGATATGAGCCCGCGCGCATTGGAAGAAATCATTTACTTCGCTTCATACGTTGTCATCGAACCAGGTGACACTGTGTTGGAATCGAAACAGTTGCTGACGGAAAGAGAATACCGTGACAAACGGGCGCAATTCGGAAACAGTTTCCATGCGGCCATGGGTGCGGAAGCCATCAAGCAATTGCTGGATCGCGTCGATGTCGACACTGAATGTGAACAATTAAAAGAAGACTTGAAATCCGCGACCGGACAAAAACGTACGCGTGCCATCCGTCGTTTGGACATCTTGGATGCTTTCCGTTCTTCAGGAAACAAACCTAGCTGGATGATCATGGATGTAATCCCGGTTATCCCTCCAGATTTGCGTCCGATGGTTCAATTGGAAGGCGGCCGTTTCGCAACAAGTGACTTGAACGACCTTTACCGTCGTGTCATCAACCGTAACAACCGTCTGAAACGCTTGTTGGACTTGAACGCACCGAACATCATCGTTCAGAATGAAAAACGCATGCTGCAGGAAGCTGTCGATGCTTTGATCGATAACGGTCGTCGTGGCCGTCCTGTAACAGGACCAGGTAACCGTCCGTTGAAATCACTTTCGCATATGTTGAAAGGGAAACAAGGACGTTTCCGTCAAAACTTGCTGGGTAAACGTGTCGACTACTCCGGACGTTCCGTAATCGTAGTTGGACCTTTCCTGAAAATGTACCAATGCGGCTTGCCGAAAGAAATGGCGATCGAGTTGTTCAAACCTTTCTTGATGAAAGAATTGGTAGCCCGCGATATCGCAAGCAACATCAAAAATGCAAAACGCAAAATCGACCGTATGGACGATGATGTATGGGATGTATTGGAAGATGTCATCAGAGAACATCCGGTATTGTTGAACCGCGCACCGACGCTTCACCGTTTGGGTATCCAAGCATTTGAGCCGGTACTTGTCGAAGGTAAAGCGATCCGTCTTCACCCGTTGGTATGTGAAGCCTACAATGCCGATTTCGATGGTGACCAAATGGCCGTCCACGTACCGCTGGGCGAAGAAGCGCAAGCTGAAGCGCGTCTGTTGATGCTGGCTGCACAGAACATCTTGAATCCGAAAGATGGTAAACCAGTCGTAACACCATCACAGGATATGGTGTTGGGTAACTATTACCTGACTCTGGAAGAAATAAATAAAGTCGGCGAAGGGATGATCTTCTCCAATGCTGAAGAAGCGGGTCTGGCTTATGAAGGTGGCTTTGTCCATCTGCATACAAGAGTAGCGATCAGCACGAACTCATTGCCTAAGAAACCATGGACAGAGTGGCAAAGAGGCCGTCTGTTGGTAACGACAGTCGGTAAGATCTTCTTCAACGAAATCATGCCGGACGAATTCCCGTACTTGAACGAACCGACCCAATTCAACTTGGATGTTGCGACTCCTGATAAATACTTTGTCGATGCCGGCGAAGACGTTCAGGCGTTCATCAAAAAACAAGAAATTGTCGGACCGTTCAAGAAGAAATACCTTGGGAACATCATCGCTGCCGTCTTCAAGAAGTTCCAAGTAACGGAAACTTCGAAGATGCTGGACAAAATGAAGGACCTGGGTTATAAAATCTCGACTCGTGCAGGTATCACTGTAGGGATCGCCGATATCTTGGTATTGGAATCCAAAGCAGAGATTCTGGAAAGAGCGCACAAAAAAGTCGATAACATCACGAAACAATTCCGTCGTGGTCTGATCACTGATGATGAAAGATACAACAGCGTCATCACAACCTGGAACTTGGCTAAGGACGAGATCCAAGTCGAACTGATGAAGACATTGGGACAAGAAAACCCGATCTTCATGATGAGTGATTCCGGAGCCCGTGGTAACATCTCCAACTTTACGCAGCTTGCCGGTATGCGTGGTCTGATGGCCGCTCCAAACGGTAAGATCATGGAATTGCCGATCACTTCGAACTTCCGTGAAGGACTAAGCGTTTTGGAAATGTTTATCTCTACCCATGGAGCTCGTAAAGGGATGACCGATACAGCCTTGAAGACAGCCGATTCAGGTTACCTGACTCGCCGTCTGGTTGACGTTGCGCAAGATGTCATCATCCGTGAAGACGATTGTGGAACCGATCGTGGTCTGATAGTCCGTTCGATCCGAGAAGGCAATGAAGTCATTGAGGACTTGGAAGAGCGTCTGATTGGCCGTTATGCTCAAAAAACAGTTGTTCATCCTGAGAACGGCAAAGTTCTTGCTGTGCATAACCAATTGATCACAGAAGATATGGCGAAAGAAATCATTGATGCTGGTATCGAAGAAGTGACGATCCGTTCCGTGTTCACATGCCACACAAGACACGGCGTCTGCAAACGTTGCTACGGCCGCAACTTGGCTACTGGTTCAAATGTTGAGGTCGGTGAAGCAGTCGGTACGATCGCTGCCCAATCCATCGGTGAACCGGGTACTCAATTGACCATGCGTACATTCCATACGGGTGGGGTTGCCGGAGACGATATCACACAAGGTTTGCCGCGTATCCAAGAGATCTTTGAAGCGCGTAATCCGAAAGGGCAAGCTGTCATCACAGAAGTTACCGGGGAAGTTGTCTCCATCGATGAAAGTGCGTCCGATCGTTCCAAAGAAGTAACAGTCAAAGGTATCACGGATACAAGAACGTATACCATTCCTTACACTGCACGTACGAAAGTGGCTGAAGGCGACATCGTTCACCGTGGTGATCCATTGACTGAAGGATCCATCGAGCCTAAGAGCTTGCTGCGCGTCCGCGATGTATTGTCTGTTGAGACTTACTTGCTGCGCGAAGTTCAGAAAGTATACCGTATGCAAGGGGTAGAAATCGGCGATAAGCATATCGAGGTTATGGTCCGTCAAATGTTGCGTAAAGTCCGCGTTATGGATCCGGGTTCAACAGATATCCTGCCAGGTACACTGATGGATATCTCAGATTTCGAAGACCGTAACCGTGCTGTCATCAACGCTGGGGAAGTTCCGGCAACAGCCCGTCCAGTCCTGTTGGGGATCACAAAAGCGTCCTTGGAAACAAACAGCTTCTTGTCTGCTGCTTCCTTCCAGGAAACGACTCGTGTCTTGACGGATGCTGCGATCCGCGGCAAGAAAGACTCCTTGTTGGGTCTTAAAGAGAATGTTATCATCGGTAAGATCATCCCTGCTGGTACAGGTATGGCCCGCTACCGT